>JALHQU010000197.1 GCA_022841795.1 Fimbriiglobus sp.
GTGTCGTCCGACCCGTCGAACCCGACCCCGCCCGAGCAGCAGGACCACGCCGCCGTCCGGCTGGAGAAACTGCGGCAGATCGAAGCGCTGGGCGTGGACCCGTGGGGCCAGCGGTTCGACAACCACACCCCGATCGCCGCCGTGCGGGCGCTGCCGGCCGAGGCGTTCGACACCGGCACCCCCGGGCCGACGGTGCGGATCGCCGGGCGGGTGGTCGGCCGCCGGCGGATGGGCAAGGTGTACTTCCTCGACGTGTGGGACCAGACGGGCAAGGTGCAGGTGATGCTCGGGGCGAAGCAGATCGGCGAACTCGGGTGGAAGATCGCGGAACTGCTCGACCTGGGCGACCTGATCGGCGTGGACGGCGAGTTCGGCAAGACGAAGATGGGCGAGCCGACCGTCCGCGGGGCGACGCTGACGTACCTGACCAAGAGCCTGGAACCGCACCCGACCGGCTACTACGGCATGGCGGATGAGGAGTACCGGCTGCGGCACCGCTACCTCGACCTGATCTACACCGAAGCCACGCTGCGGAAGGCGCACCAGCGGGTGAAGATCCTACGAACGATCCGCAACCACCTGGACGCGCAGGGTTACCTGGAAGTCGAGACGCCGGTGTTGCAGGCGGTGGCGAGCGGGGCGGCGGCCCGCCCGTTCGAGACGCACCACAACGCGCTCGGCCTGGACCTGGTGCTTCGCATCGCGCTGGAGTTGCCGCTCAAGCGGCTGCTCGTCGGCGGCATCGAAAAGGTGTACGAGATCGGCCGAGTGTTCCGGAACGAGGGGGTGAGCCACAAGCACAACCCCGAGTTCACCATGCTGGAGCTGTACCACGCCTACGGCGACCTGGGCACCATGATGACCCTGACCGAGGGGCTGCTGGTGGCGTGCGTGGACGTGGTGAACGCCCCCAACCAGCCGCTGCACAACGAGTCGCGGATGGACCCGACGCCGCTCAACCGCACCCTGCCATGGGGCGACCACACGGTGGACTTCACCCCGCCGTTCCAGCGGGCGAGGTACGGCGACCTGTTCCAGCAGCACGTCGGGTGCGACATGCTCGACCGGGCGGCGGTGAGGGCGAAGGCGGGCGAGTTCAAGGTGCCGCTGACGCTCAAGACCGAGGGCGGCGGCCCGGTGGAGAAGGAGCACGACGTGCTGGTGAACGACCTGTTCGGGGAGGTGGTCGAGCCGCACCTGACCGGCCCGGTGTTCGTCCACGACTACCCGGCCGAGCTGTGCCCGCTGACCAAGCGGCGGCGGGACGAGCCGCTCCTGGCCGAGCGGTTCGAGCTGTATGTGCACGGGATGGAGCTGGCGAACGCCTACACCGAGCTGAACGACCCGATCACCCAGGAGGCGACGTTCCGCAAGCAACTGGTCGGGCAGAGCGAGGAGGACAGCATGGCGAAGCTGGACGAGGACTTCATCCGCGCGCTGCGGCACGGCATGCCGCCGGCCGGCGGGCTGGGCATCGGCATCGACCGGCTGGTCATGCTGCTGACGAACAGCCACACCATCCGCGACGTGATCCTGTTCCCGCTGCTGCGGCCGGAAGCGAACTCCTGAGGCGTGGGGGCGGTCAGTGCGCGACCGCCGGCACCGCCCCGCGGCGGCGGGAGAACCACCCGGACAGGCGGAGCAGGCCGACGACCGCGTAGCACATCAGCACCGGGGTGTTCGCGTCCCGGAACCGCGGGTCGCCCCAGAAGATGACGACCATGACCAGGTTCGCCAGCATGGTCAGGTGCAGCACGGCGAACCGGCGGCGGTCGGCGCCGTTGACCACCGACGCGAACAGGCCGACCAGGATGACCACCAGGAACGGGGTGGTGAGCAGCACGTTCGCCACCGGGTACACCTTCAGGCTCGGGTAGTTGACGAACGGCAGCCAGAAGCGGATCACCTTGAACACTCCCAGTTTGGCGAACTGCCCCGGGTGTTCTTTCACCCAGTCCGCCCCCAGCTTCCACTCCATCTTGTCGTGCGACACCTCGTCCGGCTGGGCGTCGATCAGGTCTCGCCCCGGCAGTTTGGTGGTCGCGATCCAGTTCCCGTGCTCCTTCAAGGAGGCGGCGACGACCGGGTTGTTGGCCCCGTAGAACGTGGACCCGCCGTTGGTGGCGATGAGCACCGGCCGCCCGTGGACGTGGTAGTTGCGGGCCGTCCACGGCAGCACGGCGGCCAGAAACCCGACGGAGAAGACCGCCGCCGCGACCCACCCGCGGCGGGCGAGCGGGTGGCCGAGCAGCCACACCGCGAACAGCGGGAGGAGGAGGACGGCGAAGCTGCGGGTGAGGGCGGCCAAGCCGAGCAGCAGCCCGCCGGCGGCGAGCGGCCAGACGGCGTGCGTGCGGACGCCGCGGGCGAGCAGTGCCAGCCCGCCGCCGAGCAGCGGGGCGAATAGCGCCTCGGAGAAGAAGTGCGAGCAGGCGTACACGTCCGGCGGGTAGACGGCGGCCAGCACCGCCGCCCACCGGGCGAACCGCTCGTCCGCCAGTTCGCGGGCCAGGAAGAACGTGGCCACCGCGCACGCCCCGCCGAGCAGGGCCAGGGCGGCGTACGCGGCCGGGTAGCTCACCCCGACGACCGAGTACAGCCCGGCGAGGAACAGGGGCAGGCCGGGGGCGCGGAACGAGGTCGGGGTGCCGTCCTCCCACACGTACCCGCGGCCGGCCGCCATGTTCCGGCCGAACAGATCGTAGTCGAACGGGTCGGCACCGGCGGCCAGGCCCTCGAACGGGCGGGTCAGGTCGCCGCGGTAGGCGAGGGTGAACCCGAACCGCAGCCCGGACGCGGCGAGGAACAGAACCGCCAGGAAGGCGGCCGTCGGCAGACGGTGAATCACTGCGACACCGGGGCGGGAGGTGGGAGTCGGGTCAGTGGCCGACGGCCGCGGCGGTCCTGGCCAGCGACTCGTTCACCGTGTTCTTGTATGCCCGGCCGGACCCGGTGAGCGGCTGGATCAGGTTGTAGAACCCGATGTACCACAGGGCCGCCACCCCGTCCCAGAACCCGATCTTCTTCCCCTCGTCATACGCCCGGCCGTAGTACGAGATGGGCACCTCGTAGGTGCGGGCCTTCGTCTTGCACACCATCGCCGTGATCTCCACCTCCATGCCGAACCCCTTGCTGGTCAGCTTGAGCGGCTGGATCACCTCCTTGCGGAACGCCTTGTACCCGGTCTCGATGTCGGTCATGTTGCGGTTGGTCAGGCAGTTCGACAGGAACGTCAGGAAGCTGTTCGCCAGGTAGTGCGAGAAGTAGTGGACCCGCGCCGCCTTCCGCACCAGGAACCGGCTGCCGAACACCACGTCCGCCTGCCCGGCCAGGATGGGGGCGATCACGTCCGGGATCTCGGCCGGGTCGTACTCCAGGTCGGCGTCCTGCACGATCAGCACGTCGCCGGTGGCCAGCTCCAGCGCCTTGCGGATGGCCGCCGTCTTCCCGCCGTTCTTCGGCGACTTGTGGAAGAGGATCTTCGGCTCGCCGTCGGCGCGGGCCTGCACCACCTCGGCGGTGCGGTCCTTCGACCCGTCGTCCACGATCACCAGCTCCTTCACCACCGGGCCGAGGGCGAGCACGCGGGTGATGATCTCGCCGACGTACTTCTCCTCGTTGTACACCGGGATGAGCACGGACAGGGTGCCGGCGTGGTCGGGCATGGGGCGGGCGTCTCGCGGGGCGTGAAACGGGGTGCGAGTGGGGTCGGGGCGTTGCAACGTCGCGGTCACACCTGGTCCTCGGGCGATGTAGGTCGGGATGATTGTACGAACCGCGGACGGAGAATCTTGGCCGGCACCCCGGCGGCGATTACGTTGTCGGGCAGCGGCTTGGTCACCACCGACCCGGCGCCGACGATCGTTCCCCGGCCCACGTCGGCCAGCACGATCGCGGCGCTGCCGATCCAGGCCCCCTCGCCGATCCGCACCAGCACCCGCTCCCCGCCCTGCTCGCGGATGGGCACGTCCGGGTCGTCGAAGTGGTGCGTCTGCCCGCCGCTCGGAATATGCACCCCGGCGGCCAGCAGCACGTCCTTTTCCAGGTGAACCAGCCCGAGGTGGCACCGCGGGCCGACGTACACGTTCTCGTCGATCACCGCCCCGGTCTGGGACAGCAGCGTGCCGTAGCTGATCTCCGCGTCCTTCGCACACTTCGTCAGCACCAGCCCGAGGAACGCCCGCCGCAGGAACACGCCGGTGAGGCCCGGCACTCCGGCGAGCGTCTGCGTGCAGGTCTCCAGCGCCCGGTCCTTGCCGATGACCAGCGACCACAGCCGGTGCTGCACCCACACCGGCAGCACCAGGACGACGCACACGCCGTGGATGACCGCCTTCGCCGCCCTCTTGAGCGGGCTAGGCTTGGTCGGGGCGACGGCGTGCCGCGGGCGGTCAGCGGACATAACTCCCCTCGCCCCTTGGGGAGAGGGGGGCCGGCGGGCGTCGTGTCCACAATGTAGGACGGCCGCCGCTTCGCCTCGGTGAAAATTTTCAGCACGTACAGCCCGACCACCCCGACGCAGCCGATCTGCACCCCGGCCAGGAAAACGATCGCCGCCAGCACCGCCGCCCACCCGGCCGGCGGGCTGCCCGCCGCCCACGCCACCCCGCACCCGGCCAGCAACCCGGCCCCGAGCAGCGACAGCAGCCCGCCCAGCCCGCCGACCGCCCGCACCGGGAACCCGCTGAAGTTCACCACCCCGTCCAGCGCCAGCCCGGCCAGCTTCCGCAGCGTGTACTTCGGCACCCCGGCGTACCGCGCGTCCCGCTCGTAGCTGACGCCCACCTGCCGGAACCCGACGAACGTCCGCAGCCCCCGCACGAACCGCCCCCGCTCGGGCAGCCGGTTCAGCGCGTCCACCACCCGCCGGTCCATCAGGCAGAAATCACCCGTGTCCAGCGGGATGTCCAGGTCGGCCACCGCCCGCAGCAGCCGGTAGAAGGCGAAGTACCCGGCCCGCTTGACCGGCCCCTCCTTCCGCTTGGTCCGCACGGCGAACGCCACGTCGAACCCCTCCCGCCACCGCTCCACCAGTGTCGGGATCACCTCCGGCGGGTCTTGCAGGTCGCCGTCCAGCACCACGACGGCGTTCCCACGGGCGTGGTCCAGCCCGGCCGTCACCGCCGCCTGGTGGCCGAAGTTGCGGCTCAGGTGGACCGGCACTACCCGCCCGTCCAGAGCCGCGATCTGCGCCAGCAGGCCCGGCGTGCGGTCGCGGCTGCCGTCGTTCACGAACACCAGCTCGTACTCGACGCCGAGGGCCGACAAAGTGTCGGTGAGGCGGCGGTACAACTCGGGCAGCGTCTCCTGCTCGTCGAACAGCGGGACGACGGCGGACAGGGTGACGGCGGCCGGGCAGGGCAGGGGGCCGGCCGCGCGCAAACGGGCGGAGTAGACGATCGGGTCGTCGTCCGACGGGGGCATGACCGAATCCTTTCGGCGATCACCCGGAGGCGGGTTCGGGCGAATTGTGCCCGGAAGTGGCGGGGCGGGGCAATGGCAACCGGCGATGCGTCTTCGCCGCGACCTGCGGGAGCGGATTCCGCTCCCGCAGGTCGCGGCGAAGAGAAGTTACCCGTCCAGAGCAGCACGCACCGCGGCGGCGAGTTGGTCCACCGAGTACGGCTTCTGGAGGAACGCCACCCGCTCGTCCGGCACCCCCGGCCGGATCAGCACGTCGCTCGGGTACCCGCTGACGAACACCACCCGCAGACCGGGGCGGGCGGCGGTCAGCCGCTCGGCCAGGGCCGGCCCGTCCAGCCCGGGCATGACCACGTCCGTCAGCAGCAGGTCGATCCGCTCGTCCGGCGGCAGGGCGAGGGCGGCGGCCCCGCACCCGACCGCCAGCACCCGGTACCCGGCTTGTTCGAGGATGGCGACAGCCAGCTCGCGGACGAACTCTTCGTCCTCCACCACCAGGACGGTTTCCGTTCGCTCGGCGGGCGGGGTCATGGGGTGTTTGGTATTGATCGGGTGAACCGGCGGCGTCAGCCGCCTGGGTGGGAAACACACCCGACGGGCTGACGCCCGCGGTTCACCACATCACGGCTGACGCCGGCGGTTCACCGGGATCGGCCGATGCCGCCGCCGCGGGCGGTCGTATCATAGGTGGTTCTCACCCGAACCGGAGACACGACCATGGGCATTCAGCACGCGCGGAAAGAGCTACGGAACGCGAAGAAAAAGCGGGTGCGGGCGCGGAAGCACAAGGCCCGCAGCCTGAAGAAGGGGAAGCGCTAACCCGGTTCGTGCGACCCGGTAGCGGACAGCCCGTTCGGGCCGAACTCGCCGAGCCGCACGAAATCCCCGCTGTCGAACCCGACCGCCACCCCGAGCGAGTCGGCATGTCCGAGCAGCAGCGCCGCATCCACCTGCCCGAGGGCGTCGCGGACGGCGAACGCCCCGTACCCGAGGCACAGCGGGTACTCGGCGGCGTCGCCGAGCCGGCCCTTCCGCTCCGCCGCACTCGCCTTCGGCCGGTACGCAATTCGGTAGATGTCGGCCAGCACCGCCGACCCGGCGCCCGCGTACTCCGGCTCCCACTCGGGCCGCACCGCCCAATCGATGTTGACGTCCGCCGGGTCGTACCGGGCCGACCCGCTCAGCCGGATGTCGATCACCGGGGTGCCGTCGTCCGAGTGCGTGTTGAACAGCCCGAACCACAGCCCGCGGAGGCGGCACTCGGGCGGCTCGAACTCGAACGGCGCCTCGATCCACTCGACCACGTTCGTCAGGTCGGCGTAATCCAGCTCCCGGAACCGCGGCCAGTCGGCGTGCGGGTGCCCGGCCTCGCACTCGCCGATCAGCCGGGCCATCGACTCGGCCACCGGCCGACCGGCGGCGAGTTCGGCCATGATCCAGGCGTGCATCCGTCCGAGGTCGAGGGGCACGGCGAGGCTCCGGGGCTGTTCTCTGAGAGGAAGTGGTCCGTCGCCGACGGACCACGGGCCGCCACGGAGGGCGGCCCCTACAAGATAGGCCTTCTTGTAGGGGCCGCCCTCCGTGGCGGCCCGACGATCGCCAGCTCACTTCTTCCGCTGGTACACCGTCACCCGCACGCCGCTCCCCTTCTCCGCCTTGAACTCGGTCGGGCGGCCGCCGCCGGCCTGCGGTACGGCGGTGGTGAGCGTGTCCCCGTCCAGCTTGTACAGCGCGGGGATGACCGCGTCCTTGCCGTCCGGCCCGGCGACGGTGATGTCCACGTGCGTCGCCGCCGGGGTGGCCAGCTTCCCCTTCAGCAGCGTCTTGCCGTCCTTGTCGGCGGTGCTGAACCCGTCGGCGTCGATGGTCAGCGTCAGCCCGTTCAGGTCGGCCTTCGCCTCCGCCTTGTCGTCGAACGTGCGGGACTCGGCCACCCAGGTGCCCTTCAGCTTGGCCAGCCCGTCCGCCTTGTCGTCGGCGAACGCGGAAGCGGCCAGCACGCACACGGCGGCGGTCAGGATGCCACGGGTCATGTCGAACTCCTCGGTTTCAATTCGCCCCGGCCGCGGGCGGGGTGCCCAGGGCCTGCGGGACGGCGAATTAAACCGGGTCGTTCGGTCGGAGTCGATTACCTGACAGGTAATTCTGCCACGGAATTTTCGGCCGGGTCGGCGGCCGCGCGGAGGGCGTCGGCGGTGGCGGCGTCGGCCGGGTAGAACGCCTCGACGGCCAGCTCGGCCAGCGTCACGTCGATCGGCGTGCCGAACACGGTGGTGGTGCTGAACAGGTTGAGTACCCCGGCGGGGGAGGCGAGCCGGATTGGTACGATCACGTCCGTCGGGTCTGGTTCCCGGTGGTCGTCGGCCTGCGCCGGGTACCCGGCCAGTTCGGCGAGCAGGGCGGCGAGAACCGGGTCGGCGGACGAGTCGATCTGCTGCCGCAGTCGGGCGAGGATGTGCCGCCGCACCTCGGGCAGGTTGACGATCCGCGGGGCCAGCCCGTCCGGGTGCAGGCTGAGCCGCAGCACGTTCACCGGCGGGCGGGCGGCGGCCGGGCCGACGTTCGCCAGCAGCCGGCGGATGGACGGGTTGGCGGCCACGATCGTCCAGTGCCGGTCCACCGCCACCGCCGGGAACGGCTCGTGCCCGGCCAGTACCACGTCCACCGCCCGGCGGGCGGCGGCCAGCGCCGGGTCGTCGAGCGGCCGCTGCGGGTACACCGGGGCGAACCCGGCGGCCACCAGCAGGGCGTTCCGCTCCCGCAGCGGCACCCCCAGCCGCTCGGCCAGCCGCAGCAGCATCTCGCGGCTGGGCTGCGACCGGCCGGTCTCCAGGAAGCTGAGGTGGCGGGTGGACAGGGCGGCGTCGAGCGCCAGTTCGAGCTGGCTCAGCCGCCGCCGCTGCCGCCACTCGCGGAGCAGCTCGCCGACGGGTCGGGGGGTGGCCGTCATCCCGATTGGGATAGCCGGAACCCGGCCGGGCGTCCGGTGGCGTTTCCGCCAGCCCAGGTTTTGTTAGCCCGACGCGCCAGCGAGGGGTGCGTGCTTCCCCTCGCTGGCGCGTCGGGCTAACAAAACCTGGCGCACCACGACATCACTTCTTCGCCGGCGGGGTGATGTACCGCTCGGCCCACGTCAGGAACGGCGGCCAGTTCGGGCCGACGGTGTGCCCGCCCTCGTGCATGCGGAAGGCCACGTCCCCGTCGGTCAGGCCCACCTTCTCGGCCGGGAACTCCGTCGTGCCGTAGTCCTTCTTGCCGAGCAGCTGGTACACCGGCCCGGCTTCCAGACCCGCCAGGAAGCTGCCCTTGGCGTCGATCCAGGTGCCCTCCACCTTGAGCGAGCCGACGCTGATGAACACCGGCCGCGGGGCGCACAGGGCCACCAGGTGGTGCGCGTCCACCGGCAGGTCCTTGGCCGTCTTCGGGCCGGCGTACTTGATGTAGTTGCCGGCCATCCAGTGGTACTCGCCGGACGACGCCACGTTCTCCACCTTTTCGCCGAAGTCGCGGCGGATGATCTTCGCCCCGCCCTGGCCGCTGCTGCCGATCAGCCCGATGGCGAACCGCTCGTCGTAGGCCATGGTGACGACCGCCGCCTTGCCGTACCGCGACAGCCCCTCGATGCCGACTTGTTTGGCGTCCACGGCCTTGTCGGTTTCCAGGTAGTCGAGCGCCCGGCTGGCGCCCCACGCCCACGCCCGCAGCGCGCCCCAGTCGTCCGGCTTCCGCGGCTGCCCCTTGTTGCACAGCCCGATGATGCCGGTGGTGAGGCCCTGATAGGTGGTGTTGCCGCCGCCGAACCCGCCGCCCCCACCCCCGCCCGGCAGCCGCCCGCCGGTGTCCGCCTGGATGCTGTTCGGGGAAATGATGGCGTACCCCCAGCCCTTCTCGATCAGTTGCTGCGTCCACGGCTTGCCCGCCGGCCGCGGCGTCGCACCCGGCCGCGGGCTGAACCCGTACACCCCGGCCAGCCAGCCGACCGCGGCGGCGGCGACGGGCGGAGCGGCCGGCCGCGGGCGGAACACGAACCCGTGTTCCATCATCACCGGCACCGGGCCGGGGGCGTCGGCCGGGGTGGTGAGCGTCAGGTCGATGTTCACCGCGACGTGCGGGTAGCTCGAGTTGTCCACCTTGCCCACCAGCCGCTTCGTCGTCACGTCGATCCCGCCCACCTTCTCCTTCACCGTCTCCGTCACCTCCCATTTCACCGCCGGCACGTCCTTCGGCACCCGGCCGTACACCTCGCGGTCGAAGTGTTCGACGATCTCCGCCCGCCGCTTCTTCCAGTCGGCCGCCGTCTTCACCGGCTTGCCGTCGTCGAACACCAGCGGGTCGGGCAGGTCCGGGTACGGGGTGGCCTTGGCCTCGTCCGTGTTGGCGGCGTTCGCCGCGTTCCGGTTGTTGCCGTCCGCCCCGCGGCGGATGGACTCGATCTTCAACTGCTCCAGCATCTTCTTGTGGTCTTGCTGGGCGGTCAGCTCCTGCGGCCTGGGCAGGTCGGCCGGCTTCGGCGGGTCGGCGGCGAGCAGGCTGAGCGCAAGCAGCGGGTACAGGGGCAGCACGGGAGAGGCTCCGGGGAGGGAGGGGTGGCAGGAATGTACCGGAAGTGTCCGGGCTGTTCATGAGGGGAAAATGAGGGCCGTCTTCTGGAACCGGGAACGCAGTGACCGGGTGGGGTTCTGCACACCCGGTCACTGCGTTCCCGGTTCCAGAAGATGGGTCACACCCACCCGGAGAAGAAGAACACCCACGCCACGTTGAAGTAGATGACAATGCCGGACACGTCACTCAGCGTGGCGATGAACGGGCTGGACATGAGCGCCGGGTCGAACCCCAGCTTCTTGATGACGATCGGCAGCATCGCCCCGAGCAGCGTCCCCCACAGGCAAATCAGCGTGACCGACACGGCGATCACCCACGTCAGCTTGAGCAGGTCGGCCGGCCGGTTGTTGATGTCGCCGGGGGTGGTGAAGTAGGTGCGGGCCAGCCCGAGTACCCCGAGCGTGGCCGCGAGGGCCACCCCCACCACCAGTTCGCGGCGGAGTACCCGGAACCAGTCCTTCACCCGCACCTGATCCAGGGCCAGCGCCCGCGTCACCAGGGTGGACGCCTGCGACCCGGCGTTCCCGCCCACGCTCAGGCACAGCGGGATGAGGGTGGCGAGTACCGTCACCTTCGCCAGCTCGCCCTCGTAGTGGGCCATGGCGTACACCGTCGCCATCTGGGCGATGAACAGCACCGCCAGCCACACCACCCGGCTCTGCCACACCTGCCGCAGCCCGGCCTGGAGGTAGTCGCCGACGATCGGGCTGACGCCCCCCTGCCGCTGCAGGTCTTCGGTCGCCTCCTGCGTCACCACGTCGAGCGCGTCGTCGTGCGTGACGATGCCGAGCATGCCGCCGTTCTCGTCCACCACCGGCACGGCGATGAAGTCGTACCGCCCGAGCCGGTCGGCGGCCGTCGCCCGGTCCTCGGTGAACTTGAGGGCGACGATCTCCTCCTCCATCAGGTCGCGGATGAGGGCGTGCCGCGGGGCCAGGATCAGGTCCCGCAGCGAGATCACCCCGAGCAGTGTCCGCGGGGCCGGCCCGCCGTCCGCCCGCTTCTTCGCCTCGTCCAGCACGTAGATGTAGTAGATGGTCTCCTTGTCCGGCGCCTGCGCCCGCAGTTGGTCGATCGCCTCGGCCGCGGTCAGGGTGGGCGGCAGCCACGAGTAGTCCGTGGTCATGATCCCGCCGACGGTGTTCTCGCCGTACTCGAACAGCGCCTTCATGTCCCGCCGGTCCACGTCGTCCACCAGCCGCAGCAGCGACTCGTACACCCGCCGGGGCAGCTTCTTCAGCAGGTCCACCCGGTCGTCGTGGGACATCTTCTCGATCAGCTTGGCCACCTGCGGGCGGGACGGGTCGGCCACCAGCTCGATCTGCAGTTCGGCCGGCAGGTACTCGAAGATGGCCGCCTGGGTGCGGACGTCGGTGCTGCCCAGCAGGTGCCAGATTTGATCGGCGGACAGGGTGTCGGCCACCGCCTCGGCGACGGTGGCCGGGTGCAGCTCCTCGCACAGCGCCGCCAGCCCGGCGGCGTCGTTCTGCTCCAGCATGTCCCGGATTTCCGGGCTGTACAGCGGGTGCGGCATGAGCGGTTCCCGGCCCGGTGTTACGGACGAATAATCATCCCATCCCGTTTTCCCCCAATCCGTTGCGGCGGGCGGCGAAAATCCGGTTGGAACCGATCGGGTGGATCGTGGGTAATGCTGGTACCGTTTTACCAGTTCCGGCGGCGGGGGTCGCCGGACGGCGGTTACGAATGGGGTGGAAGTGTTCCACTCGCTCCGCGAGTGGCCTCCGAACCACTCGCGGAGCGAGTGGAACACTTCCCAAGCTCTCATGACCCGTTAAGTGGGTCCCGCCTATATATACCAGTGTCACACCGACGGTTCCCGCCCCGTAATCCCTTTCTCGGAGTCGGCCATGATCGTGTCCTCCGTTCGCCGTCCGGCCGTGCAGCGTCGGGCCGCCTTCACCCTGCTCGAAGTGCTCGTGGTCGTGGCCATCCTGGTGATCCTGGCGGCCGTCGCCGGGGTGTACGTGTTCGGCTACCTGGATGACGCCAAGATCGACACCGCCCAGCAGACGTGCGCGATGTTCGAGAGCCAGTGCAAGGCGTTCGCGGTCAAGAACGACAGGATGCCGGAAAATCTGGGCGAACTGGTCGTCGGAGTGAACGGTAGGAACCCGCTCGTGGACGGTGGGCCGGCGGCGTTGCAGAGCCCGTGGGGGGGTACTTACGAACTGGAGATCGGTCTGGACGCTAACGAGAACCCGGATCCGATCGTGTACACCATCGGCGGCAAGGGCCAGCGGATCGTGAGCAAGAAGCGGCAGAACATGGGTCAGTGATCCGGTGGCCCTCTTCACCTCTCCCCGCCGGGGAGAGGTCGTCACGACCGCAGGTCGTGGCGGGTGAGGG
>JALHQU010000198.1 GCA_022841795.1 Fimbriiglobus sp.
CGGCGGGGCGTCGCTCGGCATGGCGGCCGACGAGACCGGCACCGAGGTGCGGGTGCAGTACGGGCAGGCGCGGGTGGCCGACCGGGCCGGCGAGGCGCTGGCCGACCTCCGCGGCGGCGAGCTGGTCACCGTCCACGCCGCCGGCGGGCTGACCCGCGGCCTCATCCCCGACATGCCCGAGCGGTTCGCCCTCACCCTGGCGGACGGGTCGCCGGTGCGGTGGGCGGTCGGGTCGGTCGAGGGCACCCCGGACGGGTTGGCCCTGGCCCCGCAGATGTGGTACGACCCGTACCACAAGGCGGTGCTGTACGAGGTGCGGTCGAACAGCTACTGGAGCCGCGGGCTGGTGCGGCTGTGGCCGGACTCGGTGGTGCGGGTGAGGTACCACGCGGACGCGGCCGGCCCCGGCCAGGTGTGCCTGGTGGTGCGGCAGATGCGGGGCGACCGCCCCGGCCGGCCGGCCACCGGGGTGCTGGAGTGGAACGGCGAGTTCGCCGCGTGCGACGAGTACCAGTGGCGGACGATCGAGGTGCGGGCGGCGGACATGCTCGACTGTAAGGAGGCGCCGGCGTTCGGTGCGCCGTGGATCGCCTTCCTGCTGATCTTCAACACATACGCCGCGGACCTCGGTCTGCGGGTGTCCGATCTCCGGGTGTCCCGCCCCGGCGATGCGGTGGTCGGGTGACGCGCCTTTCTCCGGCGCGGCGGGTGTCTTCATTCTTCCGTGTGTGAGGTCTCTCCCATGAAACGCGCGAGGTCCGGGTTCACCCTGATCGAGCTGCTGGTGGTGATCGCCATCATCGCCATCCTCATCGGCCTGCTGCTGCCGGCGGTGCAGAAGGTCCGCGAGGCCGCCGCCCGCATGCAGAGCCAGAACAACCTGAAGCAGATCGGCATCGCCGTGCACAACGCGCACGACTCGCTCGGCGCGTACCCGCCGGTGTGCGTGAACCAGTGGTCGTCGTTCTTCGAGCCGAACGCGAACGTGTACCGCGGGCCGTACCTGCCGTACAACTCGGCCACCGCCGGCAGCGACAAGACGACGTTCTTCTGGTGCCTGCTGCCGTACATGGAGCAGGAGAACATCGTCAAGGACCTGCCCACCTGGGGGCCGTACTACATCATGGGCCAGCGGCGGAGCGACAGCCGCAAGATGGGCGGGTCGGACATCCCCAAGCCGTACGTGTCGCCGACGGACGACAGCCCGTACGACACGGTGGACTGGTCGTGGCCGTACACCGGCGGCGGGTCGGGCGACATCTTCCGCATGAAGCTGACCAGCTACGTGCCCAACCAGCGGGTGTTCGGCTCGCGGAACAGCAAGCAGTCGTGGGCCGGGTGGCAGAGCTGGATGGTCATGTGGTGGCACACCGGGGCCGGGCAGAACACCGTGGCCAGCGTGTCCGACGGCCTGTCCAACACCATGTTCGTGGCCGAGAAGCACATGGTGACGGGCGAGCGCCGCATGTACTACCGCGACTGGGACGTGCGGGAGCGGTGGGCCGCCCAGGAGCAGGGCATCAACATGTGGGCGAGCACCGACACGCCGGAAGCCGGCATGCCGTACTTCGGCCAGAACTGTAACGACCCGGGCGTGACGTGGGACGACGAGTACGGCCAGTGGTGGCGGCAGGACTGCATGTTCACCGGCCAGCAGTTCGAGATGTTCCAGCCGCCCCGGCGGAAGCTGATCCGCCCGCAGCAGAACTTCCACAACATCTACCCGATGACGTCCGCCGGCGTGCAGGTGCTGCTCGGCGACGGCAGCGTGCGGAACGTGTCCACCGCCGTGTCCATCCCGGTGTGGAGCTCGGGCGTCACCCCGAACGGCGGGGAAGCCCTGAGCATCAACAACCAGTGACCCGGTTCGGGCGGCCGGCGGCCGGCGGCTCACACCCGCCCGCCGCCGGCCCGTCCCCACACGTCATCACACACCACACCACGACGAGGGGGTTATGTCCCATTTGCGGAAGGGGCTGGCGCTGGCGATGGCCGCGGTCGGCTTCGCGTTCGCGGCCGGGTGCGGGAGCAACGCGCCGGTGGCCATCGCCGAGTCCGGGGCCACCCTGGAAGGGACGGTCACCTACGGCGGCGAGCAACTGCACTACGCCCAGGTCACCGTGTCCGGCGGCGGCAAGGTGGCCACCGGCAACATCGGCGACGACGGGCGGTACAAGGTGGAGAACGCGCCGACCGGGGAGGTGACCATCGGGGTGAACCCGAAGGCGGCCATGGGCCAGTTCCAGTCGGACCAGATGCAGGCCGGGGCCATGACCGGCGGGCCGGACGGCAAGGCCGGGCGGAAGAAGACGAACGTCAAGTTCACCGACATCCCGGAGAAGTTCTACGAGCCGGACAAGTCCGGGCTGAAGACGACGGTGAACAAGGGCTCGACCACCTACGACATCGTCATCCCGAAGACCGCCACCCCGAAAGGGAAGTGACGGCCCACTAGCGAGGGTTCCATGAGTCGGTTCGTCCGCGTGCTGGCGGCGGCGGTGGTGGCGGCGGCCGCCATCGGGGTGGCGGCGTGCGGCAGCAACCGCGCCGTCGCCCTGCCCGAGAGCGGGGCCACCCTGACCGGCACCATCAAGTTCGGCCCGGACCAGCTGCAGTACGCCAACGTGCTGGTGCGGGGGGCCGGCGACGGGGTGGCGATGGGGGTGATCCTGGACGACGGCACGTACACGGTGGAGAACGCGCCGCTCGGCGAGGTGAAGGTGGGGGTGCTGCCGAAGGCGTCTTACGGCCGGTACATGAGCCACATGATGGCCGGCGGGGCGTACACCGGGCCGGAGGGCAAGGGGCGGAAGAAGGTGAACCTGAAGTTCCTGGACGTGCCGGACCAGTTCTACGACCCCGACACGTCCGGGCTGACCACCACCATCAGCAAGGGCACGAACACCTACGACATCGTCATCGCCAAACCGACGGGGACGTGACCCGGTGGCCGCCGGGGCAACCCGTTCGAGCCGCTTGCGGCGTAGCTCCGGGGCTACGCCGCAAGCGGCTCGACCCGTTCTAGTACCCGCCCGGCCCCAGGTCGGCGATGTAGTTCTCGTACCGCATGTACTGCCGCAGGTAGGTGAGCGTGATCTGGCCGGTCGGCCCGTTCCGCTGCTTGGCCAGGTGTACCTCCAGCACGTTGTCCTCCTGCGCCTTGTCGAACCGCGCCGGCCGGTGCAGGATCATCACCGTGTCCGCGTCCTGCTCGATGCTCCCGCTTTCCCTCAAGTCCGACAGCCGCGGGGTGTGGTCCTGGCGGTCCTCGCTGCCGCGGTTCACCTGGGCCAGCGCGATCACCGGGATCTTCAGCTCGCGGGCCAGGAACTTCAGCCGCCGGCTGATCTGCGCCACCTGCTCCTGCCGCGGGTCTTTC
Source organism: Fimbriiglobus sp. (assembly GCA_022841795.1). Classification (GTDB taxonomy): domain Bacteria; phylum Planctomycetota; class Planctomycetia; order Gemmatales; family Gemmataceae; genus JALHQU01. Next base: position 3,380 of record JALHQU010000198.1, read on the forward strand.
CGGCTCTCCGGCTCGATCAGCTGCAGGTAGTCGATCACCACTAGCCGCAGGTCGTGCCGCAGCTTCAGCCGGCGGGCGTTGGCCGCGATCCGCAGCATGGTCTGCTGCGGGGCGTCGTCGATGAACAGCTTGACGTACCCGTCCCGGCTGTTCCCCTTGAGCGAGTCGGACGCGGCGATCAACTTCTGGATGTCGTCCTGCGCCAGGTGCCCCTTCCGCACCTTGTGGCTGTCCACCCGGCTCTGGCAGCACAGCAGCCGCTCGGCCAGTTCCACCTTCGCCTGCTCCAGGCTGACGAAGAACGCCGGCAGCTTCTCCTCGACGACGACGTGCCGCACCAGGTTGAGCGCGAACGCTGTCTTCCCGACGGACGGCCGCGCCGCAATAATCACCAGCTCGTTGTTCTGGAGGCCGGCGGTCAGGTTGTCCAGGTCCACGAACCCGCTCGGGATGCCGCTGTTGCTCAGGTCGCCGCGGGCCTTGGCGTCGATGCGGTCGAACGCCTCGGTCAGCGCCTCGCTCAGCGACTTCGTCTCCCCCACCGTCCCCCGCTCGGCGATCTCCAGCACCTTCCGCTCGGCCATGCCCAGCAGTTCGTCCGCGCTCATCACCCCGTCGTAGGCGTCCCGCAATAACTCGGTGTTGGCGTGGATCAGGTTCCGCACCACCGCCTTGTCCCGCACGATGCGGGCGTAGTACTCGGCGTTGGCGGCGGTCGGGGCGGCGTCCCACAGGTCGCCCAGGTACTGCGCCCCGCCCACGTCCTCCACCTGCTTCCGCTGCTTGAGCGTCTCGTACAGGATGGTCAGATCGACCGGCTTGCCGTCGTTGTAGATGTCGCTGATCGCCTGGAAGATCTTCTGGTGGGCGTCGAAGTAGAAGTTCTCCACCCGCAGGATGTTCTGGATGTCGTTCAGGATGACGTTGTCCCGCAGCACGCTGCCGATCACCCCCATCTCGGCCTCGCGGCTCTGCGGCGGAAGGCGGTCGGCGGGGATCAGGTCGGACACGGCAGGCCCTCCGGGGCACGCACAACGGGGCAAGTTGGGGCGGATAGCAGAGCCGGCGGGCGGGGTCAACGGGGGTCTGGAAAGTAGCAGGCACACTCCGTGTGCCGTCCGCCGCGGTCGGCACACGGAGTGTGCCTGCTACTCTGCCGAACCGCCGGTTGTTATCGTAAGATGGTCGGTGGTGCGAGGCCGTCCGTTACGCCGGACGAGTGCAGCCCGGCCCGGAACGAGGACGGCATGCGGATCGGCATCGTCAGCGACACCCACGACCGGAGCGACGCCGTCGCCGAGGCCGTCCGCCTGCTGGCCGAGCAGCAGGTGGAGCTGATTCTCCACTGCGGGGACATCGAGACGGTCGAGACGGTGCAGCTGTTCAAGCCGGTGCCCACGCACTTCGTGTTCGGCAACTGGGACAAGGAGCGGGGCAAGCTGGCGGCGGCCATCAAGGGCATCGGCGGGGCGTACAGCGAGTCGTTCGGGGCGATCGAGCTGGGCGGCAAGCGGATCGCCTGGGTGCACAGCCACGAGCGGCACCAGCTCTACCAACTGGAACGGTCCGACTACTTCGACTACGTGTTCTACGGGCACACCCACGTGCGGGAGCAGCACCGCACCGGCCGCACCCTGGTGGCCAACCCCGGCGCGCTGTTCCGGGCGAACCCGAAGACGTGCGTGACCCTGGACGTGGTGAGCGGGGAGATCAAGCCGATCCTCATCAACGTGGCCCGCTCGCCCGAGTCGGTGGCCGGGGTGCCGGGCATCCCGTCCGGCCCGGACGACTCGATCGGGCTGGTGCAGGGCATCACCGACCCGCCGCCGGGCTAAGCCGCTTGCGGCTTCGCCGGCTAAGCCGCAAGCGGCTCACCGTTGAACACCTCCCGCAGCGCCGCTTCCACCTCCGTGAACCGGAACCGATACCCCGCCGCCGTCGCCGCTTGCGGCGTGGCCCGCTGGCCGCCGGCCACCACCTCCGCCATCTTCCCCAGCAGCACTCGCAGGGCGAACACCGGCGCGGGGAACAGGTTCGGCCGGCCGAGGACTTTCGCCAGCACCCGCGAGAACTCGGCGTTCGTCACGGGCGTCGGGGCGGCGGCGTTGAACGGGCCGCTGAACCCCGGCGTGTCCAGGGCGAACAGCAGCAGCCCGGTCATGTCGGCGTGGTGGACCCAGCTCACCCACTGCTTGCCCGACCCGATCCGCCCGCCGACGAACATCTTGAACGGCAGGGCCATCCGCGGCAGTGCCCCGCCGGCCGGGTCGAGGACCAGGCCGGTACGGGTGTGGCACACCCGCACGCCGGCGGCGCGGGCCGGGTCGGCGGCGGCCTCCCACCCGCGACAGATGTCGGCCAGCACATCGCTGCCCGGTGGACAGGATTCGGTCATCACGATGTCGCCGGTGTTCGCCCCGTAAATTCCCACCCCGCTGCCGCTCACCAGCACCTTCGGCGTGCCGTCGGTTCGCCGCGGGTTGCGGGCCAGGGTCTCGGCGATCAGCCGCGTGCTGTCCACCCGGCTGCTGCGAACCAGCTTCAGGAACTCGTCGCTCCACCGCTTGTCCGCGATCGGCTCGCCGGCCAGATGCACGACCGCGTCGCACGCCGCCAGTTGGTCCAGCCACGGGCCGGCAACGGTCGGGTCGCCGACGGCCGGCTCGCACGCGCCGGGGCCGAAGTGACCCGTCGTGAGCGGGTTCCGCGACAGCGGCACGACGACATCCCCGCGGGCGAGCAAGGCTTGCACCACCCGCCGGCCGATCAGCCCGGTACTCCCGGTAACGAACACGCGCATGGGTCAGCCGTCCGGTTGGAACACTGTCTTGTTAGCCCGACGCGCCAGCGAGGGAGTGTGGTTCCCCTCGCTGGCGCGTCGGGCGAACGGAACCAGCATGAGTCCGGTCGTGACGGATACACCGGATGATAGGCCAGCAGAGTTCGTGCCGGGCGGGGAAACGACCGTGCATCGTCGCCGGCCGATCGGCAGGCGGGTACGGTTCCGGTGGTCAGACCGCGCATGGTGTGACCTCCTGGGCCGCACGAGGAGTTCCCCGCTCCTCGTGCGGCTTTTTCATTCTGGTGAACCGCGGGCGTCAGCCCGTGGGTGGAACTACACCCAGGCGGCTCACGCCGCCGGTTCACCAAGCTGCTTGCATCCCGCCCGTCATTCAGCGAACATGGGTGTCTCGCCGCCCGGAGGAGCCGCCATGCGGGTCTGCCTCGTTCCCGTCGCGTGTCTCATTGCCACCGTCGCTGTCGCCGACGACAAGCCGCCCGCCGGAATCGCCGTGGACAAGGAGAAGAAGACCGTCACCATCGACGCCAAGGTGGCCCCGCGGAAGGTGCTGGAGGAGGTGTACCCGATCGAGGTGATCGCCTGCTGGCCGTACAAGAAGGAGCCGAAGGCGGGCGACCGGGTGGGGAAGAAGGCGCACGAAACCGTCGTCACCATCGACGTGCTGCCGAGCGAGGTGGCGGCGGCGATGGGCCAACTCGGGGCGAAGCCGGGCAAGCCGGGGTACGGCGAGGACGCGGTGGCGGAGGGGCCGGAGGTGAACGTGTACATTGATGTGCCGCAGGCCGGCGGGAACCCGAAGCGGCTGTCGCTCGACAAAGTGTTGCTCGACCCGAAGACGAAGAAGCCGATGCCGAAGGGGGTGAAGTTCCGGTTCACCGGGTCCGGGCCGTCGAAGGCGGCGCCGGGCCGGCCGGCGACGGAGTTCGGGGCGGACGTGTCCGGGTCGCTGATTTACCTGTTCCCGGTGGACGTGGAGACGGTGTTCCAGTCCACGCTGACGATGAAGGAGGAGAAGTACCTGAAGCTGGAGGTGAACGCGGACGCGCTGCCGAAGGCGGGCGAGGCGGTGAAGCTGGTGATCGAACTGGCGGAGAAGAAGTGAGGTGGCGAGCCGGGAGCGTGAGCGACCGGAGGACTTGAAGACTCCGGTCGCTCACGCTCCCGGCTCGCCAAGGAAAAACTATGCGACGCACCCTCCCACTCCTGCTTCTCCTCGCCGCCGGTTGCGGTTCGCCCGCGCCGCCGGCCCCGGCCGAGGCCGCGACTCCGACGCTCGTCGTGCCGGACCAGCCCGAGTCCGCGCCGACCGCCCCAGCCCCGAAACCCGCTGACCCGCCGGTGGTGGTGCTGCCATCCGACCTGGGTGGAAAAGCGGTGGGCCGGGTGATCCATTCCACCCCCGCGCTGCCGACCGACCGGATCACGATGGCCCCGAAGCCGCGGAGGTCCGAATCTGACCCGAGCGACCTGACACAGTCGAACGTGGTGGTGAAGCGGTCGTCGGCTCCGGCCCCGCAATCCAAACCCCCGCTGCCCGCCCCGCCGCCGGAACGCCCGCCGACCGACCTCGGCTCGTCCGCGGCGATGAGTCCGAGCGACGTGAAACTGCCGGACCGTCCGCGGGTGAAGGCCGACGGGCCGACCAACCCGAAGGCGACTGACGTGCCGATGACCGGCTGGCGGCAGCCGGACCGGGTGTCGCTGGATGACCCGACCACGGATGCGACCGCCGCCCGGCTGACGTTCACCCCGTTCCCGCTGCCCGTCGGCGGCTTCCCGTATCTCCCCTTCCGCATCCCGGACCCGTTCGAGTTTCAGGAGCAGTTGAAGGGGAAGACCGGCCGCGACGCCGAGTTCGCCACCACGCCGGTGGTGGTGAATCCAGGAAAGAAATGAAGAGGTTCACCGCCGAGGGCACATGAGGGCACGAGAGGAAAACCGAAGAGGATTCATCGCCGAGGGCGCGGAGGGCGCAGAGAGAAGACAACAAAGATTGGGAGGAACAGAACTTGGCTTCACTCCCAGTCCTCTTCTCCGCGCTCTCTGCGTTCTCCGCGGTGAAATCTGACTTTCTCTTGTGCCCTCATGTGCCCTCGGCGGTGAACCTCTTTTTCAATCCGGACCGCGGACGGCCGGTTTCACCTCGTCGCGGTAGAACCGCCGCAGCTTCTCGTGGCAGTCGGCCGGCAGCGGGGGCACCCCACTCGCCTCGGCGTTCGCCCGCGCCTGAGCCGGGTTGCGGCCGCCGGGGATGATGACACTCACAGCCTGGAAATCCAGGCACCACCGCAGCGCCGCCAGCGGCAGCGTGTACCCCGGCGGTAGCAGCGTTTTCAGCTTCTCGGTCAACTCCAGCCCCTTCTCGAACGGCAGCCCGGCGAACGTCTCGCCGACGTTGAACTTCTCCCCGTTGCGGTTGTAGGTGCGGTGGTCCGTCGCCGCGAACGTGGACTCTTTCGTGTACTTGCCGGCGAGCAACCCGGACGCCAGCGGCAGCCGCACGACGACGGCCACGCCCTTCGCCCGGCACTCGTCGAAGAACGCGGTGGCCGGCGTCTGGCGGTAGATGTTGAAGATGACTTGCAGCGACGCCAGCCCCTCTTGTTTCAGCGCCGCTTTCGCCTCGGCGGTACTCTCCACGCTCGCCCCGAACCGGCGGATTTTCCCTTCTTTTCTAAGCTGTCGCAGGGTGTCGAACACCTCCCCGCGTTCCAGCACCTCCAGCGGCACGCAGTGCAGTTGCGTCAGGTCGAGCGCGTCCACCCCCAGCCGCCGCAGCGACGCCTCGGTGTGCCGGCGGACGACCGCCGGGGTGAAGTTGTCCGGCCAGCCGGGGTCGGCGGAGCGGCCGAGTTTGGTGGCGATGAACAGCGGGCCGGGCCGCTCGCGGCGGAACCGGCCGATCAGCTCCTCGCTCCGCCCGCCGCCGTAGATGTCGGCCGTGTCCAGGAAGGTGGTGCCGGCCTCGACCGCCGCCCGCAGGGTGCCCAGGGCGTCGGCGTCGGACACCGGCCCCCACTGGTCGCCGCCGATCTGCCAGCAGCCGAGGCCGACCTCGGACACCTGAACCGGGTCGCCTCCGAACGTGCGGAGTCGCATGGGAGAGTCTCGTCGGAGAGGGCGATCGTGGTCCGGGGCAAATGGTAATCGGCCAGCCGGCGTGGTCAACAAGAAAGGGGGGAATGTCGGGTTTGGGTCGTCGCCGCGAGCTTGCGAGCGAGTGACCCGAACCCGCCGCGGTGAGGTATGGTCTTCCCATAGAATGACGCATCAGTCGTCGCCCCGCCGAGGTTCCCCGCCGATGAGTTTCGCGAAGGTCGATCCGCAGGCCGATTTCCCCGCCCTGGAGCGTGAAGTCCTGCAATTCTGGGCGGACCGCGGGATCTTCGAGAAGCGGCGGCAACTCAACATCGGCAAGCCGACGTGGAGCTTCCTGGACGGGCCGATCACGGCGAACAACCCGATGGGCGTCCACCACGCCTGGGGGCGGACGTACAAGGACGTGTTCAACCGCTACTTCGCCATGACCGGGCACGAGCTGCGGTACCAGAACGGGTTCGACTGCCAGGGGCTGTGGGTGGAAGTGGAGGTGGAGAAGGAACTCGGGCTGAAGAGCAAGCGGGACATCGAGAACCTGGTGCCCGGCGACCGCGAGGCGAGCGTGGCCCGGTTCGTGGAGCTGTGCAAGGCCCGCGTGGACAAGTTCGCCCGCGTGCAGACCGAGCAGAGCGTACGCCTCGGCATGTGGATGGACTGGGACCGCACGGATGCGGACTGGGCGAAGCCGGTGGACGAGCGGAAGTCGTACTTCACGATGAGCAACGAGAACAACTACACGATCTGGAGCTTCCTGAAGAAGTGCCACGGGAAGGGGCTGATCTACCGCGGGTACGACGCCATGCCGTGGTGCGGGCGGTGCGGGGTCGGCCTGAGCGAGATGGAGGTGAAGGAGGGGTACAAGGACATCGAACACCGGGCGGTGTTCGTGCGGTTCCCGCTCCGCGACCGGCCGAACGAGAACCTGTTGGTCTGGACGACGACGCCGTGGACGCTGAGCAGCAACGTCGGCGCGGCGGTGAACCCGGAGTTGACGTACCTGAAGGTGAAGCTGAAAGGCGACGTGTACTACATCGCCAAGGGGGCGTTCAAGTTCGACCGCATGACGGGTGGAACCGAAGAGGACGGCGAGCCGGGAGCGTCAGCGACCGGAGGCAAGAAGAGCAAACGCGCCTGGCTGGACGACGTGCCGCACCTCAAGAGTATCGAGCAGCTGTTCAAGGAGAAGGCCGGCAAGGAGAAGTTCGAGGTCGTCGGCGAAGTTAAAGGCGCCGACATGCTCGGCTGGACCTACGAAGCCCCGTTCGACGACTTCGACGCCAACAACACTGCCGGCGGCTACCCGACCGAGGTGGCCCGCGTTGCCGAGGCCCGCAAGTGGACACCGAAGGTCACGGCGAAAGCCTCCCACAAAGTCATCGCCTGGAAAGACGTGGGCGAGACGGAGGGCACCGGCATCGTCCACATCGCTCCGGGGTGCGGGCAGGCCGACTTCGAGTTGGGTAAGGAGTTCGGCCTCCCGCCGGTCGCCCCGCTCGATGACAGCGGGTGCTTTCACCAGGGCTTCGGCCCGCTGTCCGGGATGAACGCAGCGGAGGCGAACACCGCCGACGCGGTGTTCGAGGAGTTGAAGAAGCGGGACGCGCTGTTCGCCGTCGAACGGTACGTCCACCGCTACCCGCACTGCTGGCGGTGCAAGAGCGAGCTGCTGTTCCGGCTGGTGGACGAGTGGTTCATCAACATGGGGCCGCGGAACACAGAGGAAGGCTTCCGCGGCGACGTGATGAAGGTGGTGAAGCAGGTGAAATTCCTGCCGGAGAGCCTGAACGGGCAGGCCCGCGAGTACGACTGGCTGTGGAACATGGGCGACTGGATGATCTCGAAGAAGCGGTTCTGGGGTCTCGCCCTGCCCATCTGGGTCGATGAAGTCACCGGCGACTTCGAGGTGATCGGCAGCTACGCGGAGTTGAAGGAACGCGCCGTCGAAGGCTGGCAGGAGTTCGACGGCCACAGCCCGCACCGGCCGTTCGTGGACCGGGTGAAGATCCGGAGCAAGACCACCGGCAACCTCATGGCCCGCATCCCGGACGTGGGCAACCCGTGGCTCGACGCCGGCATCGTCGGGTTCAGCACGCGGGACGCGGCGAAGTGGTACCCGGCCGACTTCATCACCGAGAGCTTCCCCGGCCAGTTCCGCAACTGGTTCTACGCCCTGCTCGCGCTCAGCACCATGATGAGCGACGGCCAGCCGCCGTTCAAAACGCTGCTCGGCTTCGCCACGGTGAAGGACCAGTTCGGCCACGACATGCACAAGAGCGCCGGGAACAGCATCGAGTTCGTCGCCGCCGCCGATGCCGGCGGGACGACCAAGGACGCGAAGGGAAACCCGCTGAAGTTCGACGCCATCGGGGCGGACGTGATGCGGTGGCTGTACTGCCGGCACAACCCGGCGCAGAACCTGAACTTCGGCCCCGGCCCGGCCGACGAGGTGCGGTCGAAGTTCATCTTCAAGCTGTGGAACAGCTACGCCTTCTTCTGCAACTGCGCCCTCGGCGACGGGTTCGACCCCACCACGCACACCGTTCCGGTGAACGAGCGGCCGGACATCGACCGCTGGATTCTCTCGCGCCTGCAAGTGCTGGTGCAGACGGCCCGCGAGAACACCGAGCGGTACGACCTGATGACCTTCGCCCTCGCCGCCGAGCGGTTCGTGGATGACGATCTGTCGAACTGGTACGTCCGCCGGGTGAAGCCGCGACTGAACAGCAAGGTAACGGACCTGGATGCCGCGGGGTTGAAGGACAAGTGGGCCGCGTACCAGACGCTGCACACGGTGCTGACCACGCTGTGCCGGGCGCTGGCGCCGAGTATCCCGTTCGTCACGGAGGTGATGTGGAAGAACCTGGCGGCGGGTGCGGAGTCGGTGCATCTGACCGACTACCCACAGCCCGATTCCGCGCTCCTCGATGAACCGTTGATGGCCCAGATGGACACCCTCCGCGATGTCATCACCCTCGGCGGGGCGGCACGGAACGTGGCGAAGCAGAGCGTGCGGCAACCGCTGGCGGAACTGGCGGTGCGGGTGGCGATGGACGAGGAAGTGGCGACCGTGAAGCGGTTCGACCAGCTCATCCG
>JALHQU010000199.1 GCA_022841795.1 Fimbriiglobus sp.
GTGGTGGGGGCGGCGGTGGTGGGGGCGGCGGGGGCGGGGGTGGCGGAGGCGGGGGCGGCGGGGGCGGGGGCGGCGGCGGAGGAGGAGGAGGAGGGCTGGTGCCGTCGAGCAGTTTGAACAGGTTCAGCTTCCCGCCGGTGGACACCTTCCCGGCCAGCGACGGCAGCACGTCCACCGACGACTTCAGCTTGTCGATCACCTGGGTGTAGGTGAGCGACGGGTTGGCGTCCCACAGCACGGCCAGCGCGCCGCTCACGTGCGGGGCGGCCATGCTGGTGCCGCTGAAGTACATGTACCCGTTGTTCGGGGTGGTGCTCAGGATGTTCCAGCCGGGGGCGGCCACGTGGACGGTGTTCGCCCCGAAGTTGGAGAACGACGCCAGCGTGTTCGACGGGGTGGTGGCGGCCACCGACACCACGTTGTTGACGGCGTAGTTGGCCGGGTAGAACGGGGTGGTGTCGTTGTTCGACGCCGAGTTGCCGGCGGCGGCGACGACGATCACCCCGGCGTCCCGCGCGCGGGTGATGGCCAGCCCGAGGGCGGCGTCGTACCCGGTGCTGCCCCAACTGTTGTTCAGCACCTTGGCGCCCTTGGCGACGGCGTAGTCCACCGCCCGCACGGCGTCGCTGATGTACCCGCCGCCGCCCGCCCCGAGGAACTTGACGGCCATGATCTTGGTGGCCCACGCCACCCCGCTCACCCCCACCCCGTTGTTCCCGACCGCGCCGATGGTGCCGGCCACGTGCGTGCCGTGGCTGTGGTCGTCCATCGGGTTGCCGTCGTTGTTGGCGAAGTCCGCCCCGAACACGTCGTCGATGATGCCGTTGCCGTCGTTGTCCACCCCGTCCCCTTCCACCTCGCCCGGGTTCCGCCACATGTTCTCGGCCAGGTCCGGGTGGGTGTAGTCCACGCCGGTGTCGAGCACCGCCACCACCGTGCCGCGGTTGCCGCGGCCGAGGTCCCACCCCCGCGCCGCGTCGATCCCGCCGGCGGCGGTCGCGCTCAGGCCCCACAGGCTGCCGTCGGTGAACCGCGGGTCGTTCGGGGTGGCCTGGGTGCGGACGGTGCGGTCCACGTCGGCCATCGCCACGCCGGTCGTGCCGCTGAACAGGCTGACCGCCTGGTTCGGGTTCACCCCGCTCCGTAGCGTCACCTTGTAGATGTCGAACCCCAGCCGCTGCACCCCGGCCGTGATCGGCGAGGACGCCAGCCGGGTGACGTTGGCGTCGCGGTTGGTCGGGTGCAGGCCGACCAGCACGTGGTCGGTGGCGAACGAGTTCGGGTCCGCGATCAGGGTCGCGGCCGGGGTGCAGCGGTCTTCGAGGTGTTCGGCCTTCAGCCAACTCTTCATGCGACGACCGAGATCTCGGCTCGCCATTGCCAGCCTCCGGGATGGGTAGGAACGACCCGCCGGCTCGCGAGTCGGCCGGGGCCGCTCGGAGTGCGTGTGGGGACTTGGCCGGGGGTTGCGGGCCAAGGGCGAGAGCGGGTCGCTTCGCTTACAGCCACGGACGGGAATGGCTGCGATTCGGACAGTGCGACAGGACGGTAGCACTGGGATGTGGGGCGTGCCGATGAGGGGCGCAGGATTTCTCGTCGTTTCGACACCCGCCGCGGCGGGCTGTCGGGTTTGGCGACAGGGGATGTGGCGGGCGTTCGCGCGGGGGTGATCGATTGCGGTCGGAGTGGACTGCTTCGTTAGCCCGACGCGCCAGCGAGGGACAAACCACCTGTCCCTCGCTGGCGCGTCGGGCTAACAAATCACACCTCGTTCAGCGGCTCTTTCGCGTCGCCGAACCCGCCCTTCGGCCGCACCCCGAACTTGTCCATGAGCGACAGGTACAGCCGGCACACCTGGCGGTTGTCCTTCTTGCGGTAGTCGATCACCCGCCCGCCCCGAATCCGCCCGCCCCCGCCGCCGACCAGCACCACCGGCAACTGGTCGTTGTTGTGCCCGCCGGTCATCATGCTGCTCAGGAACAGCATGGCGGTGTTGTCGAGGGCCGTTCGCTCGCCCTCCTGAATGCCGTCCAGCTTCTTGGCGATGTACGCCACCTGCTCGGTGAAGAACTGGTTCACCTTCAGCCAGTCGGGCGTGTCCGAGTGCGACAGCAGGTGGTGGATCATGTAGTCCACCTTCAGGTGCGGGAAGCGGAGCGACGAGTGGTCGTTGTTCAGCTTCAGGCTCACCACCCGCGTGGCGTCCGTCTGGAACGCCAGCACCACGATGTCGGCCATCAGCCGCATGTGCTCGGCGATGTCCTGCGGCACGCCGTCCTTCGGCCGCGGCAGGTTCGGCTTGTCGAGCGTCGGCTTCCACCCCTGCAACTCGCCCTTCTGGTTCGCCCGGTCCAGCCGCTTCTCCACGTCGCGGACGGAGTTCAGGTACTCGTCCAGCTTCCGCTTGTCGTTCGCGCTGAGGGTGCCGCCGAAATCTTTCGCGTCGGCCAGCACCGCGTCCAACACGCTCTTGTCGCCCTTCGCCGCCCCGTCCTTGAACAGCCGGTCGAACGCCAGGGCCGGGTACAGTTCGAGCGGCGTCGGGGTCGTCGGCGAGCTCCACGAGATGTGCGAGCTGTACAGCATCGAGTAGTTCTTGTGGACACTCGCGTTCGCCGGCTCGCACGCCAGCACCAGGCTGGGCACCTTCGTCCCCGCCCCGGCGTGGTCGGCGATCACCTGGTCGAAGCTGGTGCCGCTCTTGATCTCCCCGCCGGCGCTCAGCGGCGCACCCGACAGCAGATTGCCGGTCTGCGAGCTGTGGATGTTCCCCTTCGTGGCCTCGTGGTTGTACAGCCCGCTGATGAGGCACGTCTTCTCCTTGAACGGCGCGAGCGGTTCGAGGACTTTGCCGAACTCCAGCGTCTTGCCCTCGCCCTTCGCCCACCACTCCTTGCCGTGGAACCCGTTGCCGCTGAACAGCACGGCCAACCGGGTGGGGGCGGCGGGCGGCTGACCGGGCTTCGGCGGGTCGCCCCACACGGCCCGCGATTCGAGCCACGGCAGGGCCATGCTCACCCCGACCCCGCGGAGGAACGTGCGACGCGACAGACTCGACATGACAGCCCCTCAGCGGATTGGTTTGAAAACAGATTTCACCGCCGAGGGCACATGAGGGCACGAGAGAAAGACCGGAGGAGAATGTTCTGAGACCCTGATTTTCTCTTCTCTCATGTGCCCTCATGTGCCCTCGGCGGTGAATCCTCTTATTCCTCGTCCTTCCACTTCGCCCCGCGGATGTCGCGGAACTGTCGGCTCGTCACGACCTTCTCCACCACCGCCGACATCGTACCACCCGTCGCCGCCGTCTGCATCTCGTCCAGCAGCGGCTCGTCGCTCAGTTGCACCTCGCGGCCGAGGGCGTACCCGAGCAGCTTCTTCAGAAACTGCCGCTCGAACGCCGCCTTCCGCTTCGTCAGCAGGTACGCCCGCAGCCCGTCGAGGCCGGCGAACTCGCTGCCGTCCATCGCCTTCGCCTGCGTGTCGATCGGCCGGCCGGCCAGATCCTTGTCCCGCCTGCGGCCGATCGGGTCGTACCCCTCCAGCGAGAACCCGTAGGCGTCGATCCGCTGGTGGCACACCGCACACTTCGGATCGCTGCTGTGCTTCTCCACCAGTTGCCGCACGGTCAGCTTATCCGTCGCGGCCTCGTCGTCGGGCAGTTGCGGCACGCCCTTCGGCGGGCGGGGGAGCTTCTCGCCGAGCAGCACCTCACTCACCCAGTTGCCGCGGAGGATCGGACTGGTGCGGCTCGCCCCGGACTGCGTGGCGAGGGTGGTACTCAGCCCGAGGATGCCTCCGCGGCCGTGCTTCTTCACCCCGTCCACCCGCACCCATTTCTCGGCTCCGGTCGCTGACGCTCCCGGCTCGCCTGGGAAGGGGATGCCGTAGAACTTCGCCAGCGTTTCGTTCAGGTACGTCGCGTCCGAGTCGAGCAGCGTACTCAGCGGCCGGTCGTTCTGGAACAGGTCGGTGAAGAACAGCACCGACTCCTCGTACATCACCCCGCGCAGTTGGGCGAACTCGGGGAAGTGCCGCTCGCTCTTCTCGTTCAGCCCATCGAACCCGCGGACGTGCAGCCACTGGCAGCCGAACTCGACCGCCAGCCGCCGCACCTTCGGGTCCTTCAGCATCCGCTTCATCTGCGTGACGAGGACGTCGGGGTTCTTCAACTTGCCCGCCGCGGCCAGTTCCCGCAGTTCGGCGTCCGGTGCCGACGACCACAGGAAGTAGCTCAGGCGGGTGGCGAGTTCGTGATCGTTGACGGCGACCGCGGTCGCGTCCGGGCCGGGCTTTTCCAGCTTGTACAGGAACGCCGGCGACACCAGCACGCGGGCCAGCGTCAGGCGGACGGCCTCGTCGTGCGGCAACTCCTGCTGCCGCAGCTTGCGGTACAGGCCGGTCAACTCGTCCTGCTCGGCCTTCGTCAACGGCCGGCGGAACGCCCGCCCGGCGAAGGCCAGCACCGCCGCCAAGTGTTTCGGCTCGGTGTCGACCAGCCGCTTCTTCAACGCCTCGGCCCCGTCCATCGTCGGCTTCCGCAGCGGCTCGAACAGCTTCGGGTCGCCGTCCTGCGAGGCGTATTCGAGGAGCTGCTTGAAGGCGTCCACCTGGGCGAAGGCGTCCTGGGACACATACCGCAACTCGTCCCACAGCCGGTCGAGGTGCTGTCGCTCGGCGTCGGTCAGCATCAGGCGGGCGAGGTGATGGTCCTCGCGGTGGTGCAGGGTGAGGGTGACCACCTCGTCGATCGGCACGATCTTCGAGTAGCACACCGCCGGCGGGAACAGGTCGCGGAAGGCGTTGATGCCCGCCGCCAGCCGCTGCCGCGTCGGGCCGTCGTTCACGACGATCGGCGTGCCGGGCAACAGCGAGCCGGCGTCGGCGGGTTTGGTGGGCAGCACCCGCAGTTGAACCGCCCCGTCTTTTTCGACGGTGCCATCGCTGACGAACTCGGCCCCGACCACCAGATCGGCCGGCACCTTCACCTCCGTGACGGTGCCGGCTTTCACCCGCAGGTCGGCGGTGGTGAACTTCGTCGGGTCGAGGCCCCACCGCGCGTCCGTGGTTTTGCCCGCCGGGATGCGGCCGAACAGCGGGCCGTTCAGGGCGGTCAGCTTCTTGTGCAGCGCCGCGTCGGGGGAAGTCTTGTCGGGTGCGCCGCTCAGCCACTTCTCGATGTCGCCGGCCAGCTTCGTCCGCTCCGCGCCGGTCGCCGCCCGCCACCGGCCGAGCAGCGAGGTCCGCGGCACCACCTCGGCCAACTCGCCGCCACTGGTCGGCTCGGTGTAGAAGTGCCACACGCCCGAGTGCGGGTTGCCGGCGGTGATGTTCGGCGTCACGTCCTTCGACAGGTCCCACGTCTTGCCGTCGATGCTGATGGTCAGGTCCACCGCCGTCAGGTCGCACGAGTGCTCGCCGTTCCGCGGGCCGACCACCACCGACACCAGATCGCCGGCGGTGAGCGTCACCTTGTCGGTTGAACTGTCGGCCGCCTTCGCCCCCTGCGCGACCCCACCGGCCAGCCGCTCGCGGGTGGTGCCGCGGCGGACCTCGACCGCCCACTCGACGCCGTTGCCGCACGCGGTGTGCGCGTGCTGCACCTTCGCCGTGATCGTCGCCGACCCGCCGACCGGCGCTTGCCAGCCGACCGCGACGTTCAACTTCGGCGACGGGTGGACCACGACCCCGCGCCCGCGGGCATCGCCGGGGATGCGAACGAGTTTGTCGGACGAGTTGGCGAGCACCAGCGGGGTGGCGTCGGTCCCCCACCCGGTGACGAACTCGTGCCCGCCGGCGGTGAGCTTCGCTTCGAGGTGCCCCGTCACCTTCGCCGACCCGGTCGAACCGACCCCCAAAACAGCTAACCAGCAGTCAAGCACTTCGGCATGCAACCCGTGCTTCGCTGCCAGCGCCGGCACGTCGGGTTTGCCCTTCGCGGCGATCGCCTCATCGACTGTGGCGAGGTATTTTGCGGTGAGCGCGAGCGTCTCAGTCCGGCGGGCGGTCCGCTCGGCGGCGAGCGCCTGCACGTCCTTCAACAGCAGGTCCGGCCGCCCGGGGGAGACGAACCGCGGCTGACCCCACACGGCGTAACTGCCCTCCGCGGCGTCGGATGCGACGAGGTGGAATGTCACCTCGGCCGCGTCCGTCGGCGGCACCTTCCAGCGGAGGTCGTGGCGGGCGGTGAGCGGATCGACGGGTTCGAGCCACGCCTTCGGCCCGCCCACCTTGCCGATGTGCCCGACCGGGCTGAACTTCCACACCGCGGACTGCCACCCGACGATGTGCCGGGTGAGGGCGTCGGCGTCGGTCGGCTTGACCGTTTTCCACGCCACAAGCGGTGAAGCGAGGATCGGCGACGGATCGGCCGACGAGAGCATTTCCCACAAAAGCGTGAGGTATTTCGCGCTCAACTTGCGCTCAGCCGCCACACCAGCGGTGGTCTTCTTGCCCGCCTGGATGGCGTCCCGCTCCTCCAGCACGGCGGCGAGGTAGCGTTCGAGCGGCAACCGCCCGCCCTCGTTGCTGTCGAACTTCTCGCCCTGGAGGTTGAGCCGCGCCCCGCGGCTGGTCAGGTCGGCGTAACGTCCGTACACCGCACGGATTCGGGCGAGCAACTCCTCGGTGTGATCGCGGCGGGTGGTGGACAGGCTGAACCGGATGCCGTCCGGCAGTAGCACCACGTGCGCGGCCACCTGCTTCCCGGCCGCGAGGTATTTTTCCAGCAGGGCCGGGGACATGACCAGCGCGTCGCCGCTGTTCGTAAACCCTTCGCCCGCAGCACCATCCGTCGGGAATTCTTTCGCCGGGTTGAGCGTGGGCACGCCGGTCAGGTCGCGGAGGGTGTAGGTGTACTCGGCGTTGCTGAGGCGACGAAGCGTCACGCGGCCGGGGTCGCCGGCGTGCGCTTTTGCCTCGAATTTCAGGTGATTTCGCACCCAGGATTGCAGGACTTTCCGCTCGTCGGCCGTCAGTTGCTTCGCGTCCTTCGGCGGCATCTGCCCGCCGTCGATCATGTCGCCCACTTTTTGCCACGTTTTCGTGGCCTTTTTCACATCAGCGTGGGTGGCGAACACGCTCAGGTCGAGGTCGGCCTCGACGGTCTTCCCTTGGTGGCACTCGAAGCAATACTTCTCCACCAACGGCCGGACCGATTTCGCGTACTCGTCCGCCGGATCTGCCGCAACGACAGGAGTTTGTGTCGAGCCGACTGAGAGCAGAATCAGCCCGAGAACGGCCGGCGGGACGAACGCCGGGAAGCGGTGCGACATGACGGGCGCCGGAAGAGGGAGCGCGGGGCGGGGTGTATAGTATCCCCCAACCTGTTCCGGAACTCAACACTTTCCAGCCGAGAACACGATGATCGTCCCCTCCCGTCGCTCGTTCCTCGCCACCGCCGCGACCCTCACCGCCGCGAAAACCCTGCGGGCGCAGCGGAAACCCGCCGGTTTGCTCGTCGCCTACGTCGGCACGTTCAGCTCGCCGCTGAAGGACACCCTGCCCACGCAGGTGGACCTGCCGCCGGGCAACGGCCGCGGCATCCACATCTTCCACGTCGATCGCACCACCGGGAAGATGACCCCCGCCGGCGTGTTCGAGTCGGGCACCAGCCCCAGCCACCTCGCCGCAAACGCCGCCGCAACAAGGCTTTATTCAGCCAACGAGACGGACCGCGTCGGCACCGGCAAGTCGCCGGAGGGGAGCGTCAGTGCGTTCGCCATCGATCCGAAAGACGGCGGGCTGAAGCGACTGAACACGGTGCGGTCCGGCGGGGCGGGGCCGACGTATGTGAGCCTGCACCAGTCGGGAAAGTGGCTTTTCGTGGCCAATTACTTCGGCGGGTCGGTGGCGGTGCTGCCGATCCAGGACGACGGCCAACTCGGCGAGCCGACCGACGTGAAGGTGGACGAGGGCAAAATCGGGCCGACCACGGCCAAGAACGCCCCGAAGGGCAGCTTCGCCATCAGCGGGCACGACCGCACCCACGCCCACCAGATTCTGCCCGACCCGAGCAGCCAGTTCGTGCTGCACGTCGATCTCGGGCTGGACCGGCTGTTCATGTGGAAGTTCAACGCTGAAAAGGGCTTGCTGACGGCCAACGACCCGCCGGGCGTGTCCCTGCCGCCGGGTGACGGCCCGCGGCACTTCTGCTTTCAGACCGACGGCAAGCACCTGTACTCGGTACAGGAAGAAGGCTCGACGGTAGTGCGGTTCGGGTACGACGCCGGTAAACTGACCGAGAAGCAGACCATTTCGACACTGCCCGACGGGTACGCCGGCAGCAACTTCTGCTCGGAAATCCTGACGTCGCCGGACGGCAAATTCGTGTACGTCGGCAACCGGCTGCACGACAGCATCGCGTACTACTCGGTCCGCAACGACGGCCGGCTGGCCTACGAGGGTGAGGAGTGGACGCGGGGCAACTACCCACGAAGTTTCGCATTCGACCCGTCTGGCGAGTTCCTGTACTGCTGCAACCAGCGGGCGGACCACGTGACGGTGTTCACGGTGGACCGCGACCTCGGCCGGCTGAGCTTCACCGGCCAGTACGTGCCGGTGGGAAACCCGTCGTGCGTCACGTTCGTCGAACTGAACGTGGGGAAGTAAACGACACAACCCCCAGATTTCTCTGGGGGTTGTGCCAGGTCGGGCCGGCGGGATTTGAACCCACGACCTCTTGCACCCCAAGCAAGCGCGCTAGCCAAGCTGCGCTACGGCCCGTTCACTAAGGAATGTATCGCCGGGTGAGACCCCCGACAACCTGAACATTCCCCGGACACCGTTCCGGCTGGTCCGGTTCGCCCGGAATTCCGGGAGCGGTTGTAGGGCACCCGGCCCCGGACACCCGCGGCCGAGTGCGGGGCTGCTGCTTGCCCGTGGCGAATCGGTCTGGTAGCCTGCGAGAATCGGTCTGTCTGTAACGGGTCGCCAACGCTCGCCCACGAGCGCCGTTACACCTGTATCGCCGCACCCCGCACCCCGTGTAGGTGAACGATGCCCGTCTCCCGCATCCCTGTGCTGCTGCTGCTCGTGTTCGGTCTCGCGGTGACACATTCGCTCCAGGCCCAGCCGAAAAAGCCGGCCGACGACAAGTTCTCGGCGTACCGGCTGGACGCCAAGCAGACGGGCGAGCAGGCGAACAAGGTGAACCAGATGAAGAACGGGTCCGTGAACCTGGACCCGCCGTCCGCCGAGGATAAGGCGGCGCTGCTGGAGGTGGCGCGGAACTACGTGTACCCGGTCACCCACCAGGAATACTACTTCACCCCGGACGGCCCCGAACTGGTGGCGAAAACCCCCGGCGCGAGGAGTCCGGCCACGGTCATCAATAATTTCCGCGCCCAACTCCTGATCGCGGCCCCGAACTCGACCACCACCCAACTGGCGTACATCCGCGAGTTCGGGGCGGCGGCGGTGGCGGCGATCGACGAGGTGCTGGCGAAAAGCCCGCCGCCGGCCATCCGCATCAACGCCCTGCAACTGCTGGTGGCGGCGGCCGAAACCGGGGCGCCGGCGGCGTTCGACCGCGCCATCTCGCTGCTCAAGACGAAGGACGAGCCGAATCACCCGGTCGAGGTGCTGTACTACGCCCTGAATGCCGCCGAGGGGGCGCTCGGCGCCTACGACCCGGCCCGCGGCGTCAAGTGGCTGAGCAAGACCAAGCACTACGAGTTGGTGTGCCTGGTGGACGACGTGGTGCAGAAGGTGCCGGCGTGCGTGATCGAGAAGGCGTACATCCCGGACAAGCCGGTCGGCGAGTCCATTCTCACCACCGACCCGAAGGCGAAGCCGACGCAGGGGAGTCTCACCCCGGAACAGGTGGACGTGGCCCAGATGTTCCGCCTCCAGGCGATCCGGGCGCTGGCCAAGGTCCGCACCGACGTGGTCATCAACGACACTCAGGACAAGGAGCGGCGGCCGTTGTACACCCTCTGCCGGGTGGCCGTGTCGGACCCGGCGCTGGTGCCCGCCCCGAGCGTCAAGGAATTGGGCGAGGCGGTGATCGGCCTGGGCACGATGGTGCCGTCCGAGGCGGTGAACGCGGACGTACTCGGGCTGTCGATCGCCAAGGGGGTGTCCGACTTCATCCTGGAGAAAGCGGCGTCCGGCAAGGCGCTGGGCGAGGGCGAGGTGCAGCGGCTGCACTGGAAGGTGTACGGCACGCGGCTGAAGAACGCCTACGCCAACTGGGAGAAAGACCTCCAGAAGGCGAAGCTGCCGAAGGCCGCGAAGGACACGCTCATCAGCATCGCCCAGACCAGCACCACGGGCGTGTTCGACCCGCTCACCAAGCAGTCCGACAAAGGGTCGTTCACCCCCGACAAGCCGGCGGTGGATAACTGGTACACGAATCGGTACAACGCCGTCAAAGCGAAGGGGGCGTTCGATCTGTACACCGACAAGCCGGACTTCAAGATCACCGGGTCCACCCGGTAGTGATCCGGGCGTTTCGCGGTTGTGTTCCGCCGGCGCAGGCCGGATAATTCATCCCTGCGGCGTCTTTCCCCTTTTCTCACGGGCGGGTCGAACATGAATCGGTGGCTAGCAGCGGTGGGGTTGGCCGCGACGACGACCGTCGCCCTGGCCCAGGCACCCGCGAACAAACCCGGCTACCTGATCATCCGCATCAAGCTGTCCGACGGCGGTGGCGGCGGGGCGGCAGGCGGGGCAGGGGAGGGCGGCAACCCCGGCGGGGCCGGGGTCGGCGCCGGCGGACCCGGCGGGTACGGGCAGAGCGGGCAAGGCCCCGGCAGTTACGGCGGCAACCAGGGCGGCCGGCCGGGCGGCCCCGGCGGTGGCATGGCGGGCGGCGGTCTCGGCGCCCCCGGTGGTCCGAGTTTCCCCGGCGGGCCGGGCGGGTCCGACGCCGGCGGCACCGACCCGGAGTCGCTGGCCAAGGAGCGGTCGATCGCCGTTCTGGTGCCGTACAACAAGCTGCTGCCGCAGCACCTGCTGTTCAAGAACAAGGGGTTCAACCAGGAAACGAACCCGAAACTGCCGTACATCGAGCACGCGTTCGGCGCCACCTACCTGTACCAGGACGGCACGAGCGTCCAGATCAAGCTGGACGACCAGCCGAACGTCGAGACGGGCATCCGCGCCGACTACAAGAGCTGGGCGTCCAAACCCGACCGGAAGGCGGACAAGCTGACCGATCTGATCAGCCGGGCGTTCGAGGCCGATCTGCCCAAGCTGGCGACCGAGTACGCGGACGACGTGCTCAAGATGAAGGACTCCGGCGAGTTCGCCAAGGCCTACGCCGAACTGAAGGCCAAGCTCGGCAACGCCCTGCCGACCGACCCGGCGGCCCCGATCTGGCGGACCAAACTGGGCGGCACGGCCACCATCTCGGACGAGGCGCCGCACTACACGCTCATCCACTTCGGTGTGGGCCAGAACCTGTCCCAGGACGCCCTCACCCGGAAGGCGGACCTGCTGGAAGAGAACTTCCGCACCTTCTACACCTGGCACGCGCTGAAGAGCGGCAAGCTGCTCCCGTTCCCCGACAAGAAGCTGATCGTGGTGGTCGCCAAGAAGGGCGGCGAACTGACCGAACTCCGCGGCCGGCTGGACGGGATGAAGACCGGCGAGGACTCGTTCTACTCGCAGGAGCACAACCTGCTGGTGCTGTCGCCGGAGCGGACCGACGACCTGGGCAAGTCGTTCTTCGAGTCGGCCCGGTCGAAATCGACCCGTGAGGGGTTCGATCGGAACGACCTGCTGAAGGGTAACGCCCCGAAAGTGAAGGGCGATCTGAAGGCCACGGACGTGGCTCTGGCCAGCACCTACGCGCTAGTCGAGCGGATGCTGGAGGTGGAAGCGGACAAGGCGGCCATCACCAGCGAGGGCACCCGCCAGCTGTACACGGCGTCCGGCCTGCTGCCGCGGTACGTCCGCCTGCCGCTGTGGATGGAGTCGGGCATCGCCAGCGTCCTCCAGCACCCGAAGAGCATGGGGGTGGTGGAACTGGAGGTGAACAAGCCCGGGCTGGCGCTCGGCACCAAGCCGGGGTACGGGGCGCCGAACAACCTGCTGCTCCGCGAGTTCCTGGCGTTCTACCCGAAGGAGCGGAAGAAGGACATCAAGACGGAAGAGGTGCTGCGGAACACGCTCCTCGACCGCTATTTCGACGCTATCGCCTCGACCACCGATCTGGACATGATCGCCCCGTCGAAACCGGCGGCCGGCGGGAACAACCAGGGTCGTCCGGGCGGCGGTGCCCCCGGCGGCGGGATGGCCGCGCCGCCCGGCATCCGCGGGCCGGGCGGGTACTCGAACGACGCCCAAAGCCCGCCGCCGCCCC
>JALHQU010000200.1 GCA_022841795.1 Fimbriiglobus sp.
CCGGGGTGTGGCCGGTGCCCGCGGCCGGCGGGGTCGCCGGGGCGGTGGCGGGCGGGGCGGCCGGCTTCTTGTCGTCGGCCAGCGAGGTGGCCCCGCACACGCCGGCGAGCACCGCCGTCATCGTACACGTTTTCAGCCAACGCATGCTCATGTCCGTACTCCGCATCCGGGTTTGGCACCGTGACCACCGCCGTGAGCGCCGTCCCGATGACGCCCATTCTCGACAGCAGTTCCCGACGTGCTTGGGAACATATGCGCTACGCCGGGGGGATGGGGTAGAAAGCGAGAGTCGGGGATCAGGAAAAACGGGGGAGTTTGCGAGCGCTTTCACCGGCTCGGGGGTCGGTAGCGGAACCGCCGGATGCGACAGTTCGCGAAACCGGCCAGCCTGTAGCGATTCCCGCGGGCGGGTTGTAGCGGCTGGCGAACCTGCTCCGCCTGTGACCCTGCCGGTCGGCGAAGGGGTTCGCGTCGGCTGACCTGGGATACCAGAGGGTTCGGCGGGGTTAACGGGGAATGGGCACGCGGCGGGGGCGGTGCCGTGTCATGCCATCCCCGGACTCAGTCCGACAGGCTCACCGCCTCCACGAAGAAGTGATCCGGCGAGGTGGTGTCGTTCACCGAGAAGCGGATGAACCGCCACCGGCCGCGGAGGAGAACCCGGATGGGCACGGTGAACAGGAAGTCGGGTTGGGCGTCATCGCGGTTCGCGCGGGAGCCGGCGGCTTGGTTCTGCAAGTGATGACGCAACTCGCCGAGCACGCGGATGACCGCTTCTTTGTCGGCGAGCAACTCCCCCAACCGCCTTGAGACTTCGGGAAGGACGGTGATACTCCGCGGGTGCATGGTCGGCTCCGAGTTGGCGTCACTCCGAGCGGAGCCGCTCGATCAGCGCGTCGATGTCCTCCCCCGGCTCGCCTGCCAGAATCGCGGCGCGGGAGCGGGCCACCATCTCGCGGTCCACCGGCGGCAGCGGGACCGGGACATTACTCCACGGCCAGGGATCGACGAGGTTCGCTTTCACCGCCTGCCAGTGGGCGATGTGTTCATCCAGCTTCGCCGCGTTCGGCACCTCGACGCCGTGCTTACGGGATGTCGCGATTTCACCGTCCCGGAAGTCGTACAAGGCACGCAAGGCGGTCGAGACGACCGACGACAGCGAACGTCCCAACTCGTCGAACTGTTCGTCCGGTTCGATCGGCACGCCTTCCAGTTTGGTCGTCACCTGTCGGATCATCGCCTGCGAAGCCGAGGAGCGCTTCGCCAGATTTTCGACGGCTTCAACTAGCAAGTCCCCCAGTTCGGTTTTCGCCTCTGCGAGCGCAGACCGCACTAACACCTCGTCCTGATAGCCGGCCGCGGTGAGGAAGTTTCCCATCGCTTGAACGAACAGGCCGCGCGTGCCATCGTCGTCCCGCAGGATGTTGTCGAGCATTCGGCGGAGGCCGCGGAAGTCGGCCCGCTCGTGTGTTTTTGTTGTCATGGCGCCTCCTCTTCGGGGCTTGAACTCTAGCAAATTCTACGCGCCGGGTCCATTCGGCCCGCTTCTCGGTGGTTTGTTAGCCCGACGCGCGAGCGAGGGCCAAGCCGCATCCGGCCCTCGCTCGCGCGTCGGGCTAACAAACCACCGCCCTCACTCCTCCACCCCGCGGAACAGGCCGAGGTAGCTGACGTACCGCCGCTCGCTCACCCGCCGGCGGGCGACCGCGGCCTTCACCGCGCACCGCTGCTCGTGCGTGTGCGTGCAGTCCGGGAACCCGCACAGCGGCACCAGCGGGCGGAACTCGCGGAAGTACCCCTCCACCTCCTCCGGCCGGGTGTCCCACAGTTGCAACTGCCGCACACCGGGCGTGTCCACCACCCACCCGCCGAAGTCCAGCCGGATGAGTTCGGCCGTGGTGGTGGTGTGGACACCCTTGTTCGTCTCCTCGCTCACCGCCTTCACCCGCAGCGCCAGGTCCGGCTGAATGGCGTTCAGCAGCGACGACTTGCCCACCCCCGACTGCCCGGAGAACACCGTCGCCCGCCCCCGCAGCAGCTCCCGCAGCTGGTCCACCCCGCGGCCGGTGGCGGCGCTGGTGAGGAGCGTCGGGATGCCGAGCTGGCTGTACGCCCCGACCATCGGCTGCAGCTCCACCGGGTCGGTCAGGTCCACCTTGTTCAGGCACACCACCGCCGCCAGCCCGCCCTTCGCGGCCGTGGCGATGTAGCGGTCGATCAGGTGCGGCTTCAGGTCCGGTTGAACCAGCGACATGACGATGACGAGTTGATCCACGTTCGCCACCAGCACGTGCTCGCGGCGGCGGCTGGCTCGCGTCAGCACCCCGTGCCGCGGTTCGACCCGCTCGATCACCGCCTCCGGCTCAGAAGTCGGAGGTCGGAGGTTAGGGGTCAGAGGCGTTGATCCCGCAATCGCTTCTGTTGTCTGGTTCTCGTCTTCTGACCTCTGACTTCTGTCCTCTGACTTCTGTCCTCTGACAGCTTCCGGCAGGATGAACACCCGATCCCCCGTCGTCACGATGCTCCGCTCGTCGGTGGTGAGTGACTTGAGCACCCGGCGGACGGTGCAGCGGAACACGCGGCCGTCCTCCACCTCGACGTAGCTGTACAGCCCGTGGACCCGCAGCACCCGGCCGGGCAGCAGGTCGGCCCCGGTCGCCTCGCCCTCGATCACCGTGCGGCGGCGGGAGATGTCGCCCTTCGCCCGCACCCGCTCCCCGCCGACGGCGTCGCCGGCGGCGTCCGCGTCCGTCTGGAACTGCTCGGTCAGGTCGTTCGCCCGCGGCGGCTTGGTGCGGTTCTTCCGCAGGTCCACCCGCACCTTCTTCTTCTTGCTCATCGCGTGGCCGTCCGGTATGCAAGGCTCGTGATGCACGTTACGCGGTCGGACCGGCCGCGCCAACCCAGGGGACCGGAATGCCCGCGCTACCGAAGGACTGGCCGGCGGTGCTGGTGGTTCACCTGGCGGTGGCGGCGTGTGCCGGGGCGGCCGGCTGGTTCGTACTCGCCAAGGGGTCGAACCTGCCGGTGATGGACGAGTGGGACCTGCTGGCCGAGTGGGTGACGGCCGACTCGACCGGCGGGTGGGTGATCCGCCACCACAACGAACACCGCTACCCGGTGGGGAAGGCGGTGTGGCTCGGGGTGCTGCGGACGACCGGGTACAACTTCAAGGCACCGATGTACGTCACCGTCGGGCTGCTCACCGCGGCGGCGGTGCTGTTCGTGTGGACGGCCCGCGGGGTGCGAGGACGGGCGCACCCGGCCGACGCCCTGTTCCCGGTGCTGCTCCTCCACTTCGGGCACGGGTTCGCGTTCGTCATGGGCTACCAGCTCGGGTTCGCGCTGGCCGCCTACGCCATCGCCGGGTGGGTGTGGACGGCCGGGCGGGTGGCGGCCGGTGGCGGGCGGGGGTGGGCGGCGCTGAGCGCGGTGTACGCCGTGCTGCTCGCCCAGTGCGGCGGGTTCGGGCTGGCGTTCACCCCGCCGCTGGTGCTGTGGCTCGGGTACCTGGCGGTGCGGATGGGGCGACGCCGGGCGTGGGTGACGGCGGGCGGGCTGGCGGTGGTGGCCCTCGCGCTGACGGCCTACGCCGGATGGGTGTACGCCACCATGCCGAAATTCATGAGCCAGGGCACCGACCCGCGGGCCGAGCCGGGGGCGTTCGCCGCCGCCGCCGCCGACTACCTGTGCATCGGCCTGGGGGCGTGGCCGGTGAACGAGGGGCGGGCGGTGTGGGGATCGGTAGCAGCGGCAGTGGCGGTGTGGTACGTGATCGCGGCGGTGCGGGCCGGGAGGTGGGTGAAGGCGGACGACCGGCGGCGGGCGGTCGGGCTGGCGGTGCTGCTGGTGATGCTCGGGTGCGGGGCGGTCGGGGCGGCGGCCGCGCTCGCCCGCGGCGGGGCGATGACCGAACGGTACGTCACCCCGAGCGCCGCCGGGCTGTGCGCGGTGTTGCTGGCAACAACCACACTGCGGCCTGCTCGAATAATTCCGACGGCAATCACCACTGTCCTCGCCGTGGCCGTCGGCGCCGCGGTGTACTGGGTGAACATCACCCCTGGGCTACGGTACGCCTATTACATGCGCCTGTCGCTGAGCGAGCTGCGACAGGACATGGCCGACGGCGTGCCGCCGATGGTCCTGGCCGGCAGGCACGGCGGCACCCTCGGGATCATCGTCGGGGACCGCTTGGCCGACTGCATCCGCACCCTCCGCCGCGGCGGCGTCCCGCAGTTCCAACAGGCGACCGACGATCCGCCCGTTACCGCCGTGCCGGTGGTCGGGGCGGATTTGCCGTTCGACATCACCGTCGGGCCGGAGCAGCTCGCGCCGGGCGCTGCGCCGGTGTTCCGCCTGCCACCCCCGCCGGCCGGGGCGGTGGCGCTGCGGTGCCGGGCCAACGTGATCCGCTCCGCCGGCTGGCAGAAGCTGTCGCTGCACTGGACGGACGCCGCTACCGGCACCGCCCACCGGGCGGTGGTGTACCCGCCGTGGCTGATCGACTCGATCTGGCTGGTGTTCCCGCTCACCGGCACCCCGACCGACGTGCGGCTCATCCCGGACAGCCTGTTCGAGCGGACGCGGATCGAGTCGGCCGAGTGGCTGCTGCCAACTGGCAGCGGCCGTTAGCCCGACGCGCGAGCGAGGGTGAACCACCCGACCCTCGCTCGCGCGTCGGGCTAACAAAGGAGGGATGATGCCCGCGCTACCGAAGGACTGGCCGGCGGTGGTGTTCACCCACCTGGTGGCGGTGGCGTGTACCGGGGTGGCCGGGTGGTTCGTTCACACCCAGGCGGCGGCCGCCTTGCCGATGGTGGACGAGTGGCAGCTGGTGGCCGACTGGCTGCGGACGGATTCGCCCGCCGGGTGGATCCTCGCCCACCACAACGAGCACCGCTACCCGGCGGCGAAAGCGGTGTGGGCGGCGGCCCTGACCGCGAGCGGCGGGTTCCGCGTCGGGCAGTACATCACCGTCGGGTTGCTCACGTCGGCGGCGGTGCTGCTGCTGTGGACGGCCCGCGGCCTCCGCGGGTATGCCCGCCCCACCGACGCCATCCTGCCCGCCCTGCTGCTGCATCTGGGGCACTCGTACAACCTGCTGATGAGTTACCAGCTCGGGTTCGCCCTGTTCGTGTACGGGGCGGCCGGGTGGGTGTGGGCGGCGGGCCGGCTCGGGCGGGGCGGCGGGTGGGGCTGGGCGGCACTCGCCGGGGTGTACGGCTCGCTGGTGGTGGTGTCCGGCGGGTTCGGGCTGGTGTTCACCCCCCCGCTGGTCGGGTGGGCGTTGCTCTCGTGGCACCGGCGTGTGAATACCCATCGGCGGGCCGCCCTCATCCTCTCTGTCCTTGTGTGGGTCGGGTATTCGGGGTGGATCGCCCTCACCCTGCCGGCGTCCGCCCCCCAACCGGACCGCACACCGGATTCCGTGATCGCGGGCAGCGTCGGGTTCCTGTCCGTCGGCCTCGGGCCGCAATCCGCCCCGCGGTGGGTGTGCGGCGGGGTGGCGTTGGCATTCGTGGCGACGGCGTGCGTGTGCCTGCTCCGCGACCGCAAGTGGGACGCCGGACGAACCGCGGTGGCGGCGGTGCTGGTCGGCGGGCTGCTGGTGGCGGCGGCCACCGGGTACGCCCGCGGGCACGGGGTGGCCGGCCGGTTCGTCACCCCGAGCGCCGTCGGCCTCGCCGCCTGCTGGCTGGCCCTGGCCGGTAGCTCGTTCCGACTGCCCGCGTGGGTCGGCTGGGTTCTCGGACCGGTGGCGGCCGGCTGGCTGTGCTGGGCGAACGTCGAGTCCGGGCTGCGGGAGGGGTACTACACGCGGGTGGTGATGACCGACTTCACCCGCGACCTGCACGCCGGGCTGCCGCCGGTGTTCCTGGCCGGGCGGTACGGCGGGTCGGTGCCGGTGTTCGGCGGGGACGGCACGGCCGAACACGTGCGGGTGTACCGGCGGTACGGGTTCGGCCCGTTCGCCGCTGTCCCCGACGACCCGCGGTTCGCCGTCGTGCCGGCGTCCGGGGTGAGCGTGCCGTTCGTCTACGAGTGCCCGTCCGAGGAGTACGCCCGCAGCCCCCGCGCCGTCCGCCTGCCCGACCCGGACCGGGCGGTGATCGGCCTGCGGATGCGGGTAGACTGCCGGGTGCCGGCCGGCTGGCAGCGGGTGTCGTTGCACTGGCGGGACGCGGCCGGAAAAGAACAGTCGGCGTGGGCGTACCCGCCGTGGGTGACCGGCGTCCTGCACCTGACGTTCCCGCTGCCCGACCGCCCGACCGACCTGAAGCTGGTGGCCGACGGGGTGGTGCAACCGTTCACCGTGGACGCCGTCGAATGGATGGTGCCGGACTGAACCGGCCGCTGGCATCCGCCGGCGGGGGCTGGTATCATCGCCCCAGCCGGGAGCGCGACCGGCGTCGCCCGCCCCCCACCCCCCGCGCGTTCAGGGGCCAGCCATGCCGCAGAAGTTCGCCGACTTCGAACTGGTGTTCGACCCGTTCAACATCGCCCTCAAGGGGAACCGCGAGCCGACCAAGACCAAGCTGATGAACCGCAGCGCGAAGGCGTTCACCTTCTTCTCCCGGAACTCGAACTGCAAGGTGTACCTGAAGGACGCGAAGAAGGTGGGCGACGTGGAGGTGCTGTTCGGCACCGACGCCCTGCTCGGGATGACGGTGCCGTCGATGGCCGAGTTCCGCGCCTTCACCAAGAGCGAGGAGCTGGGCTTCTACCGCCTCGACCCGAGCAAGACGCTGGTCGAGTGGGACCCGGAGGACGAGCCGGACGGGGTGGTCGGCGGCAAGCCGCTGAACATGGCCGAGTACCACGCCGGCAAGGCCCGCACCGCCGACAACGGCGGCGGGTTCACCTTCACCTGCACCATCACCATCCCGAAGGACACGTGGGAGCAGGTGAAGAAGCTGGGGGCGGGCATCGGCATCAAGCAGATCGAGGGCATCCTCCAGCAGGACCCGATCCTGATCTCGCAGAAGTCGAAGATCCAGGGGGTGCGGTGCATCAAGCCCGAACCCTACGGGTGGATCTTCTCCACCAGCGTGACCACCCGGCTGGTGGCCACGAACACGCCCACCAGCACCGTCAACCCGGCCACCCTCACCTTCGACGGGATCGAGAGCGGGCACTGACCCGCCCCCGCTCGGTCGAAATCCGGGTCTGGCGTTGCCAGACCCGCGGGCCGCCACAGAGGGCGGCCCCTACGAAGATGGCCTTTCGGCGTAGGGGCCGCCCTCTGTGGCGGCCCGCCGACCGCCAAAGGCGGTCGGTCCCGAGGATCACGACCGAGCAACCCGCCCCCGCATGACCGCCGACGCCCTCACCGCCGCCGTCATCGCGTCGCCGGCCGACGACCTGCCGCGGCTGGTGTACGCCGACTGGTGCGACGAGAACGGCCAGCCGGAGCGGGCCGAGTTCATCCGCGTGCAGTGCGCCCTCGCCCGCCCGGACGGACTGCCCGCCGACCGGCTGGCCGACCTCCGCATCCGCGAGCAGACGCTGCTGGACGTCCACGGCGAGGCGTGGCTGGCCCCGCTGCGGGGTCGCGGCGAGCCGCTGTTCAGCCCCCGCACGCACGGCCAATTCCACCGCGGATTCGTCGAAACGGTGTGGATGCCGGCGGCCGAGTTCCTGGCGAACGCCGACCGCCTGTTCGAGCGGTGCCCAGTGCGAGAGTTGCGAGTGACGCAGACCACCGCGGTCGAGTTCCGGCAACTGGTGATCGACGGGCGAGTGTTCCGACGGCTGGACGCGCTCGACCTGTCCGAGCGGCAGTTGGCCGGCCTCGTCGGCCCGCTGCTTCAGAAGGGGGCGGCCCGCTGGCCGCGGTGGACCCTGCGGCGGCTGCGACTGCGGGCGTGTGGGATCGACAACTTCGGGGCGTACTCGATCGGCCGCGTCCCACGATCAGCGTTCGACCCGGTGGAACTGGACGTCAGCCTGAACCCCCTGAACGAGTACGGCCTGACCGACCTCCGCGAGCGCTACGGCGCCGCAGTGCGGTTCGACTGACCGCGGTCGGTGCCGCGAGCCGAGCGACACCGACCTCCCGCCCCGGTTTGTAACACCGTCTTCATTCGCCGAAATTCCTCTTGACCTGCCCGGACTTCTCGCCTAAAACTTTAGGCGTTAGGTTCCCCGCCCCGCCGAGGCACGCCGTGGACGACCTGCCGACCCCCACCCCGCGGGAACTTGAGTTGCTCAAGGTGCTGTGGGAACACGGGCCGAAATCCGTGTCCGAAGTGCACCGCCTGCTCGTCACCTCTGACGGCAAGCAGCCGGCGGTGAACACCGTGCAGACGCTCCTGCGGATCATGGAAACCAAGGGGCTGGTCCGCCACAAGGCGGAGGGCCGCACGTTCATCTACCAGGCGCGGTTCAGCAAGGAGGAGTCGGCCAGCCGGTTCCTCGACCGGGTGTTCGACGGGGCCGCGTCGCAGCTGGTGCTCAGCCTGCTGAAAGCCGAGAAGATCCCGCCCGAAGAACTGGAGCAGATGCGGACACTGATCGCGGCGGCGCGGAAGAAGGGGGACTGACGCCGGCCAATAAGTAGTAGGCACACTCCGTGTGCCGTTCGGTCGAATCACACGGCACACGGAGTGTGCCTACTACTTACGGCCCGACTTCGGGGGGAGGCTGCCATGAACGGGTTCTGGATGGCGGCGGGCGAGTGGTGGGTTCACGCGGCGGTGGCCGGCGGGGCGGTGCTGCTGCTCGGGTGGGCGACCGTGCGGCTGGTCCGCCAGCCGGCCCGCCGCCAGCAGGCGGCCGGGTGGGCCGTCCGCGGAGCGGTGCTGGCGGCGGTGCTGTCCGCCTTCCCGGCGTGGCTGCTCCTACCCACCCCCGAGTGGACCAAAGCCCCGGCGTTCGACCCGAACCCGCCGACCACCGACCCGACGGTGACGGCCGCCCCGGAACTCCCCCGCCCGCCCGTCGAGGCGCCGCGGGAGTCCAACAGGCCGATCGTCTCGGCCCCGCCGGTGTCGGCCCCGCCGGTGGTGGTCGGCCCGCGGATCGCCGAACGCCCGATGAACCCGTTCCGCGGCGACGCCGAGTGGGTGCTGGTGCCGGCGGACATGATCCCGCGGTCGGACTCCCGCCCGCGGCTCGAACCGCTGCCCGAGCCGCCGGCGGCGGCGTTCGAGTCGAAGGCGTCCGCCCCGGCGCCAGTTCCGGCGGTCACGCCGGAACCACCCGCCGGGCCGACGGCCCTTGAGCGGGTGGTGCCGCTGCTGGTGTTCGCGTACTTCGTCGTCGCTGGGGTGCTGCTGCTGCAACTGGTGCTCGGGCACCTGGTGCTCGTGCGGCGGGCGTGGGCGGCGGTGCCGCTCACCGGCAAGGCGCGGTGGGTGTTCGACCGGCTGGCCGAATCCGTCGGGGTGCAGCCGCGGGCGCTGGTCAGCGACACCATCCCGTCGCCCATCTGCTTCGGCTTCGTCCGCCCGACCGTGCTGCTGCCGCGGCACCTGGCCGAGTCGCTCGGCGAGGACGAGCTGCGGTGGGTGCTGGCGCACGAGCTGGAACACGTCCGCCGCGGCGACCACCGGTCGGCGTACTGGGCGGGGGTGGCACGGGCGGTGTTCTTCTTCGTCCCGTGGCTGTGGCCGGTCCGCAAGGAGCTGGGGCTGGCGCAGGAGTATCTGGCCGACGCGGCGGCGGCCGAGGCGGGCGGACGGCCCGTCGATTACGCCGCGTTCCTGGTGAACTTGTCGGGCACGCCGCTGGAGCGGCGGCTGGCCCGCCCGTCGCTCGCCTCCACCGGGGTGCGGGCGGCCCAATCCGATCTCTTCCGGAGGGTGAACATGCTGCTGAATCGGGATGCGAGCCTGGAGCGGCGGGTGCCCCGCCTGTTCGCGATGGCGGCCGGGGCCGGGGTGCTGGCGGCGGCCGTCGGGCTGTCCGGCGTCGGGTTTGCCGACGAGCCGAAGAAGGAGAAGGAACCGGAGGTGCGGGTGGCGGCGGTAGCGGCCGCCGACC
The DNA here is from genome assembly GCA_022841795.1 of Fimbriiglobus sp. Lineage (GTDB taxonomy): Bacteria > Planctomycetota > Planctomycetia > Gemmatales > Gemmataceae > JALHQU01. The sequence goes on from JALHQU010000200.1 coordinate 9,985, forward strand.
CGGACGAGCCGCCGGCCCCGCCGGCGCCCCCGGCCCCGCCCGCCAAGCCGGCCAAACCGGCGGTGGACGTGAAGAAGCTGAAGGCGGAGATCGAGCAGGCGATCAAGGCCGGCAAGGTGGAAGAGGCCCAGGTGCTGCTGAACAAGCTGGAGCAAGCGATCAGCCCGCCGGTGCGGGACGGCGAGAAGCCGCGGGAAGGGCGGCGGGACGGCGACCGCGCGCGGGAGGTGCCGCCGGTGCCGCCCGTGGCCATCGCCCCGCCGGCCCCGCCCGCGCCCCCGCCGCCGATGGTGGTCGGGCCGCGGGGCGACTGGAACCAGTTCGCCCAGGGGCAGCCGTTTAACGTGCAGCCGAACTGGAACCGCGGGGCGGCGGTGGACCTGAAGAAGCAGTACGACCAGCAGATGAAGGACTTCGACAAGGCGATCAAGGACGCCAAGGACGACGACGCCCGCGAGCAGTTGACCAAGGCCCGCGACGAGTACAAGAAGGCGATGGAGGAGGCGGTGAAGAAGGCGGACGAGGCGAAGGCGGACATCGAGAAGGGGCAGCAGATGAACCGCGCCGGGCAGGCGCGGATGCAGGAGGTGATCGAGGCCCAGCGGCGGATGCAGCAGGACCTGATGAAGCGGCTGCCGCAGGAGTTCGACCGCTTCGCCCTCGACCGGCTGAACCAGCTCGACCCGAACCTGTTCGGCGGCCAGTTCCCGGGCGGCGGCGGGTTCGTGCTCCAGGGCGGCCAGCTCCAGCCGTTCGGGGCGTTCGCCGGGGCGAACGCCGCCCAGCCGCGGCTGGGGGTGCGGGTGGACCGGGTGTCGGCGGTGCTGGCCGAGCAGCTCGATCTGCCGAAGGACGCCGGGCTGGTGCTGGCCGAGGTGATGGCCGGGCTGCCGGCCGAGAAGGCCGGGCTGAAGAAGAACGACGTGCTGCTCAAGCTGGCCGGCAAGGACGTGCCGACCGACCCGGAGTCGTTCACCGCGTTCGTCGGCAAGCTGAAGGGCGGGGACAAGATCGACGCGGTGGTGCTGCGGAAGGGCAAGCCGACGACGGTGTCCGGCATCGCCCTGCCGGAGGCGAAGAAGGCCGACGCCAACAACCCGTTCGGCGGCGGCAACGGCCAGGTGCAGATCTCGGTGAACGACGACGACGTGACCATCAACTCGACCGGCGACGGGGTCAGCTACGCCATCACCGGCCGGTTCGAGAACGGCAAGCTGGTGCCTGGCAAGATCACCGTCACCGAGGGCAAGGACGCGAAGACGTTCGAGAGCCTGGACAAGCTGCCGGAACAGCACCGCGGGGCGGTGGACAAACTGATCGGCCGCGTCCGCGGGCTGAGCCGTTAAGAGGCGGATCCAAAAGCCGACCGCCGGAGGCGGTCGGCGGGCCGCCACAGAGGGCGGCCCCTACAGTTGGTGTCTTGTAGGGGCCGCCCTCTGTGGCGGCCCGTGGTCCGGCCCGGCCGGACCACCTCCGGAACCATCCCTCAGTTCAAACCCGATCCCACGCTGCCGGATCGGCGGGCCGCCCCCACGGGCGGCCCGTTTCGTTTCTGAGTGGGTCGCTGTCCCGACCCGACGCGGCAGCGAGGGGTGCGCGCGACCCTCGCTGCCGCGTCGGGCGAACAAAACCAACACCTACCACCCCCCCAACCGCCCCGACCCGTCGCGAGGGAGTTTGCCGGTCGGCGAAGCGGGCGAGGTTGCGTCAACCGCCGGGCACCCTGCCGCCGAAGGAGACGAGGTGAACGACCAGCGAGCCGGCCGGGGATGCCGGTTCCGTCGATCGCGCCGACCATTACACCAAGGACGACCGCCATGTACCGCGCGCGTGTCGCATTGCCTGTGCTTCTCGGGGTGATCGTGGCGCTGTGGGGGTGTACCCCGCCGCAGAACCCGACCGCCGACCGCTCGCTCGAAACGCGGGTGGCCAAGCTGGAGAAGGAGCTGAAGGCGGCGCAAGAGCAGGTGACGACTCTCACCGCCCAGGTGCGGGTGGAGCAGACGAGGACGAAGGAGGTGGAGAAGGAGCGGGAGGACCTGCGGGCCGCCCTGAAGCTGCGGACGGACGACCTGGCCAAGTCGCAGGGGGAGCTGGACTCGGTGCGGAAGGGGCTGCGGGACCTGCTCGGCAAGGTGGACGCCGCCCTCGCCCCGTCGTCCGGCAAGCCGTCGCTGGCCGACGTGTCGTCCCTGCCGCCGATCGAGCTGAAGTGATCTCGGCGAGTCGGGAGCGTGTTTGGCGAGCCGGCGATCTTGGCGAGCCGGGAGCGTGAGCGACCGGAGGATTCACCCCCTCCGGT
>JALHQU010000201.1 GCA_022841795.1 Fimbriiglobus sp.
TCCCGGCTCGGCTGCGCCTCGCCGACCTCCCCCGCAGGGGGGGAGGTGGAAGAAATACCCTCTCCCTCAAGGGGAGAGGGGAGAAGTTGGGCCGCCCGGTGCAGGATCGGCGGCAGCAGCAGCACCAGGTCGAAGTGCCACGCCCCGTAGGGGGCCGTCACGAACGACACCAGCACCAGCCACGGCAGCGCGTCCGCCCAGTCCCACCGCCGGCCGGCCGCCTTCCACCGCCACGCGAACCACGCCACCCCCGCCGCCATCGGCACGAACTGCAGCCAGAACTGGTCCTCGCCGAGCAGCACCCGCAGCACCACGCCGGGGGTGAGCGACACCCACTTCGACGGCGGCACCGGCGAACTGCGGTACGCCTCGAAATACTGCCCCCACACGTCCGGGTTGAACGCCATCGGAATCGCCGTGATGATCACGCCCGTCACCACCCCGCCGAGGACGATCCGCCAGCGGCGGTTCACCACCGCGTCGAGGGCGACGGCCACCCACAGCAGGTAGGCGAGGTGCGGCTTGACGGCGATCAGGCAGGCGGCGGCGCCGGCGGCGAACGGGTAACCCCGCTTCACGCACCACGCGAACAGGGCACACCCGAGCAGCAGGAACGCCGAAATCTGCCCGGTGTTCAGCACGAACAGGGTGGGCACGAACGTGAACGCGACGGCCATCCCGACCCACAGCTTGTCCCGCCGCCCGCCGTAGCAGTCCCAGATCAGCCACGCCGACCCGCCCACCGCGACGATGCCGAGCAGCAGCCACACCAGTTGCCCGACCCGCGGCGGCAGGGCGCCGAGTGGCATCGCCAGGGTCAGCGTCCACGGCGGGTTCCACATCATGACCGCTTCGTCGGTGTCGCGGCCGGCGAACCGTTCGAGTGGCAGCAGCAGGTCGGCCGAGTACGGGTTCTGCCCGTGCAGGTTCAGCCGCCCGGCCGCCCAGTACTCGACGTAGTCGTCCGGCGGCCAGACGTGCGGGTCGTCGAGCAGCTTCAGCACATACCACCCGCCGGCGGCGAGGACGACGACGAGGGCGACGACGGAGAGCAGGGTGCGGGTCATCGGACCTCTCCGGGGCGAGCCGGGAGCGTGAGCGACCGGAGTTCTGAAATCTCCGGTCGCTCACGCTCCCGGCTCGCCAAAACGCCCGCCAGCACATACCCCACCGCCACCGCCGGGGTGATCCACGGGTTGCCCATCGACCCGGCGTCTTGCAGCCGCAGGTACGCCAGCGCGTTCAGCACCAGGAACGCCGTGCCGAACGCCGCCCACAGGTGTTTCCGCCGGTCGCTCGCCAGCCAGGCGGTCGCTTGCAACAGCGGGATCGTCAGCACCACCAGGTCGCAGCCCCACGCCCCGTAGGGCGTCAGGATCAGGCTGGCGAGGATCAGCCGCGGCAGCTCGTCCGTCCAGTTCCAGGTGTGCCGCCGCGCCCACCAGTACGCCGCCACCAGCGGCACGCCGACGGCCAGCGGCAGGAACAGGGTGGCGAACGGTCGCCCCGGCAGCGCCTCGCGCAGTTGATGCCCCAGGGTGGGGTGGTTCCAGTCGCGGGTGGTGTAGTGGGTGGCGGACGACTCCTCGGCGGTGGCGGCGCGGTACTGCGCCCACACGTCCGGGTTCCACAGCAGCGGGAGCAGGGCGAACGCCACCAGTATCAGCCCGCCGGCGACGGTCGCCCGCCAGACCCGCTGCCCGCGGAGGGTTTCCAAAGCCAGCACGACGGCGAACGGCACGAACAGGTGCGGCTTGATGGCGGTGAGCGCGGCCAGGCAGCCGGCCAGATAGATGGACCCCACCCCCCGGCCCCCTCCCCGAACCGGAGAGGGGGGGGAAGAGGGCTGCATTTCTCCCCCTCTCCGGTTCGGGGAGGGGGCCGGGGGGTGGGGTCTCGACAGCAGCCACACGAACCCGACCAGCCCGAGATACACGAACCCGGTGATGTTCAGCAGCATCAGTTGGAACACGGTCGGGCCGAAGGCGAACGCCACCGCCACCGGCACCCACGGGCGGGCGGGCGGCCCGCCGTACACCCGCCACAGCAGCCGGGCGGCCAGCAGGAACCCGACGGCGTTCAGCGTGAACCACGCCAGTTGGCCGACCCGCCAGTGGGCCAGCCCGAGCGGCATCGCCAGCGGCAGTGCCCACGGCGGGTTCCACATCATGATCGGGTCGCCGAACGGCTCCGGGTGGTGCTTCTGGATGTCCAGTTGCATCGGGTACAGTACGCCGCCGTCGTAGGGATTTTGGCCGTTGAGCGTGGCCCGGCCGGCCGACCAATACTCCATGTAGTCGATCGGGCGGAGGGACCGGGCGTCGTCGAAATGGGGGGCGAACAGCCAGCCGCCGGCGGCCAGGACGAGGGCGAGCGCGGCGACGGCCAGGACGGTGCGGCGGGTCATGCCGAACCATAGAACGGGATCGACGGACAGGCGAAATTGCGGGCGGGAGCAGAACCATGAGCGATGACCACGAGGACGCCGACTGGTTCCCGCGGGAGCTGCGGGACTACCTGTCCGCGAACGTCGCCCACTACGGGTTCGCCACCTGCTGGGCGACGCTCATCATCGCCCAGCGGTCGCTCCTTGTCGGCGGCGACGAGGGCACGATCGCCGGGATGATCTCCGGATTTGTGCTGGCGGCGGTGGCGCAAGGGGTCGGCTTCTGGATGACCACCCGGTACCGGCTGCTCGGGCTGTTGATTCCGGCGTCCACCGCCCTGTTCGTCGGCCTGGGGTTGGCGGTCGTGTTCGACCACGTCGGGTTCGTTGCCGCGTTCCTCATCTGGGGCGGGGCGTTCGGAGGGGCGGTGCCGGCCGCGCGGTACACCCTGCACCGGCCGGGCGACGGCCCGCCACCCGGCGAAGGCAACCCGGCGTTCGGCCGGGCCTTGTCCGCGTACCGCTGGGCCGTGTCCGTGCCCATCGCCCTGCAAGGGGTGATCCTGGTCGTGTACGCCGTGGGCATGATTCGGGGGTGGCCGATCCTGTCCGACCCGTGGTTCCAGCAGCTCACCGCGTGGTACTTCTTCGCGCTGTCCGCCGTGCTGTGCGCGTGGTGCTGGGTGCGGCTGTTCCGCCCGTTCTTCGAGCTGTGCTGCGAGCCGTTCTTCCGCCCGCTGTACAAGATCCGGGCGAAGGGGCCGGGGGTGAAGGCGGTGCCGCCGCTCGGCCCGGTGCTGGTGATCGCCAACCACGCGGCGTGGTTCGACCCGGTGTTCCTGGGCGAGTTCATCCCCCGCCCGATCACCCCGCTGATGACCGAGAGCTTCTACAAGATCTGGTTCATCCGCCCCATCTTGAAGTACGTGTTCCGGGTGATCGTGGTGCGGGAGACGGCGGCCCGCCGCGAGGCCCCGGAACTGCAACAGGCGATCGCCGCCCTCGGTCGCGGAGAGTGCGTGGTGCTGTTCCCGGAGGGGTTCCTGCGGCGGAAGGAGGAGGTGGTGCTGCGGCGGTTCGCACAGGGGGTGTGGCGCATTCTGAGCGCCCGCCCGGACACGCCGGTGGTGGCGTGCTGGATCGAGGGCGGGTGGGAGAGCGCGTTCTCGTGGCGGGGCGGGCCGCCGGTGAAGGGCAAGCGGATGGACTTCCGCCGGCGGATCGACGTGGGCGTGTGCGAGCCGGAGGTGGTGCCGGCGGACGTGCTGGCCGACCCGATGCGGACCCGCCTGCACCTGATGAACCGGGTGAGCGGCGCCCGCGCGCACATCGGGCTGGAGCCGCTGCCGCCGTTCACCCGGCCGACCGGGGGCGAGACAGAACCGGCCCAGGCCGAGCAATCGGCGTAACCCGCCGGGTCCATTTCCTCATCCAGTTTCGCTGATTCGCACCACCGGCACAGGCGGACGTTCGCGGCGGGGCAGGTGGCGGAACTTGAATTGAACGGCGCGCAAACCGCTCGTAGGGTGAAGCGTCTTGCCATCGCACCGGCACAACCGGCGCGACCTGTTCCCACCCGGACACACACCGATGACCACCCGCCTTGCCCTCGCCTTCCTCGCCCTGGCCCTGCTGCTGACCGCCGGCGCCTGCAACCGCCGCGAGTGCCGGGATTCGAACTACGACTCGTACCGCGACTGCGACCGCCGCTAAACGGGTGAACCGGCCGGACCGCACCCGGTTCGCCGACCCGTCCGTCTTCCGTCACCCCGACCAACTCCGCAGGCGGACGAACGCTCGCAGGTTCCGCGCCTTGCGGGGCGTTTCCAGCTTCGCATCGGTTGCACCTCCCCACACCCCGCGCATACTTCCCACACCACGGCGGTCGGACGGACCTCACCGCCGCTCATGTTCGGGACGGAACCCCCACCGACGGACCGGGCGCGAGTGTCACTCGCGCGCTCCGGGATTTGGAGGTTCCCAACATGACCCGCTCCCACCGCCTGCTGCTCCTCGGGCTGATCCTCATCGGCACCCAACTGACCGGCTGCTACTGCTACCGCCCGTACTTCCCGCGGCTGCAACTGTGCGGGCAAGGGGGCGCGTGCGGCCAGCCCGTGTTCCCGCGGCTGGCCGGGGCGTTCCCGGTCGCGTCCGGCGTCATCCACGGCGGGCCGATCGCCGGTCCGGTGTACGACGCCCCGGTCGGCGGGGGGCCGGTGTACGGCGGCGGGTACGGGTACGATCCGGGGTGCGTCGGCTGCAACTCGGCCGGCGGCATCCCGATCGCCGACGCGGGGCACGTGTACCGCGGGGCGCCGATCGCCACCACCCCCGGCTTTGGGGGGCAGCCGTCCACGCCGCTCGCGTTTCCCGCCGGTAGCATCCCGATGAACATGCCCGGCGGGACGTCCGCCGCCGGCGGCATCCCCTTCGACTCGGCCCTGAACCCGCCGACGGTGAACCCGCCGGCGTCGAAGAAAATGGACATGCCGACGGACGGGCGGAAGATCGTCGCCGCCGGGAAGTGAACCTGCCCCTGATCCACGCCACGAACGCCCTCCTTCCGGAGGACGTTTTTCGTTGGGTCCGTTCGCCCGACGCGCGAGCGAGGGACGAGTGCGGTTTGCCCCTCGCTCGCGCGTCGGGCTAACGAGAGTGTTCACCGCCGGATGAGCCGCCAGCTGAGGACCACCGCGGCCACGCCCAGCACCGCGTTCGCCGTCCACACCCCGACCGGCATGGGGATGCGGCCGTCGCGGGCGTACCCGCCGGCCATGAACAGCACCGGGTAGTACACGAACAGGGCGGGCAGGAAGCACACCACGAAGATGCTCAGGTAGTCGGCCCGGTTCGCCCACAGCCCGACCGGGCAACCCAGCACGGCGAAGAACAGGCAGCCGAACGCCATCGCCGGCCGCATGTGGTACTCGTACCGCATGATCCGGTCCAGCCGGGTGAAGTGCTTGGTCAGGTTCTTGCAGTGTTCGATCTGGGCGGTCCGCCCGGCCGGCTCTAGCGGCACGCGGGTGACGTCCAGCCCGGCCCGCCCGGCCACCTCCGCCTGCTCGGCCGCGGACAGCGTCTTGTCGGTCGGCAGCGCGGCCAGTTCGTCCCGCAGGCGGGCGTTCGCCGCCGCCATCACCGCCCGGTCGGCGGCCACCCCGGTCAGATCCACCCAGTCCACCGACGCCGGGTTGTCCTCCAGCTCCTTCCGCAGGGCGTCCAGGTTGAACTGCGGCGGCAGGTCACTCTCGAACGGGTCGTTGCCGGAGCGGGTGAACCCGGGGCCGGACCAGTTGCTGCCTTCCAGCCGGATCACCTTCTTGTCCAGGTCCACCGCCAGCCGGGCCTCGCGGGTGCGGGCGACGGCGATGTCGGCATCGTCGGAGCCGCTGCTGGTGCGGCCGCCCGGCTGGGTCGGCTTCCGCTTGACGATCACGTCCAGCAGCCGCCGCTCCTCCACGTCCCGCACGTACAGCACGTAGGTGTCCTTGCCGCCGGGGAACTTCATCGTCCGCTCCCGCTTGAGCGCCAGGCAGATGGCCTCCTCCGGGTCGGCCAGCAGGGTCTCCTTCGTCTGCCGCCAGGACGCCGGGGTGACGGAGAACTGGAGGGCGGCGGTGCCGGCGGCGGCCACCAGCCCGAGGGCGACGGCCGGACGGAGGACGGCCAGCAGGTCCACCCCGGCCGCCTTCAGCGCCACCGCCTCGTTGTCATACGACACCCGCCCGTACACCACACAGGTGGCGAACAGGCAGGACGGCGGGATGATGTACGGGAGCAGGTTGGTGGTGAGCAGCGGCAGGATCTTCAGCACCTGGCTCAGGCTGGCCCCGGACTGCAACTGCTGGAGCACCGCCCCCATGGTGAACACGCCGGCCAGCCCGATCAGGCACAGGATGAACACCCGTAGCAGCTCCCAGAACAGCGCCCGCTGGAAGGTGCCGAACAGGGCGGCGAACAGGCGGTCGATCAGGCGGAATAGCACGGTGTGACCCCATCGGGCAAAGTAGCAGGCACACTCCGTGTGCCGTCAGCCGCAGGCCGGCAGAGCGGACGGCACACGGAGTGTGCCTGCTACTCTGATCGGGCTATTCTACCGCGGGGCGCCGCGGACGGTGGGCGGCGGGGCCGGGTCGCGGGCGAACCGCGCCCGCCACCGCTCGGCCACCGCCCGCGCCGGGTCGGTGACGGCCGGCAGCATCACCGCCTTCGGGGTGAGCGTGCCGTCCACCCGCGTCAGCTCGATCTTGAACAGCCCGCCGCTCACCAGCCCGGCCACGTCCCCGAACGGGGTGGCCAGCCACCGCCGCAGGGTCTGCGACCAGATGGTGTAGAACTCGAAGTTCACGTCCTTCCCGCTCACGTCCATCTCCCCGGACCCGCCCAGGCTGACGGCCGACCCGAGCAGGTCGAGGGACGTCACCTTCAGCCGGTCGCCGAGCACCTCGAACGCGGCGTGCGCCTCGTCGAACGCCGCCCCGTCCGGCGTCTGCCCCTTCAGCACCTTCACCAGTTCGAGCAGCACCGGCAGGTTGTACAGCCGGCCCTGCGGCACGTCGATCCGCCCGCCGCCGGTCAGCACCGGCCGGCCGGACCGCGGGTCCAGCTTGTTCTCCAAAAGCACGTCCGCCTGGGCCAGCCCCTTCAGTTCGCCCGACCCGAGCTTGTGGTGCCGGGCCACGTCCTCCAGCTTCACCCCGGACGCGGTCAGCCACAGCCGGTACTTGACCGCGTCGGACAGCGTCACCCGCGCCTCCCCGCCGACGGTGCCGCCGAACAGGGTGCCGGCCAGGTCGCGGAACTCGGCCACCGGCGGCAGGTACTGGCCGGCGCGGGCCGGGTCCGGCTGCTGCGGGCGGACGCGGTACGCCGCCTTCGCCCCGGTGATCGGCTGGCCGGCCACCGTCGCCCGGTCGAACCACACGTTGCCCACCACCGCCCCCAGGTGGGTGCCCTCGAACCGCCCCTCGCTGGCGATCGACCCGTACACGTCGTCCCACCCGGCGCCGGTGTCGAACGCCCCGCCGGTCAGCCTCAGGGTGGCGTTCCAGTAGATGACGGCGTTCGCCAGGTCGGTCGGGCGGTCGGGCGGCGGGGGCGGCTGCCAGGCGCGGGTGAACGGCTCCAGCCCGGCGGCGGTGACCACCAGCGGCTTGTCCGGCGGCGGGCGGCGGAACGCCCACGGTTGCAGGGACACGAGTTTGGGAAGCAGGGCCGGCTCTCCGATCGCCGACTGCGTGTGCAGCGCCTGCACGACGCCGGACGACGGCGGCGGGCCGACCACGAGCGGCTTGGCCGGCTCGCCGGGGGCGTCGATCACCATGTGGGCGATGGTCAGTTCGGCCGGCCCGCGGACGTTCAGCGCCTCGAACCCGGTCCGCAGGTTGCCCGGCAGCGCCCGCAGGAACTGGGCGTCGGCCACCAGCGGGGACACCTTCACCGGCCCGAGGTTGGCCCACACCCCGTCCGTGCCGGTGAACCGCACGTCGGCCGCGGCCATCTTCACCACCGACTGCCCGTGCCGCCCGGCGAAGTCGAGCATCTCCACCCGCCCGCCGTGGTACCGCAGCACCCCGCTCAACTGGTGCAGGTCGTACGGGAAGAACGACGGGGTGACGGACGGCCCGCGGAAGTGGAAGGCGATCTTCAGGTCGGTGGCCGGGTCGAACGGCGGCTCGGCCGGCATGAGGGCGACGGCCGGGACGACCGCCGCGGTCGGGCCGAGCACCGGGGTGGTGGCCGGTTTGCCGCGGTCCCACACGTCCACGTCCGAGCCGAACGTGATCTCCCCCCGCGGGGCGAACGTGCGGACCACCCCGTCGATCTTCATCGCCTTCAGGGCGGCCCGGAAGTCGTCGTCGATCGGGCAGTTCTCGCCCTGGATTTGCAGGCTCAGCTTGCGGTCCGGGGTGCCGGCCACCGCCTTGCTGTCGCCGCTCAGCCACACCCGCCCGCCGTCGTGGACGGCCTCGAAGTTCCGCAGCTCGATCACGTCCCGGTCCGGCTCGGCGTTCACCGGCTCGCCGGGGCGGATCGGCCGGTCGGCGGCCACCACCGCCACCTTCACCGTCGCGTCCCCCCGCACCTGCTTGAACGTGTACGGGAACGCCGTGTACCGCACCTGCCCGTTGTACACATGCACCTTGTACGTGCTGTCCAGCTTGTTCACCCCGGCGTCCTGCTTGAGGGTGACGTGGAAGTTGCCCCGCCCGGTCGCCCGCAGCTTGCCCAGCGACTCGGCGTACTTGGGCGGTAGGGCGGCGATCAGCTTGGCGTCGATCGGCACGTCGGCGGCGGTGATGGTCAGGTCGATGAGCGGGTCTACCCCCTCGCCGGCCACCCGCCCCTTGACCGAGATTCGCCGCCCGCCGGCCGTCGCCCGGATGTCCGCCTGGAACTCGTCCGTGCCGTCGCTGGCGTTCACCTTCTTCAGGCTGCCGGCCAGCTCGGTGAGCGGGTAGCGGAAGTGTTCGTACTCCACGCCCAGCCCCCGCGGGGTGACGTCCACCTCCCGCCGCCACCCGCCGTCCGGCCGGGTGAACCGCACCGCCACGTCCACCGCCCCGGTCGGGTTGAACCGGGTGCGGATCCGCTGCGCCGCCGGCGCCAGCCGGGCGAACAGGTCGTCGTCCAGCGACAGCGCCAGCACCTTCAGCTCGAACCGCTCCAACCGCTCCTCCGCCGCCCGCAGCGGGTCGTCGTCGCACCCGCCGGCCGGCCCGAGGGCGCGGGCGAACTGGTGGGCGAGGATGACCGGCGGGCGGCGAGGGCCGACGCCCACCACCCCCGGCACCACCGCCCCGCCGCCGGCATCCGTCCCGCACAGCAGGTCGGCTTTCGACTCCAGCGTCAGTTCGGCCGCCGCCGCGCCCAGCTTGCCGGTCATCTTCTCCACCGTCACCTTGCCGTCGGCCAGCCGCACCGTGCCGGCCAGCTTGTCCAGCGGCCACGGCAACTCCGGATCCTCGTACCGCCCGTCGGCCAGCCCCACCCGCACGTCGTACTTCATCGCCTGGCCGGGGGTGCCGGGCACGGTCACGTCCGCCTTCACCGTCACCTTGCCGGTGAACCGCTGGCAGTACCCCTCGGCCTTCGGGTGAACACCGGCCACCGCCGGGGCCAGGTCCGGACTCACATCCAGTTGGGCCGTCTCGATCTGCGCCGTGATCTGGCCGGTGCCGCGGTTCAGCCTCGCGGACACGCTGACGGGCACGGCGAACACCCCGGCCGGCAACTTGTGGTCGTCGCCCAGCGCGTCGGCCGCCGCCACCGCGCACCGCCCGTCGATCTTCACCGCCGGCAGCGGGTCGTTCACCAGCGTCAGCTTCAGGTCGCACAGGGCGATCGGCGGCGGGGCGTTCGGCCGGCGGTCCGTCACGATCACCGTCGCCCCGGTCGCCAGCACCGTCGGTAGCGACCTGTCCGCCGGGCCGGGTTTGACCAGCTCGCCCAGGTTCCAGGTGCCGTCCTCCCGCCGCTCCACGCGGACCACCGGGCGGGTGAACTCGATCTTGCGGACGGCCAACTCGCCGCGGGCGAGCTTCTCCTTGTCGTGGTGGACGACGGCGTGCGGCACGGCCAGGAACGGGTGCGGGTCGCCGCGGCGGGTGAGGGTGAGGTCGGTGACGGCCAGCCCGCCGAACAGCCGCATGTGGGCGGACCCGACGGACACCTCGACCGACTCGTCGAATTGCGTGTGCAGGTGGGCGAGGACGGCGGCGCGGACCCGCTCCGGGCTGACCCAGTGCAGGGCGGTGTACGCGGCGAAGGCGGCGGCGGCGATCACCGCCAGCACCGCCCCGCGGATGACCCAGGTGCGGACGAAGGACGCCATCCGTGCCGTCCCGATGCTCCCGTCGGCGCGAGTCCGTGCGCCGGGTGCGGGGGGCGGACGATACCGGCCGGCCGGGGGGAGGTCAACGCGGGTCCACGGGGCCGGATGTGTTCGGACACTTGCGCCCCACCCAATCCTGGAAGATGAACCTGTTTTCGGAACATGCCTGCTCTGCCAACGACTTACGGCGAATCCGGCGTTGGCGAACCCGGCCCGCCAGAAGGCGGGCGGTCGCGGCGGCGGGGTAGACGTACCCGTTGTCCAGCATTGGAAATCGGTGTGCTGCAGCCGCACGGTCGAGAACGCCGAGGATGGTCGCCGGCTTGAACCGCGTCACGGTCGGCTCGCCGCGGGTGGGTCGGGAATTGCACAGCCACGTTACCCGGCCGGGTATCATGCCGATATCTTCCCCGCGTCGTCCGCGTTCCTCGTATTCGCCCCCACCATGAACCTGTCCGTCTTCGACCTGTTCAAGATCGGCGTCGGGCCGAGCAGTTCGCACACCGTCGGCCCGATGTGGGCGGCGGTGCGGTTCGTCGAATCCCTGCGGGCGAAGGGCCTGTTCGAGAAAGCGGGTCGGGTGAAGACCGACCTGTACGGCTCGCTCGCGCTCACCGGCCACGGGCACGCCACCGACAAAGCCATCCTGCTCGGCCTGAGCGGCGAGAAGCCGGACGAGATCGACCCGGACACGGTGGACGTGATCGTCGAACGCATCCGCACCAAGAACCGACTGCGGCTCGGCGGCACCCGCGAAATCCCGTTCACGGAAGCCGCCGACCTGCTGTTCCACATGAAGGAGAGCCTGCCGTTCCACCCGAACGGCATCCGGTTCACCGCGTACGCGGAGGGCGGTGAGGAGTTGTTGAAGGAGCGGTATTACTCCGTCGGCGGCGGGTTCGTGGTGAAGGACGGCGAGCCGGCCGGCGGAACTTCGACGGCCCCGGTTGTTCACGAGTTCGCCAGCGGACAGGATTTGCTCGACATCGGCCACCGCACCGGCAAGTCCATCGCCGACATCCTGCTCGACAACGAGACCGCCCGCCGCCCGCTGGCCGACGTGACCGCCGGGGTGGACCGCCTCTGGACCGTGATGAACGACTGCATCGACCGCGGGTGTCGCACCGAGGGCATCCTCCCCGGCGGGCTGGAAGTCGTGCGGCGGGCGCCGCGGATGCTCAGTGACTTGCAGAAGGTCGGGCCGTTCGACCCGATGTCGATGATGGACTGGGTGAGCCTGTTCGCGCTGGCGGTGAACGAGGAGAACGCGGCCGGCGGGCGGGTGGTGACCGCCCCGACCAACGGCGCGGCCGGGGTGATCCCGGCGGTGCTGGCGTACTACGTGCGGTTCGTGCCGGGGGCGAACCCGCAAGGGGTTCGCACGTTCCTGCTCACCGCCGCCGCCATCGGCATGCTGTACAAGCGGAACGCCTCGCTCAGCGCCGCCGAGATGGGCTGCCAGGGGGAGGTGGGGGTGGCGTGCAGCATGGCGGCGGGCGGGCTGGCGGCGGTGATGGGCGGGTCGAACGAGCAGATCGAGAACGCCGCCGAGATCGGCATGGAGCACAACCTGGGGCTGACGTGCGACCCGATCATGGGGCTGGTGCAGGTGCCGTGCATCGAGCGGAACACGATGGGGGCGGTGAAGGCGATCAACGCGGCGCGGCTGGCGGTGCTGCACGGCGACGGCACCCACCGCGTGAGCCTCGACAAAGTGATCGAGACGATGCGTCAGACCGGCGTGGACATGCAGGCGAAGTACAAGGAAACGTCACTCGGCGGCTTGGCCGTGAACGTGGTGGAGTGTTAATCCGGCTTATGGGGTATCATGCATGGGCCGGAAGCGGGACCTGAGAGGCCGTCTAGAAATCGGCCTTCTCGGTGGCCGGGTGTCGAGTTTACACTCTCGGCATGAGCGCACGGAAGCCGTACCCGAGTGACCTGACCGCCCTCCAGTGGGACGACATCG
>JALHQU010000202.1 GCA_022841795.1 Fimbriiglobus sp.
GTCTTCGCCGCGACTGAAAGGAGCGGGCCAGCCCGCTCCTTTCAGTCGCGGCGAAGACGGCGAGTTTCGGGGACTTCTCAGGAAACATATCGCGCAAGCTTCCGGCCTGCCCTCGTTGCCCAGATGTAGGCCGCGGAAAAAACTCAAGTCGCGGCCCGAAACGACCGAAAGGAACGGCCCGCCATGCGTCCGCTCACCAAACTCCTCGCCGTCGCGGTCCTGTCCGGCACGGCGTTCGTCGGCTCGGCTTCCGCTCAGTACCCGACCTTCCGGCCCGGTCTTCCGGCCAGCCCGGGCCTCACCCTGCCGCCGGGCGTCCGCCCGGTGCCCACCACCCCGCCGAGCTTCGCGCCGGTGAACCCGGGCATCCTGCCGGGCGGGTGCTACCCGCCGCGGCCGCTGCCGCCGCCGGTCATCGACATCGACTACAAGGTGTTCTACCGCACCAGCCCGTTCGACCGCTGGCGGTACTACGACACGGTCGATTCCGGCCGGGAGGCCCGTCGGCTCGAACGCTACCTCGAAGCCCAGGGGTATCAGGTGAACGTGGTGGAGAAGTTCGGCAACGGGTACGACCGCTACGACGGCTACCGCCGCTGATCGCTGAGTGACCACACCCGACCACCGCACGCCCACCGGGGGAAACCTCGGTGGGTTTTTTCAATGTAGCAGGCACACTCCGTGTGCCGTCCGCGGACGGCACACGGAGTGTGCCTGCTACTTACAATACGATGGCACCTGGTTTGCTTTGGGCCGTGTCGAACCCCCGTTGCCGAGGTCGTCCGATGCGCACGCTGCTGTTCGCCCTGGTCGCGCTGATCGTCGCCGTCGTCGGCGGAACGGCCGGGCTGCTCATCTACCAGGCCCGCGAGCGGAGCGACCTGCTGAAGGACGATCCGCCGATGACGGCGAAGACCGGCGGCGTGACCGGCATCGGCAAAATGAAGAACGCGGACGACCCGTCCGACCCGCCCTTCCAGCCGGACGACAAGACGGCCGACGCGGAGAAACTGCCGGACGTGCCGAAGGCGTCGGACAAGTCCGAGTTGAAAGCGCTGAACAAGGAGAACACGCTGTACCTGGAGACCACCGCGGCCGGGGAGAAGCGGGTGCTGTTCGCCGCCGAGGTGTGCCTGCGGGAGGGCATCCTGGAGGTGTTCGTGTGCAAGAAGCAGACGAAGGAGCACGAGGCCATCCTGCGGACGGACCTGGACGCCCGGTTCCTGCACGCGGCGCTGCTGGCGGCCGGGGCGAAGAACGGCAAGCCGGTGCAGTGGATCAACCCGAAGACGGAGGAGCCGGACTACAAGCCGGCGAGCGGGCAGACGATCCGCGTGAGTGTGCATTACACGAAGGGCGGGAAGGCGTTCACCCACCCGGCCCAGGAGTGGATCCTGGACAAGACGACCAAGAAGCCGATGGCCCACGACTGGGTGTTCGCCGGCAGCCGGTTCGTGAAGAACCCGGACCGGCCGGACGACCCCGAATACTACCTGGCGAACAACGGCGAGGTGATCTCGATTTCCAACTTCATGGACTCGATGCTGGACGTGCCGGTGCAGGTGAGCCGGGACGAGCGGGAACTGCACTTCGAGGCGGTGGCGAAGAAGATCCCGCCGCTCGGGTCGAAGGTGTGGGTGGTGATGGAGCCGGTGCCGGACAAGAAGAAGTGATTTCGTAGCCGAAATTTGGCGAGCCGGGAGCGTGCGCTACCGGAGTTGGAATAGCTCCGGTCGCTCACGCTCCCGGCTCGCCCGACTTCACGCCCTTACTTGCTGCCCAGCTTGGCCGCTTCGCCGGCGATCGTCTCGATGTCCTTGTCCGAGATCTTGCCCTTCTCGAAGCTGTGGTTGGCGACCACCTTCCGCTCGTTGTACACCAGCACGGTCAGGTCGGCGTCCTTGCTGATGTTGTACTTCTCCGGCCCCTTCGGGCTGTCGATGGACAGCATCACGTTCTTGATCTTGCTCTTCTCCACCATCTTCTTCAGCTCGCCTTCCAGCTTGTCGTCGTCGCTCAGGAACACCACGTAGCTGCCCAGCCCGGACTTCTCGTTGGCGGCGATGGTGGCCTCGATCTTCTCGATCAGCTTGGCCGTGCCCGGGCAGTCGGCGGTGCGGGCGAAGATGGCGACCGACGGGCTGTCCCCCTGCTTGCAGAACAGGCAGTTCTTCTTGCCGGCGGCCTCGCCGTTGATGTTCAGCGGGGTGAACGGGCCGGGCACCTTCTCGCCGGCCTGCGGGCCGGACTTGACCTCGGCGGCGGAGGCGAACCCGACGGCGGCCACGGCGACGGCGGCGGCGAGCAGTTTGCGGATCATCCTGTGCGTCCTCATCGTGATGCGGAGAATACCGCCCGGACTCGACCGGACGGCACGCCCATTAGACGAGAGGCGGCAGGCAACCCTTCATGAAGAGGGGGAGAAAATGTGCGGAGGGTGGGTGTCCGGAAAGTTGGCTTTGTTTTGTTAGCCCGACGCGCCAGCGAGGGTGAACCGGCTCGACCCTCGCTGGCGCGTCGGGCTAACAAGACCCGGGTCAGTCTTCCAGCAGCTTCTTGAACTCGATCTGGTGGCAGGTGGTGTTGCCGTTGCCGGTGAACAGGGTGGTTCCGTCGGCCGAGAACGCCACCGCCCGCACCGGGCTGTCGAACTCGCGGGCCACCACCAGCCGCCCGCTCAGCACGTCCCACACCCGCACCGTCATGTCGTCCCCGCCGCTCAGAAGGTAGCTGCCGTCCGGGCTGAACGCCACGCAGTGGATCCGCTCCTGGTGCCCGTCCAGCGCGAACACCTGCTCCCCGCTCGTCAGGTCCCACACGTGGACGCGGTCGGACAGTCCGGCCCCGGCCAGGAACCGCCCCTGCGGGTCGAACGCCACCGAGTACACCCCGGTGTCGAACGTCATCGCCCGCTGCTTGGTGGTGCGGTCCCACACGCACACCGCCCCGTCCCGCTCGCCGGTACTCAGCACGTCCACCCCGCCGACGGCCACCAGCTTCCCGGCCGGGTGGACCGCCACCGACTCCAGGGTGCAGCCGTCGGCCGCCTCGATCAGGATCAGGTCCGGGTCGGGCTTGTCGGCCGCCGGGTTCCACAACCAGACCAGGCCGTCGGCCGGGCTGGTCTGGGCGAGTACGGACCCGTCCGGGGCGAACGCCAGCGCGCCGATCGGCGGCTTGGTGGCCTCCAGCGGCCGCGGGGCGGAGCCGGGGGCGGTCAGGTCGTACAGGCGGGTGATGTGGTCGGTGCCGCCGACTGCCAGCCAGCGGCCGTCGGCCGACGCCGCCACCGCGTGCGCCGGGCCGTCGTCGTGAGGCGGCACCGGGTCGCCGGTGGCGATGGCCCACAGGCGGAACCGGGCGGCGCCGGTGCTGGCCAAGAGCGGGTTCGGCCCGCCGACCACCGCCAGGTCGTGCCGCCCGCTCGGGTTCGGGCCGGCCAGCAGTCGCCCGTCGGTGCAGTCCCACACGTGGATTTGGCGGTCCGCCCCGGCGGTCGCCAGCTTCGTGCCGTCGCGGCTGAACGCCACCGTGCGGATCTCGTCCTCGTGCCCGCGGAGGACGAACCGCGCCTTGGCCGCGGCCGCGTTCGACCACAGGTGGATGTCGTTGTCCGAGTCGGCGGTGGCCAGCAGCTTGCCGTCCGGGCTGAACGCGGCCAGCAGCACCTGATCGGCGTGGCTGTTCAGCAGCACCACCGGGTCGGGCGAGGTGGCCGGCCGCCACACGCGGGCGGACGTGTCCCAGCCGGCGCTCACCAGCAGGGAGCCGTCGGCGTTCCACGTCAGCGCCGGGATGCGGTCGGTGTGGCTGATCAGTTCGGCCAGCGGCTTGTGCGAGTCGGCGTCCCACACCCGCACCGCCCGGTCCTCGCCGGCGGTGGCCACCCGGTCGCCGGCCGGGCTGAACGCGATGGCTGACACCGCCTGCGGGTGGGCCGGGATGTCGCCGGTCAGCCGCTGCGTCCGCACGTCCCAGAACCGCACGCTGCCGTCGTCGTGCCCGCTCACCACCGTGCGGCCGTCCGGGGCGAACCCGATGGCCGTCACCCACGTCGGCTGCGGGATGCGGGCGAGCAGTTGCCCCTCGGCCGTGTCCCACAGCAGCAGGTCGTCGTTCCCGCTCGCCAGGAGGTCCGCCGCCGGGCTGAACGCCCACAGCGTTTCCAGGTCGCTCAGGAACGCGCGGGAGAGCGGCTTGCCGTCCGCCGCCCAGTGCCGCAGCAGGCCGGCCTCGTCCACCGACCAGACGGTGCCGTCGGCGGCGAACGCCACGGCACAAACATCCCCGTCGGTGTGGAAGCGGGGTTCGCCGAACGACCGCCCCACCAGGGGGGAGGCCGGGGTGGTTTCATCCGAAGGCATGGTGCGAGCGGGGGTCATCATGACTCGGCTCCTACAAAGGGGGCGACCCGTGGGACGGTCCGGTCAGGTGGCGAAAGTGTAGAACAGACTCCGGCGGCGGGCGCAACGAATTCACGAGACAGTCGGAAAACTTGACCGCAAGCCAATTCTGCGGCGGCTGAAACGGGTCCGGGTTCCGGTGTAGCCCGCAAAACCCCCGCCGTCGCCGCAATTTCACGCCCGACGCGAGCTGATCGAGGAGTGTCGCTCGTGAACGAGTTTGAATTCATCCGCCAGCTACGGGCCGACACCCCAGCCCACCCCGGCGTGATCGTCGGCCCCGGCGACGACTGCGCGGTGCTGGCACGGCCATCCGGCCGGGTGCTGGTCACCACCGACGTGCTGACTGAGGGGGTGGATTTCATCCTGGCCGAGTGCGGCCCGCGGGCGGTCGGGCGGAAGGCGATGGCGGCCAACCTGAGCGACATCGCGGCGATGGGCGGACGGCCGACGGCGGCGGTGGTGGGGGTGGCCCTCCCGGCGAACCCCGAGCGGGAGCGAGGGGGTGAGAGGAATGCCCACCCCCTCGCTCCCGCTCGGGGTTCGCCAGTACACGACCTCCACCTCGGCCTCCGCGACCTCGCCGACCGCTTCGGCGTGCCCATCGTCGGCGGGGACACGAACAGTTGGGGCGGCGGGCTGGTGGTGTCCGTCACCGTGCTGGGCGAGCCGATCTGCGAGCCGGTGCTGCGGAGCGGGGCCAAGCCCGGCGACCGGGTGTTCGTCACCGGCCCGCTCGGGGGCAGCATCCTCGGCCGGCACCTGGACCCAACCCCACGGTTGGCCGAAACGGAACGGCTGGTGAACTTCTGCGATTTGCACGCCATGATCGACGTGAGCGACGGGTTGGCGAAAGACCTCGGGCACATCTGCGAGGAGAGCCGGTGCGGGGCGGTGCTGCACGCCGACGCCATCCCGGTTCACCCGGACGCGGTCGAGCTGTCGAAGCGGACCGGCCGGCCGCCGCTCGACCACGCCCTCGGCGACGGCGAGGACTTCGAACTGGTGTTCACCGTGTCGGCGGACGACGCGGTGAAGCTGCTGGCGAACCCGCCGGTGCCGGTGTGGGCGATCGGCGAGATCGTCGCCGAGCCGGGGCTGTGGCTGCTTCAGGATGGAACGAAACGCCCGCTCGCCCCGGCCGGGTGGGAACATCGGTTGTGACCGCTTGTTAGCCCGACGCGCCAGCGAGGGTGAACCACCC
Source organism: Fimbriiglobus sp. (assembly GCA_022841795.1). Lineage (GTDB taxonomy): Bacteria > Planctomycetota > Planctomycetia > Gemmatales > Gemmataceae > JALHQU01. The sequence continues at coordinate 5,608 of JALHQU010000202.1, forward strand.
GACCCTCGCTCGCGCGTCGGGCTAACAAGCGGGGTGGGAGCATCGGTTGTAAGTGGCGTTGAGCCGACGGTTGCTTTGGCAGATAAAGTGATGGAACGAGACCCACCCCGAACCTGCCTGTTAGCCCGACGCGCCAGCGAGGGGTGCGTGCATTCCCTCGCTGGCGCGTCGGGCTAACAGGCAGGAGAGAGCGTCCATGAAAATCCTGCTCGCCAACCCCCGCGGGTTCTGCGCCGGCGTCAACATGGCGATCGACGCGCTGGAAACCGCGCTCAAGATGTTCGGCACCCCGCTGTACGTGTACCACGAGATCGTCCACAACCGGCCGATCGTCGAGCGGTTCACCCAGCTCGGGGTAGTGTTCGTCGACGACATCTCCGAGGTGCCCGCCGGCGGCACGGTGCTGTACTCCGCGCACGGGGTGTCGCCGGCCATCCGCCAGGCGTCGCGGTCGCGGAACCTGCGGGCGATCGACGCCACCTGCCCGCTCGTCACGAAGGTTCACATGGAGGCGATCAAGTATGCCAAGGAGGGGTACACCATCGTGCTCATCGGGCACGAGGGGCACGACGAGGTGATCGGCACGATGGGGGAGGCCCCCGCCGCGATGGTGCTGGTGGAGGACGAGGAAGACGTGGACCGGCTGGCCCTGCCGGCGGACGTGAAGGTGGCGTTCCTGACGCAGACGACGCTCAGCGTGGACGAGACGAAGGGCATCATCGCCGCCCTGAAGCGGAAGTACCCGCAGGTGGTCAGCCCCGGCAAGGACGACATCTGCTACGCCACCCAGAACCGCCAGGAGGCGGTGCGGGACCTGGTGCCGGAGGCGGACGTGGTGATCGTGCTGGGCAGCCAGAACAGCAGCAACAGCCGGCGGCTGGCCGAGATCGCCGTGCAGAGCGGCCGGTCGGCGCACCTGATCGACCGGGTGAGCGAGATGCGGGCGGACTGGTTCAAGCCGACGGACACGGTGCTGGTGACGGCCGGGGCGAGCGCCCCGGAGGAACACGTTCAGGATTGCGTGGCGTTCCTGGTGGACCACTTCGCGGCGGCGGTGGAGAATCGGACCGTCCGCGAGGAACACGTCAGCTTCCCGCTGCCGAAGGAACTGCGGGTGATCTCGAACCGATAATCGGGAGCAGACATGACCCCCACGAAGCTGAAGTTCGGTCCCGCCGACCACGGCCGCCCCGTCACCGCCGAGGAACTGGCCGATGCGGAGTACGTCGAGGGGTTCAAGTACGAAGTCATCGACGGGAGGTTTTACATGTCGCCCGCCCCCAATCTGTCCGAGGGCTTTCTCGACGACTGGCTGTACGACAAGCTCCGGGATTTCGTCCGGGCACACCCGGAGGTGGCGAACAAGGTGAGCGACGGCGCCCGCGTGTTTGTACCCGGTCGCCCGGAACTCACCGTCCCGGAACCTGACCTGGCCGTGTACCAGAACTTCCCGTTCGACACCCCGATCCGGGACATGAACTGGGAGGAGGTCTCCCCGCTCGTCGTCGCCGAAGTGCTGGTGGACGGCGACCCGGACAAGGATTTGGTCCGCAACGTGGATCTGTACTTCCAGGTGCCGAGTATTTCGGAGTACTGGATTCTGGACGGTCGCGAGAACCCGGACGAGCCGTTGCTGATCGCCCGCCGCCGGTGGGGTTCTCGGTGGGTCATCACCGAGGTGCCCTATGGCGAGACGTACACCACCCGCACCCTGCCCGGGTTCGAACTGCTCATCGACCCGCGGCGGTAATCCCTATGACCGAAGCGGACTGGCTGACCGCGACCGACCCGCGGCTGATGCTGGAGTTCCTCCGCGGCCAGACAAGCGACCGGAAGCTGCGGCTGTTCGCGGTGGCGTGCTGCCGGCGGATTTGGCATGTCATGACTGACGAATGCAGCCGGGCCGCAGTCGAGATGGGCGAACGCTCGGCGGACGAGGCCGTGGATTTGGTGAAGCTTGACCTGTTGTCCGGAACTGCGGAGGGGGAATTTCAAGACGCGATTCGGAACACAGATGAGTTTCCGGTTGAAGACCACGCTGGGGTTACCGCTTCACAATACACGGCCGCGTGTGAAGCCGCCTCGTATGCCTCCAACGCCCCGGTCGTGCGATTCGAAGACGCAGTCGTTGTTGCAAAAGCCGCTTCAGAAGCTGTTCCTGACACCACTGAAGAGACTCAACAGCAATCCAGCCTCCTCCACGACATCTTCGGCTACCCGTTCCGGCCCGTCGTCTTCGATCCCGCCTGGCGCTCCGAAACCGTCACCGCTCTCGCCGCTGGCATCTACGCCGACCGCGCCTTCGACCGCTTGCCGATCCTCGCCGACGCGCTCGAAGAGGCCGGGTGCGACCACCCGCATATCCTGAACCACTGCCGCGGCCCCGGCCCGCACGTCCGGGGTTGCTGGGCGGTGGACCTCGTGCTGGGCAAGGAGTGACCGCGTGCTGATCTGCCAGAATGCTGGTCCGGAAAAACCGGACCAGCGGGCCGCCACAGAGGGCGGCCCCTACAAATCGGGTGCCTCGTAGGAGCCGCCCTCTGTGGCGGCCCGCCGATCGCCGACGGCGATCGGATCGACTCGACCGAGCAACCTCATGCCCGACCTCGCCCTCGAATACCTGCCGACGCTCCCCCGCCGCCGCGACTGGCGGATCGGCTGTGCCGGCGCCGGGTTCATCATGGCGGACTGCCACCTGGTGGCGTACCGCAACGCCGGGTTCAACCCGGTCGCCATCGCGTCCCGGAACCCGGACACGGCGAAGGCGGTCGCCGCCCGGCACGCCATCCCGACGGTTCACGCCGACTACGCCGCCCTGCTCGCCGATCCGCAAATCGAAATCCTGGACGTGGCCGTGCCGCCGCAGAACCAGCCGGACCTGATCCGCGAGGCGGTGCGGGTCGGCCGCGGGCGGCTGCGGGGCATCCTGGCGCAGAAGCCGCTGGCCCTGTCGGTGAAGGAGGCGAAGGGGATTGTCGCCGCGTGTGCCGAGGCCGGCATCGTCCTCGCCGTCAACCAGAACATGCGGTTCGATCAATCCATCCGGGCGATGAAGCACCTGCTCACCCGCGGCGACCTGGGCACGCCGGTGTTCGCTAGCATCGACATGCGGGCGGTGCCGCACTGGATGCCGTGGGCGGAGGGGCTGCCGTCGCTGTCCACGTTCGTCATGAGCATCCACCACCTGGACGCCTTCCGGTACTGGTTCGGCACCCCGGACCGCGTCCTCGCCAGCACCCGCCCCGACCCGCGGACGAAGTTCCCGCACGCCGACGGCCTGAACCTGTACATCCTCGAATGGGACGACGGCAAACGCGCCTCCTCGTGGGATGATGTCTGGTCTGGGCCGTGCAAGGAGGGCGTGGCCGGCGACACCCGCATCACCTGGCGGGTGGAGGGCACCGACGGGTTGGCCCAGGGGACGATCGGCTGGCCGAAGTACCCGGCGAAGGAGCCGAGCACCATCGAGTACAGTTCGCGGCGGCACCCCGGCGTGTGGGTCCGCCCGCGGTGGAACGAGGTGTGGTTCCCGGATGCGTTCGTCGGCACGATGGCGCAACTGCTGGTGGCGGTGGAAGACGCCACGGAGCCGGAGATCGGTGGGCGGGACAACCTGGAGACGATCGCCCTGTGCGAGGCGGTGTTCGCCGCCGCCACCCAGCACCGCGTGACCACGGTGCGGGAGTTCGTGTAGGCGGAACGGAGGTCGCAGCGAATGACGCGGAGGGACATCGCCGCCGCCGTACTTCACGCCGTCCCGACTGTCGGGTTGATGGCCCAGGGGTTGCTGTACCTGACCACGCCCACGTTCATGTCGTACCACGCGGACGCTCTGGCCACCACCTGGGACGACCTGCCGCCGCACCACCAGGGGTTCGTACTCGGGGTGGTGAAGGGGATGGGGGCGGGGTCGGTCGGCGTCACCCTGGCTCTGGCCGTGCTGCTGATCGTCCCGTTCCGCCGCGGGGACCGTTGGGCGCGGTGGGCGGTGCCGCTGGTCGGGGGCGTGTTCACCGCCCTCACCGCGTATGCGGCGTACACCATCGACACCCGCACCCCGGCTGACACCCCGTGGCGGCAGACGCTCGGCCTGACCGCTTTGTACGCCGCCGGTGCGGTCGTTTCGTACTGGCCGACGAAACCGCGGCCCGCCGGCTGACCGGAGGACACACCATGCCGCCGCTCGGCGGGCTGCTCGAAACCGCCCTGTACGTGGACGACCCGGAGCGGTCGGCCCGGTTCTTCCGCGACGTGTTCGGGTTCACGGAGGTGGCCGTCGCCGGCGAGCGGCTGCGGGCGCTCGAAATCGTCGGCCGGCACATCCTGCTGCTGTTCAAGAAGGGGGCGTCGGCGAACCTGCCGGTGTCGGCGCACGACGGGCACGGGCAGTCGCACCTCGCGTTCGCCATCCCCGCCGACGGGCTGGCCGCGTGGGAGGCGTGGCTGGGTCAGCACGGCATCCCGGTCGAAGAGAAGAAGCAGTGGGACCGCGGCGGGTGGAGCCTGTACTTCCGCGACCCGGACGGGCACCTGCTGGAGGTGGCGACGCCGGGCGTGTGGCCGCGGGTGTATTGACGCCCGCTACTTCTTCCCCTTCTTCGCCCAGAAATCCCGCCACAGCTTGGCGTCCGGCGTCCGCCCGTCGTACCCCACGCCGCCGGGGGTGTCGGACAATTCCCGCAGCACGCGATCCGCCTCGTACCGCGTCGGCTCTTCGGGGTCGTCGAGGGCGTCCAGCGCCAGCGGCAGGGCGGCCGTCATTTTTCGGCGACGAGCCTGGCACAGCGCTTCATACCGCAGGTTCACGTCGTCTTTCTGGCCGATCAGGTCGAGGACCAACTGATCGCCGGTCTTGGCGTCGGCCAACGACAGCGTCGCGTGCACCGCCGCGAGGCGGGTTTGACCGTCGACCTTCACCCCCCGCGCGAGCCGCTCGAACTCCGGTAGCGACTCGGTGTCGCGGAGTACCACCAGGGCCGAGATCGCGGCCCACTGGACCTCGCGATCGGTCGAGGCGAGCAGCTTCCGCAGCGTCGGGCCGTCGGTCTTCAAGTCGCCGGACTGCCCGAGCGCGTCGATGACGGAGCGGCGGGACTCGCCCGTCAACATCGGTAGCGCGACGATCGCCCGCGCCAGCCCCACGCCGCCTTTGCCCCACGCTTTCGCGGTCGCCAGCGCCGCCGCCACCCGGTCGTCGTCCCCGCTCCGAATCGCGGCCCGCAGGTACTTCCCGGCCGCGTCGTTCGGCCCGATGCGGCCGAGCACGGCCGCCACCTGCCACCGGGGGGTGAGCTGGAACTGCGTCACCTTGTGGCCCTTCTCTTCGGCGAAGGCGATCAGCGATCCGACCGCCGGCGTGCCGAGTCGGCCCAGGGCGTCGGCCGCGGCCAGGCTGACCGGATAGAACACGCCCCCGTGTGAGAACGGTCCGCTCGCGTTCTGCTCGTAGTCGTCCGCGAGCAGCCGGACGGCGGCGGTGAACACTTCGACCGGGGCGGTCGGCGGCACGCTCCGGACGGCGCGGATGCGCACGGCCGGGTCGTCGTGCTTCAGGTCGGCGACGAGTTTCTTCACCTCCGCGTCGGTCAGCTTGCGGTCTTGCGGCACCGTCACCGGGGCGAACGGGGCCGTCGCCACCCGCCACCGCGTTTTTTCCCACGCCGCCGACAGCCCATCTTTGGTCTGCTTTCGCAGCCGCTCCGACGAGTCCTCGTCCAGCCCGGCGACGTATAGGAGTGTGTCGCCGCCGCCGACAGTGGTCCCTTCCTCGGTCGATCGCAGATTCCCTTTCCTGTCCCAGGCGCCCAACGCGGCCCCCAGCTCACGGACGGTGAACACCAACTCGTTCGACCGGAAAGTGCCCGGAAGGATCTTGCGTTTGGGCTCGGCGGCGTTGACGAAGGTGAATCGCAGTCTGTACGTGCCCGGCTTCCAATAGACGCCGGCGGCGTGGTCCTTCGTCGGCCAAAGGACGCACGACCCGCAGCAGACCCCGTCCCCGCCTTCGCGGCGGAACGGCACCTTCTTCCCGGCGGCGTCGGTCAGTTCGAGGGTGGCGTTCCAGTCGAGCCGCGAGTCGATGCGGCCGCTCTCGGACTCGACTTCGAACAGCTCGACGGCCATCGGCTGGCCGAAGTGCAGGTTCGTGCGCCCGGTGTACAGGCCGAGGAACGCCTTCTCGACGGGTTCGCCGTGCGGTCGCGGCTTCCCGAACACGTCCGGCGGCGACCGCGGGTCCGGGTCGGCGACAGGGGGTTTGGGAGGCGGTTGCCCCCCAACTAAAGTGGCGGCGGCGAGGAGGGCGACCGCGAGCGCGGCGGAGGTAGAGCGGGTCACGGTGAATCTCCGCGGTGAGTCGCTCGAATTTTGCTCGGTCGAAATGCGGGTCCGGCAGGACCGGACCCGCGGGCCGCCACAGAGGGCGGCCCCTACGCAGAAGCCCTCTTCGTAGGGGCCGCCCCAGGGCTACCGCACTAT
>JALHQU010000203.1 GCA_022841795.1 Fimbriiglobus sp.
GAAAATGTGCTTCGCCATGAGCGGGGTCGCTCCTCGCGGGGGTTCGGTACTCGTTCGCAGGGGTCGAGGCCGGACGTGCCGAAGTGTCGCCTCAGATCAACTTACAGAAAGTGGCGGGAGGCGGTCAACCGCGGTCGGGTGTGAAGCCGGCGTGTAGGTCCGGCTGGGCCGGACGGTTGAGCGCGTCCGGCACAGCCGGACCTACACGCCGGCCCGGTACGACTGGACGAACGCGGCGTAGTCCTCCGGCGTGTCCACCCCGCGGTGGGCGGTGGCGATCACGCCGACTTTGATGCCGATGCCGTCCGCGAGGGCGCGGAGTTGTTCCAGTTTCTCCGCCACCTCCAGCGGGTGCGGTGGGGTGGCCGCCAGCCGCAGCAGCACCTCCCGCCGGTAGGCGTACACCCCGAGGTGTTGCAGAAAGTGCGGCGGGGTGCGGGCGAAGTCCGGCTCGCCGTCCCGCACGAACGGGATCGGGCTGCGGCTGAAGTACAAGGCCCGCCCGGTGCGGTCGCAAACCACCTTCACGACGTTGGGGTTCAGGTAGTCGGCTTTGTTCCGGAGCGGGATGGCCAGCGTCGCCATGCCGGTCGCCGGGTCGGCCATCAGTTCGACCAACTTGTCGAGGTCGGCCGGGTCGAACTGCGGCTCGTCGCCTTGCAGGTTGACGACCACGTCCGCGTCGAGCGTGGCCGCGACTTCGGCGATGCGGTCGGTGCCGGACGGGTGGTCGGCGCGGGTCATCACCGCCCGCCCGCCGAACGAGGCGACGGCGTCGAAAATCCGCCGGTCGTCGGTGGCGACGATCACCCCGGACACCCGCTTCGCCTTCGCCGCCTGCTCGTGGACGTGCTGGATCAGGTACTTGCCGGTGTCGTTCAGCAGCGGCTTGGCCGGCAGCCGCTGGGAGGCGTACCGGGCGGGGATGACGACGACGGCGTTCATGCCGACCTTCCTGATTACCTGCGGTGGTACCCGTTCGCCGCCGCCGCCGTGCCGACGATGGCGTCGAGCAGTTTCCGCAGCTTCTTGTGCGCGTCCGTGGTCCCCTTCGTCAACTGTTTCAGCTCGGCCAGGGTGAGCTGCGGGTCCGGGCACGGCAGCTTGCCGCGGGCGTCGTCCAGGTCCTCGTCCAGTTGGTACTGGTCGCCGCGGTTGCTCACCTCCACCTGGAGGGCGCGGAGGGTCTTCACGTCCCGGTAGAACCCGCGGAGGTCGATGTCCAACTTGTCCAGCAGGACGGACCGCGCGCGGGGGGCCTTGGCGATCAGCTTGACGAACTTGGCCAGCCGGCTCGCCCGTTCGGGCGTGACCGACGACGATTCAGAGCGAGGCCGTCCCATGCTGCCTCCGGCCCTCGGGCGCGTGTTGAGGGCGAGGCGTCCGTGCCGCGGGCGGGAAACCTTTCCCCCTGAACCGACGAGTCCGTCCGCCGGGTGCCGTGTTGAGGCATGATCGTAGGTGTTGGCCGAGGGGAAATCAAGCGACGGGTGGGAACGAACCGCGGCCCGGCCGCGGGGGTCGCCGCGGCCGAGCCGGTTGAGGGCACAGGTCTGGAGGCCCGTGCCACCAGTCTGGGAGATCAGTCGGTCGTCTTCCAACGGTAGGCGGTCAACCCGGTCAGGTCGCGGACGAACACCTCGTCCCCGCACACGGCCAGGTGCGCCCACGTCTCGGCCTTCGCCACCGCCCGCTCGGCCAGCACCTCGAACTCCTTCGGGTTGGCCTTCAGCAGTAGCAGCTTGCCCTTGCTGTCCAGCGCCAGGATCTTGTCCTTGTGCGCGACCAGGCTCCAGTAGTCGCTGAACGCCTTCTCCGACCGCCACGCCTCCTTGCCGGCGGTCAGGTTCACGCACACCACCCGCTTGTCCTTGCCCAGCAGGTAGGCGTGGTCGTCGATCACCACCGGGGTGGTCATGTGCCCCTCGTACTTGAACGCCCACCCGTCCTCCGCCTTCAGCGCCCCGCCGGCCGAGCGGACGGTGAACCCCTGGGTGGTGCCGCCGTAGGTGCTGGTGAACACGGTGTCCCCGCTGACGACCGGGGTGAGGATGTTCATCCCGCGGAACGACGGCACGTCCCGCTTCCACAGGTCCTTGCCGGTGTCCGGGTCCACCCCGAGCAGGGCGGTGCGGGTCTGCACCACCAGCTGTTTCTTCCCGCCGAGGGTGGCGAACACCGGGCACGAGAACGCGCTGCCCATCATCCCGCCGCCGTCCTTCACCCCCAGCCACAGCAGCTTGCCCGTCTTCTTGTCCAGCTTGGCGAACCCGCCGCCGGCCTGCACGTACACCGCCGCGTCGTCCACCAGCGGGGAGCTGACGAACCCGAAGTCGGGCAGCGGTGTCTTGTGCTCCTTCATGAAGTCGTACCGCCACAGTTCCTTGCCGTCGGCGGCGTTCAGGCACACGAGTACGTCCCGCATCCCGGCCACGTACAGCCGCTCGCCGTCGAACGCCGGGGTGGCGCGGATCCAACTGCCGTTCTTGGCGGCGAAGAACGGCACGTCCATCGCCCCGTCCCACTTCGCGTCCCACAGCTTCTTGCCGGTCTTGCGGTCGAACGCCGTCACCACCTCCCGCTTCTTGTCCACTGTCTCGGTGGTGAACACCTTGTCCGTTGATACGACCGGACCGGAGTAGCTCGGGCCGAGGTTCTCGGCCGACCAGACCTTGGTGAACGTCTTGTCGTCCAGCTTGTCCGGCCAGGCGGGGGCGGCAGCGGGCACCAGCCCGTCGCGGGTCGGGCCGCGCCACTGCGGCCAGGTGGTATCGACCGGGTTGGCCGAGAGCGAGACCAGCAGGGTCAACAGGGCGGGGGTCACGAGATATCCTCGATTGTCGTTCGTGGCACCGGCGGCCCGCCGGTGTTGGGCGTTACGGGCAGAGAGCCTGTCGCAGCTTCTCCAGGGCGGTGGCCTGCACCTGCCGCACCCGCTCCTTGGACAGCCCGAGCGCCCGCCCCACCTGTTCGAGCGTGCGGTTCGGCGACTGGTCGTCCCGGGTGAGGAAGCGGTGCGACAGGATCTGCTTCTCCCGGTCGGACAGCAGCGGGTGGTCAGCCCGCAGATACTCCTCGATCGGGATGTGGTTGCCGGTGGACGGACCGTCGATCGACCGGCGGCACGGCGGGGAGCCGTCCGGCAGCGCGTCCAGCGGCAGCGACCAGTTCAGCCGGTCCCCGCCCATCCGCTGCGACAGGCGGGACAACGCCCGAATCAGGCAGGTGTACGCGTAGGTGCTGAACCGGATGCCCATCCACGGGTTGAACACCGCTACCGCCTGGATGAGGACGACGTGGCAGTCGCCGACCATGTCGTCCGCCCGGTTGTGCCCGCCCGCCCGTCGGCGGACCGCCCGGTAAATCAGCTTGCGGTTGCCGAGCACGATGCGATCGCGGAGGGCGTGGTAGGTGCCCCGCCAGCGGGCCAGTTCGCCGGCCGAGCGGGCGGTGCTGACGCGGTACGCGGCGTAGTGCATCCGCTTGGCGTGGTCGCGGGTCACCTCGTCCGGCATGTACTTGTCGTCGTAGTTCGTCGGGTCGTCGAGCAGCGGGGCCGGGTCGAACTGCCCCTTCGCCTGCCGCGACACAAACTCCGGGTGGAACAGGAAACCCGGCACCCCCGGCGAGCGGGCGGGCCGCCGCACGGTCTGACTCGGGGTCGCACCCGGCATCGTGACAACCATGACGACCTCCAAGAGCGGGCACGGGCGAGAAACGGCCTAATCGTCCAAAACGACCAAATCGTCTATTACCATCACCGGGCGGCTTCGGATTGTCAAGGGGCCGGACCGACAAAATCGCCCAAATCGCGAAATCACTTGCCCCTGACGCTCATGTTGGGCAACAATGACGCCAGAAGCCCCGATTCGGTGTTACCGCGGAAACGAATGAATCGTACAGAATTCCAATCCGGTGAACGGTCCGAGACGCGATACGTCAGCACCGCGACGGTGGCCGACGCGCTCGGGGTGAGCGTGACCACCGTGAAGCGGTGGGTGGACGACGGGGTGCTGCCGGCCCACCGCACCGCCGGCGGGCACCGCAAGTTGCTGGTGGCGGACGTGTACCGGCTGGTGCGGGCCGGCTCGCTGCCGTACTCCGACCTCACCCGGCTCATCCCGACCGCCCCGGCCGAGGTGGAGCCGGCGGACGCGGTGCGGCAGCGGCTGATCGCGGCCGTCAACGCCGAAGACCACGACCTGATCCGCACCATCCTGCTCGCCGCGTACCGCAACGGCACGCCGATGGACGTGCTGGCCGACCGGGTGATCGCCCCGGCGTTCGCGCACGTCGGTCACTCGTGGGAGGCGGGCAAGATGACGGTGTCCGCCGAGCACCGCATCACCCAGGCGTGTGTGGCTACCCTGTACGAGCTGCGGGCGGAACTGCGGGTGAACACCGACCCGGATCGGCCGGTGGCGGTGGGCGGGGCGCCGGAACACGACCACTACGTGCTGCCGACGCTACTGGCCAAGCTGACGCTGCTGGAGGGCGGGTGGGACGCTGTCAACCTCGGCCCGCACACCCCCATGTCCGCGTTCGCCGCCGCCCTGGACGACCTGCGGCCGGCGCTGGTGTGGGTGTCCGTCACCCACCTGACGGAGCCGCAGCGGTTCGCCGACGAGTACACCGCCTTCTTCCGCCGGGCGGAGGAGCGGGGGGTGGCGGTGGCGATCGGCGGGCAGGGACTGGGCGGGGCGCTCCGCGCGAGCCTGCCGTACACCACGTTCGGGGACGGGCTGGGCCAGTTGGCGGCGTTCGCCAAGACGCTCCGCCGCCCGCCGCCGCGGGCGAAGCGGGGCCGCCCGCCGCTGCACGGGCGGTCGCCCGCGGACGACTAACGCCCCGGCTAGAAAGTAGCAGGCACACAGGGTGTGCCTGCTACTTTCACCGCCCTACCGCCCGGCCTTCGACCGGCGGATCAGTTCGTCCACGACGGTGCCGAGCAGCAGGATCAGGCCGATCATCCACGGCACCCAGTCGGACGGCGTCTGGGTGAAGTTCATCAGCGTCCGTACCACCGGCAGCACCATCGCCCCGAGCACCACGCCGATCGCGGTCCCTTCCCCGCCCCGCAGGCTGACCCCGCCGAGCACCACCGCGGTGATGGCGTACAGCTCGTACTCCTGGCCGGCGTCCGTCGGCTTGACCGACCCGGCGTACAGGAACAGCAGCACCCCGCCGAGCGCGGCTAACAGCGAACACACGGCGAACACCGACACCTGGTGCCGCCACACGTTCACCCCGGCGTACTTGGTCGCCTGGGCGTTGAACCCGATGGCATACCAGTACCGGCCGAACGCGGTGCGGTGCAGGAACACCGCCGCCGCCGCCGCCAGCGCCAGCATGAGTACCAGTTGGGCGGGGAACACCTCCCGCTCGGTCAGGTCCTTGCCGGTCAGCCAGAACCGCAGGTCGAGCAGCGACCCGCTGACCGCCTCGGCCGCCTGCCGTCCGGCCGCGGCCACCGCCTCGGCGTCCGCCGCCTTCTCCGCGCCGCCGAGTATCGCCATCCGCGCGTCTTCCCCCGCCTCGCCCACAACCGCCGCGGCCTTCGCCTTCTCCGCGGCCGAGCCGACGGCCGTTTCCACCGCCACCCGCCCGGTGCCGCCCTTGCACACCGTACGGGCCAGCCCGCGGTACACGAACATGCCGCACAGCGTCACCAGGAACGGCTGGAGCCGCAGCTGGGTGACGAGCAGCCCGTGGCCGACGCCGGCCGTCAGCCCGACCAGCACGACGGCGAGCAGGGCGGCCAGCGGGTGAACCCCGGCCTCCATCAGCACGCCGAACGACACCGCCGCCAGCCCGACCAGCGAGCCGACCGACAGGTCGATGCCGCCGGTGATGATGAGCAGCGCCGCGCCGACGCAGATGACGCCCAGCTCGCCGTGCCGGTTGAGCACCGTCACCACGTTCGACCGGCCGAACGCGTTCTCGTTGCTGAACCCCAGGCCGACGAGCAGACCGGACAGCAGCACCGCCACCCCGGTCAGGCGGATCAGGTTGCGGCGGGAGAACTCGAACGTGTACGCCAGCAGGCCGACGGCGACGGCCGCGGCGGCGTACCACACCGGGAACTGGACGGGCCGGAATGGGAGGCCGGCCGGGATCCACACGGCCGACACGGCGGCGAACCCGGCCAGCAGGCACAGGCCGAGCTTGAGCTTCTCGTTCATCCCGATCTCCGCGTTCACAAGCCACAGGACCACGGCGAGCCGGGAGCGTGAGCGACCGGAGGTTTCATCGCTCCGGTCGCTCACGCTCCCGGCGCGCCACAATCACCCTACGCGCCGCCGGTCGCCAGTCGCATCACCGCCTCTTCGCTCACCTTCTCCCGCGGCAGCTCGCCGGCCAGCCGCCCCTCGTGCATCACCACCACCCGGTCGGACACGCCGAGCAGTTCTTCCATGTCGCTGGTGATCATCCACACCGCCACCCCGCGGCCGGCCAGCTCGTCGATGAGCGTGTAGATCTCCGTCTTCGCCCCCACGTCCACCCCGCGGGTCGGCTCGTCCAGGACGAGCACCTTCGGCCCGCGGGCCAGCCACTTGCCGAACACCACCTTCTGCTGGTTGCCGCCGCTCAGCAGGCCGACCGTCTGGGCGGCGGTCGGCGTCTTCACCCGCAGGCTGCGGATCGACTCGGCGTGCATCGCCGCCTCGTCCTTCGGCCGCACCACCGCGGCGGTGGTCAGCCGGCTCAGGTTCGGCAGGCTCAGGTTGAACCCCACGCCCTCCTGGAGCACCAGCCCGTTCAGCCGGCGGTCCTCGGGCACCAGCAGGATGCCCGCCCGCACCGCGTCGTTCGGCCGGCGGATGCGGAGCGGCTGGCCGTTCAGCGTCACCTCCCCGCCGACGATCGGCCGCAGCCCGAAGATGGCCTCGCTCAACTCCGTGCGACCGGCCCCCACCAGCCCGGCCATGCCCAGCACCTCGCCCGCTTTCAGGTCGAACGACACGGCGTGGCTCGGCCCGCCGGCGTACCGCAGGTCGCGGACGCTCAGTACCGTCTTGCCGCCGTCGGCCCGGTGGGTGCGGGGGAAGAACGACTTCAGGTCGCGGCCGACCATCAGCCGCACCAGGTTGTCGTGGGTGATGTCCGCCTTCGCCAGCTCGCCGGCGTTCTTGCCGTCCCGTAGCACCACCGCCCGGTCGCAGCACCGCTTGATCTCGGCCAGCCGGTGCGAGATGTACATCACCGACACGCCGGCCGCCTTGAGCGCGTCGATCACCTCGTACAGCCGGTCGGTTTCTTTCTGGGTGAGGCTACTGGTCGGCTCGTCCATGATGAGCAGCTTGGCGTCCAGGCCGAGCGCCCGGGCGATCTCGACGAGCTGCTTCTGGCCGGGCGGCAGTTCGCCGACGGTGCGGAACAGGTACGCGGCCGGCAGGCCGACCCGCTCCAGTAGCCTGCCGCCGACGGCGGTGCAACTCTTGCGGTCGAGCAGCTTGAGCGGGCCGCCGACGGTCGGCTCGCGACCGAGGAACAGGTTGTCCAGAACGGACAGGTTCTCGGCCAGGTTCAGTTCCTGGTGGATCAGGCTGACCCCGGCGTTCATCGCCGCCAGCGGGGTGGGGAACCACACCGGCACGCCGTTCAGCCGCACCTCGCCACCGTCCGGCTGATACACCCCGGCGATCACCTTCATCAGCGTGGACTTGCCCGCCCCGTTCTCGCCGACGACGGCCAGCACCTCCCCGCGGCCCAGCCGGCACGACACGTTGTCGAGCGCCAGCACGCCGGGGAACTGCTTGCGGACGCCGATGGCTTCGAGCAGGGGGGCGGACATGGGGGCGAGGATGTGGTGTGGTGGCGAGCCGGGAGCGTGGTGGCGAGCCGGGAGCGTGAGCGACCGGAGCGATGAAACCTCCGGTCGCTCACGCTCCCGGCTCGCCGAATGTGACGATCACTTGCCCGCTTTCGCCGCGGTGTACGCGTCCCGCACCAGTTGGGCGTACTCGCTCGCCTTCCGCTGCTTCACCTCGATCTCCTTGGCCGCGCCGCCGACCGTCACCGTCCGCTTGACCGGCCCGCCGCCGTCCTTGGTCACGATGCTGAACGGCGACGGGTCTTGCGGCAGTGCCTTCTTGTCCTTGCCGTCGATGACGTGCCGCAGCCACCGCACCGTCTCGTACCCGTACCCGTAGGGGTCTTGCGACACGCTGCCGACGATCTCCCCCTTGGCGATGGCGTCGAGCGTGACCACGTCCTCGTCGAACCCGACGATCTTGATCTGGCCCACCACCCCCTTGGTGCGGGCGGCCTCGACGATCTTGGCCGGGTTGTACGAGTACAGGCCGACGAAGCACACGTTGGGGGCGCCCTTCAACTGCTCCAGGGTGTCGCCGGCGTTGGCGGCCGCGGCGTCCGACTTGCCCCCGTCGGTGATCGGCTGCTTGCGGTGCAGGGTGTAGTTGCCGTACTTCTCCTGGTATACCCCCTTGGCCACCTCCGCCCGCACGTCCGTGCCGGCCAGCTCGCTCAGCACCCCGGCCACCCGCTTGACCGCGTTGTCCGAGTCCATGGCCCCGATGAACAGGGCGACGGTGCCGCCGGCCGGCACCGCCTGCTTCACCATCCGCCCGACCTCCTTGCCCGCCTCGTAGTTGTCCACCCCGACGTAGCACAGCCGGCCGCTGTCCGGCGCGTCGTTGTCCATGGTGATGAAGTTGTTCAACGGCAGGTCCTGGGCGATGGCTTGCAGCCGCCGGGTCTGCTCGGACGGCTTCACCACGCTCACCGCCAGCCCCTTGATGCCGATCTTGGTCAGGTCATCTACCACCTTCATCTGGGTGTCCACCGTCATCTCGGTCGGCTGCTTGAAGGTGACATCCAGGTCGAAGTCCTTGCCCCCCTTGATCGCCCCAGCCTGGCAGATGTCCCAGAACGGGTCGGCCACGTTGGTGACGATGGCCACCTTCGTCTTGCCCGACCGCCCGCTCCCGCACGCCGGCACCAGCGCCACCAGCCCGGCCGCCGCCACCAGCGCCAGCCCGCGTAGAAGGTTCCGAGTCACGGCCGCACCCGCTTTCGAAGGGAAGAGGACTTCGTTAACGATGCTGATTAAACGCCCGGCGGGTCGGTTCGTCAATCAGCCATGGAAACACCGGCGGGCCGCCGGTGCCACGAAGGAGAAACAGGAGGTGTCTTTGTTGGTGTCCAGGCTTTAGCCTGTCTTATGCCGGGTGAAGAACGGCCTGAAGGCCGGACACCAGCGAAGACGGCCCGCCGGTGGGTCTTTCTTCCGTGGCACCTGCGGCCCGCCGGTGATGTGATTACTTCGTCCACTTCGGCTCGGTCGTCGCCCCGTCGAACTGCTTCGCCAGGGTGCGGTTCCGACTCGCCTGCCGCAACTGCGGAGCCACCTCGCCCAGCACCTTCGGCTCGTGGCCGGCGTTCTTCAGCAACTCCTCGGCGATCGCCTTCGGGTCGGTGGTCGGCCAACTTTGCTTATCCGACGGCTTGCGGCGGGTGGCCTTCTCGAACTGCGCCAGGTACATCTCGCGGCCGGGGTCGTGGCTGGTGCCGCGGTCGAGCTGCGATGTGGCCGCCGCCGGCATCGGCTCCGGCTGCTGGCGGCGGGCGGTGCGGCGGAACTCGGCCGTCAGGTGCCCGACCTCGTGCGCCAGCACCGCCGCCAACTGCCCGTCCGTCTGGCACAGGTTCACCAGCCCCTCGGTGACGTACACCGTGTGCGGGTCCGGGTGGAACATCTCCGGCTCGGCCGACCCGATCGTCTGGAAGCTGATGTCCGGGATGCCGAGCGGGGTGCCGGCGAGCAACTCGCGGCCGACCTCGTCCACCCGCGCCGCCGCCGCCACCGACGCCTCGGGCACCTTCGGCTTCTCGATCTCGCCGGTGACTTGGCGGCGAAGATCCGGGCTGAGGAACATACACCCGGCGAGGTGCGTGAGGACGAACGCGGCGGCGAGCGCCCCGATCCGGCGTGGCATGGTGGGTCCCCCGATCCGCGGCTGAATGACCGGGCGGCATACCGCCCGGCGGATCGTCGAACAACCCCGATTCGATTCAGGTGGGGTGTGAACCGCGGTCCAGTTGCGGTGCTCGGGCTATCATTCTGGCGGTGTTGAAACTGCGAAATACGGCTGAAAATGCCCAAGGGTGCCAAGACCGCCAACTTCTACCCCACACCCCACCCCTGACATTCTCCGCATCCTGCGAATAGTTCCGTCTCGAACTCTCACACGTACAGGTACCCCTCATGCCGGTAGCGGGGGTGGGTGGCGAGGGCCCGGTGGTCGGCGGCGGGCACCGCCCGCCACGCCCCGACCGCCGCGATCACCGCGTCCAGCGCGTCCCCGCCGGGGTTCCGCATGATCGCCCGCCGGAACGCCGGATCGATGTCCACGAACTCGGCCATCGCTTCCAGCAGGGTGTGCCGCGTCCGCTTCCGCCGTCGGGTCAGCGGCCCGCCGGTCGGCTGCTTGTAGTTCTGGTGCGGCAGCCCGAGCTTCTTCAGCACCGAACTCGGGCAGCACTCGACGATCACCCGCTCGGCGGTCGGCAGGCGGCGGTACTGGAACGGCAGCACGGCGGTTCGCGGGGTGCGGGACAGCGGGCCGATCACGTCCCTCATGCCGAAGAACGTCTGGTAGATGAGCCGGTAGTGGAAGGTGTCGAACGGCGCCTTCGCCTCCACGTCGGTGGTGCGGCGGACGTGCAGGGCGGTGCGGTAGCCGGCGATCCGCTTCTTCAGCCGCTTCGCCCGGCGGACGCACTCCAGCCCACACCCGTAGGCGTCCTCCTCCCACCCGGCGAGGAAGTCGAACGCGGTCGGCCAGCGGTGCGGGTGCGGGAACAGCTCGACCGGCAGACCGAACGGGAAGTCGCACCCCCACAGGGCGGCGGACGAGGACCGCATCAGGTGGACGAGGTGCGCGAGCGCGGGGGCGCGGTCGGCGGTGCCGGCGAGGGCTTCGAGCCGATCGAGGGAGACGAGAGTGAGGCGGGCGGAGTTCGCGGTTCTTTGTCTTTTCTCCCCCTCTCCCCGTGGGGGAGGGGGTTGGGGGGAGGGGTCGAAGAACCTAACCCCCCCGGCCCCCCTTCCCTGAGAAGGAAGGGGGGAGGCGGACGGCACACACCGGGCCACCCACACGTTCCGCCCGGCCAGCCGCCCGCCGCTGAAGTCCACGCCGAAGTACGAGTCGAAGGAAGGTAGTTGCATCCCGCCATTCTGACCGCGCTGGGCGGGCGACGCCATTTCAGTAGGTCACGCCGCGGCCGGGATCACGCTCTGCTCTGCCGCCGCGGGCGGGTCCGGCTTGTCGTCCTCCGGGGGCGGGGCGAGGGCGGCCGCGATCTCCTCGGCGGCGGCCCGGATGCCGGCGTGGTGCGAGTTCAGGGCTTCAGTCACAACGGCGATGGCCTGGGTGTCGGCCGGGTCATCGCGCAGTATACGCCTTGCGGCGATCAACCGGAGCCGCGGGTTCGGGTCGTCGAGCAACAGATGCAGGGCGTCGGACGCGGTCCGGCCGGGCACCGCTTGCAGGGCGAGGGCGGCGTTCAGCCGCAGGCCGACGTCGGGGTGAACGGCGCACACGGTGAGCGGCGGGACGGCCTCGGCCGGCACCGGGTCGAGTCGGCCGACCGCGTGGGCGGCGTTCGCCCGCACCTGCACGTCCGGATCCTGGAGTGCTTCAATCAGCACCGGGACCGCCTCCTCGGGCACCTCGGCCGCCTTCCGCCACCCCGCCGACGCCAGTTTGCGGACCTCGGGCTCCGCGTCCCGCAGGCCGGCGGTGAACGCCAGCACCGCTTCGGGCGGCTGAATCATCACCAGCGCCCGCATCGCCTCCTCCCGCACCGCCACCGCCCCGGTCTGGGCGGCGCGGAGCAGTTCGGCCCCGGCCCCGACCGCCGCCGGGCCGAGCTTC
>JALHQU010000204.1 GCA_022841795.1 Fimbriiglobus sp.
GTGCGGACCACACTCCCGCGGGGTCACTTCTTCGCCGTGTCCGGCGGGTAGATCCGCAGCTTGGCGTTGTTGTACCCGCCGAACTCGTACGCGTTCGCCTTCGGGTCGTAGCTCACCCACTGGAACCAGCCGTTGCCGGCGGGCAGGGCTTTGTCCTCCCGCAGGTTGCCGAGCTGCTTGTCGATCACCACCACCTTGTGCGACCAGCCGGGCATCCCGCCTTGTCCGCCGCCGAACCCGCCGCGGATGACCCGCCCGCCGCCGACCATCACCGGCCCGCCGCCCGGCCCGCCCGGGGCCGCCCCGTCCTCCTGGTGCATCGGGTTGAACGCCACCAGGCACGGCAGCTCGTCGAAGCGGTCCACGTACAGCCGCTGGTTCACCAGCTGGGTGTCGGTGTACCACAGCCGCTCGCCGGTGGCCTTGCTGAACGCGTAGGCCGGGCCGTTCACCAGCCGCACCCGGTTGGGCGACGCGCCGCTGTTCTCGGCCGAGTTGCCGTTGTTGTTCTTCGCCTGGTCGCGGTTGAGGAACATGAAGTACCGCTCGCCGTCGGCCATGAGCAGCGGCTTCACCACGTCGAACTTGCCCTTCTCGTCCTGCACGTGCTCCTTCACCTTCTTCGCGTCCGCCGCGGCGGCGAACAGGCTCTTGCCGGTGCGGGCGGCCAGCACCTCGATCTTGCCGTCCCCGCTCACCACCCCGGTCAGGTCCGGGTCCACCGTCTCGAACACGGCCGACTCGGCCGGGTACTGTTTGGCCCACACGTCCTTGCCGTCCAGGATGTCGTACAGCCGCAGGGTGCGGGGCTTGTCCTTGCCGCCGGACTCGAACAGCAGCACCTGCCGGCCGAACACGTGCACGCGGGAGCTGCCGAGCAGCAGGCTGCCGAAGTCCGGCACCCCCTGGATCTGCACCCCGTCCACCGCCCGCAGCACGCGGGAGCTGAACCCGGCCTGGGTGGGCTCGACCAGGAACAGGTGGGTGGCGTCGCCGAAGATCATCGCCCCCTGGGTGATGTTGCCCCGCTGCCACAGGGTGGTGCCGGTCCGCGGGTCCTTGGTGAACAGCCCGTCCTTGCTCAGGAACGACGCGTACCCGGCCTGGAGGACGGTGGACTTGCCCATCACCGACACCCACTCGGTCGTCTGCTGCCCGGTCATCTGGTTGTACCGCAGCACGGTCACCTTCAGGTCGCGGTCGCTGTTCGCCTCCGACTGCACGCTCAGCTGCCAGTTCTCCGTCTGGCTCTGCCCGTTGTTCGGCGGGGCCGCCCCGCCCACATTCGCCACGCAGTACTTCCACAGCTCCACCCCGCGGGACAGGTCGTAGCACCGCACCCACCAGCCGACGTGCAGCAGCAGGATGTGCCCGTTCACCTGGGCCAGCCGCTGGTTGGCCATGCTGGCGTTCGGGTGCTGCCCGTAGATGCTGTAGTTCTGGAGCGACCAGCTCTCGGTGGGCAGCGGCTTGAACTTCTCCTGCCCGGTCACCCGGTCGGTCACCTTGACCGTCATGTTGTTCGTGTTCTGGTCGTTCTCCAGGCTCACCCGGTGCCGCTTGTAGAACGGGAACAGGTCGCCGTTCGGCACCAGGTCGAGGGACGCCGACACCTGCCGGCCGCTCTGCACCGCCTCCGCCTTGGCGACGTACTTGCCGAGCGTCACCGGCCGCTCCGGCTCGAGCGCCGGCCAGTACTGCTTGTCGGTGATGAGTTCGCCGAGCAGGTCGCCGCCGGTCTTGCCGCCGGCCACGTCCACGTCCGGGTACTTGTCGGCCAGCCGGGCGTACAGCCCGAGGGCGTCGTCCAGCAGCCCGCGGCTGGTGAGCAGGCGGGCGAGGGCGGCGGTGGCCTTGGCCGCCGTCTTCCCGTCCTTGTCGTCCTCGGCCTGGCCGATCAGGCTGAGCAGCAGCGCCTGCGCCTCCCGCCGGTCGTCGTCGTTGTTCGTGTCCTTCAGCCGCTCGGCCAGCAGGAACTGGGCGTCCCGGCCGGAGGCGAAGTACGCGCCGAACACCTTGACGAAGTTCCGCAGCCGGTCCAGGTCGTTGGCCGCCTTCACCTCCGACCAGTCTTTCGCCACCCGCTCCTCTAGCGGCTTCCGCGCCGCCGGGTCTTTGGCGTTCCGCATCATGGCGTCGATGCGGCCGCTCGCCCACACGCTCGGCAGGGCGGCGGTGTTCGGGTCTTCGGGCACCGGCAGCAGCTTGCCCTGTTCGCCCAGCTCGGCGTACAGGCGGTAGTGGTCGAACGCCTCCACCAGTTGGCCCTGCGCCTCCCGGCCCTTGGCCACCAGGCTGTAGTACAGCCCGCGGCGGCGGGTCTGCTCCTCCCGCTGGCGGCCGAAGTCCGGCTCCCGGTCGTCCAGCGGGAACTCGCACAGCGTCTTGTACTCGGCCAGGAATGGCTCGCCCTGGTCGAACTTGTCCCGCAGCAGTTCGGTGTACGCGGCGTACAACTTCTGCTTGATCTTGTGCGCCACGTCGTCCGACGGCTTGTTCGCCTGGGCGGCCTTGAAGTCCTCCACCGCCTTCAGCAGGTCGCCCTTCTCCAGCGACAGCTCGCCGCGGGAGAACAGCCCGGCCGGGTCGCTCGGGTTCTTGTCCAGGGCGATCTGCACCTCCCGCCGCTTCACCTCGTTCAGCGGGAACGCCACCACCTCGGTGGCCGACTGGGAGAACATCATGCCGTCGTGGAACACCAGGTTGCCCAGCGCCAGCCGCGGGTCCGGGGCCGGGCCGACCGGCACCACGTCCTTCCGCCGGTACAGGGTCTTGCTCACCGCCTTGCCGGTGGCGGTGTCGATGCCCCACACCGCCGGCGTCTGGTCGTCCGCCTTGTCCGGGTCGCCGACCACCGGCAGGTAGAACTTGCCGTCCTTGCCGACCACCCCGTGGCCGACCGGCAGGGCCACCTTCAGCTCGTCCTTCCACCCCGGGGTGGCCTTCTCCCGCTGCGCCTTGTCGTCCTTGTCGCCGACCAGCTTGACCGCCCGCACGGTGCCCTTGCCGACGATCAGCACCTTGTCTTGCGCCACCCCGCCGACGTACAGGTCGTCCGGCTTGCGGGTGTCCTGCCACAGCAGCTTGCCGGACCGCAGGTCCAGGCACTGGACGGTGCCGCTGTCGTAGGCGGACACCACCACCCGCCCGCCGGTGATGACCGGGGTGGATGACCGCCACTGGTTCGCGGCCTGCCCGCCCGGCCGGCCGATGTACCCGCCGCGGCGCATCCCGCCGCCGTACTCGGTCCCCTTGTCCAGGGTGGCGTAGGTGTGCGCCCACAGCAGGCTGCGGGCGTTCAGGTCCACCGCCACCACCGCCCCGGAGTTGGTCGGGCAGATCATCACCCCGTCGGCGGCGGCCAGGAACGCCCCCTGGATGCGGCGGAGCGGGTCCTGGCGGACGGGCGAGTTCGCCCGCCCGAGCGCCTGCACCCACACCAGCTCCGGCTGCGGCTGCGGGCCGACCCGCACCCCCGGCCGCGGCCGCTCGCCCGGCTTCAGCGGGGTGGCCGGCGCCTCGCTCAGCTTGGCCGGGTCCAGGCAGGCCAGCAGCAGGTGCCCGTCCCGCTCCATCAGCGCGTACAGCTTGCCGTTCACCGTCACCGGCGGGCCGAGGAAGTACGCCCCCTCGGCCAGCAGGGCCGAACTGCCGATCTTGTCCGACTCCTCCTGGCGGGTGCCGGGGGACGGCCGGCCGATGGTCCACACCAGCGACCCGGTCTCCAGGTCCACCGCCACCAGCCGGTTGTACTCCTTCTTCCCCACCCCCTTCTGGCCCAGGTCGCCCTGCGGCGGCATCCCGCCCCACTCGTTCATCACCTGCTGCATGGCCGGCGGCACGTGGAAGTCGTCCACGAAGTACACCCGCTTGCCGTCGTGCGACAGCGACCCGGCCAGCGGGTTCTCGAACATGATGCCCGGCTGCATGCCGGCCCAGTGCGACTCCCACCACGTCTTCAGGTTGGTCGCGTCCGACTGGGCGGACTCGCCGTCGTCCGAACTGCCCGCCCGGATGGCCGCCGCCCCGTACTTGCCCAGCTGGTGCCACGCCAGGTTGCCCTCCCGCCGCGGGGTGCCGGACGCGTCGGTGAACGACCGGGTGTAGAACGCGTACACCCCGTCGTACCCGCGGAACACGATCACGTTCGGGGCGGTGATGGGGAACGCCCCCGGGATGAGCGGCGGCGCCTGGCGGTTCCCCTTGTTGTCCCGGTACGCCTTGGTCACCGCCGTCTTGACGAACTCGGCCGCCTCCTTCTGCCCGTCGTCCTCCAGCCGGTACAGCACCGGCAGGTTGAACAGGGTGCCCAGGAACGGGGCGCCGGCCTCGGCCGTCGCCGCCCGCGTCGGGTTCCCGCCCTTCATCGCCACGAACTGGTCGCCGACCGTGCCGAACAGCATCTCCACCGGCTTATCCAGCTCCGCCTTCAGCATGTCCAGCGAGTACCCCTTGCGGCCGATCTGCACCCCCTCCCGCGGGAAGTTCTTCTCCAGCAGCGTCCACACCGCCGCCACCGCGTCGGTCATCTTCCCGTCCCCCGCCCGGCGGATGGCCACCGCCGCCTTGAACAGCGTCTTCGGGTCGAGCACCTTCTCCGCGTCCGGGCGGGCGAGCAGCCGCTGGTACCCGTAGGCCGCCTCGGGGAAGTACCCGGTCTCCAGGTTCACCGCCGCCAGCAGCAGGGTGGCGTCCGCCCCGGCCTTGGTGTGGAAGTACCGCTGCGACACCTCGGCCAGCTTGCCCTTGTCGTACCCGTTCTCCTTGGCGTCCCGCACCAGCCCCTCGGCCACCGGCCCGTAGGTGATCTGGTAGAACTCCAGCCCCTCCTTCGGCAGCTTGCCGATGATGCGGTTGATCTCGTCCTTCACGCTCACCCGCCGCTTGTCCCCCTCCTGGAACTGGTAGAAGTAGTCCGACTTGTTATCCAGCAACCCCTGGGCGAGTTCGGTCAACTCCCGCCACTTCGGCTTGGGCTGCGCCAGGTACTCGAGCACCGCCTCGAACTTGCGGTTCACGTCCCGGTTCTCCGGGAACGACAGCTTCTCGATCACCGCCTCGGCCGGCTTGGTCGGCGATGCGGCGGTGGCCGCCGCCGGCTGGGCCTTGGCCAGCCGGGACACGCTCAGCACCATCCCGCCGACGGTGAGCAGGACGACGGCGAACAGGGCCAAACGGAGGGTCTGGGTGCGCATGGGGGTCTCGTCCGTGTCCGGAGCGCCGCGGGCTGGTGAGTGTGGTCCGCACACGCCGTGTGCGGGTTCTGGCAGACCGCACACGGCGTGTGCGGACCACACTCCCGACTGGTAGGTAAAGATTGTGCCCTTCGCCCAGGTTGTCCACAAGGACAAACCGCGACGGGCGGAAAACTCCCCCGCCGCCGACCGGCACAACCCGACCCGCCACGCCCCGCGGCAAAGCGGGTGGCACAGCCATTATGACGGGCCGGGCAACCGCGGGCTAACCCAACTGTGTAACGAACCCCCGATTCTTCCGTGGCACCGGCGGCCCGCCGGTGTTCAAACACTGCGGCCTGTGGTACAACGGCGGGATGCGACACCTCCTCCCCCTCGCCGCGGTTCTCGTCCTCCTCCCGGCCGCCGGCGCCGCCGACCCGCCGTCCCTGAAGGCGGTCGAGGAGCAGATGCAGCAGGTGATCGAGGACGTGACGCCGACGGTCGTGGCCGTGGTGGTGTCCCACGCCGAGTACCCCCCGGACACGGACCGGAAGAAGAAGCCGGGGCAGCTCGGCGGGTACGAGTCGTCCCAGCAGCCGGACGACCGGCGGTTCGGCCGGCGGGGGTGGCCCGGCCAAAGACAACCGCCGCTCGACCGCCTCGACCTCACCCGCCCGGAGAACACCGCCGACCACCTGTTCGGGTCCGGGGTGGTGCTCGACCCGCAGGCCGGGCTGGTGCTCGTGCCGTACCACCTGATCGACGGGGCGACGAAGGTGTACGTCCGGGTGAGCGACGGCAGCGGCAGCTACGCCGACATCTTCGCGTCCGACAGCAAGAGCGACCTGGCCGTACTCAAGCTGGTCTCCCCGCCGGCCACCGGCATGAAGGCGGTGCGGTTCGCCGACGTGCGGCTGGCCGACACCCCGGACGGGAAGAAGGCGACGGTGAAGCGGGGGTCGTGGGTGATCGCCGTCGGCCACCCGCTAGCGGCCGGGGCCGGGGACGGCAGCCCGAGCGCGTCGTGGGGCATCGTGAGCAACACCAACCGGGCGAGCGCCCCGCCGCCGGTGCAGCCGGAGGCGAACTCGCAGAAGCCGCTGCACGCTTACGGCGGGCTGATCCAGGTGGACGCCCGCATCACCCTCGGGTCGAGCGGCACCGGGGTGTTCGACTCCGACGGCCGGCTGGTCGGGCTGGGATCGGCGGTGGCCGCCGTGTACGGCTCCGAAGCAAGCGGCGGGTACGCCGTACCGCTGGACCGCAACTACCGCAAGATCATCGACACCCTGAAGGCCGGGCGGGAGGTGGAGTACGGGTTCCTGGGCATCGAGCCGGCGTCCCACCCGGACGGGGTGGTGGCGAACAGTATCACCCCCACCTGCGCGGCGGCGGCGGCCGGCCTGTACCCCGGCGACGTGATCACGGCGGTGGACGGGCACCCGCTGCGGAAGGACGGCGACCTGCTGCTCCGCGTCGGGGCGGCGCTGGCCGGCACCGAGGTGACGCTCGAATACCGGCGGGACGGCGGCCAGCCGAAGACGGTCAAGGCGGTGCTGGCGAAGAACAACAACCCGCTGCCGTTCCTGGCCACCGTGCCCCCGCCGGCCGTCCACGGGCTGACGGTCGAGTACCAGAGCACCAAGTTCAGCGGGGCCGGCGGGCGGATGGTGCGGAACCCGCCGAACCCGCCGCCGGGGGTGGTCATCCGCGAGTTGGAGCGGGGGTCGGCGGCGGACAAGAAGTTCCAGGATCTGGGGCCGTCCCGCGGGTGGTGGGTGATCACGCACGTGGACGGCAAGCCGGTGACCACCCCGGCCGAGTTCCACGCGGCGGTGAAGGGCAAGGCCGGGGTGAAGCTACTACTGGCCGACTCGGACGACACCGCCAACCGGCCGACGGTCACGCTGCCATAGAAATCTTCGCCGCGACCAACGGGAGCGGGGCGGCTGTCCCCGCTCCCGTTGGTCGCGGCGAAGACGTGAACCCCGAGCCGCCCCGATGTTCCTCACCCGCTGCCCGAACTGCGGCGAACTCACCGCCGTCGCCCCGGCGTACCTGAGGCGGGTGGTGGTGTGCCCGCGATGCCCGTCGAAGTACACGGCAGAAGTGAACGAGGCGGACAACACCCGTGAGGCGTTCGTCACTCATGCCCGATGGCTCCTCCGCGATTACGAACACGCGCTGACATCCACGGGGGCGGTCGGGGTTGCGTGCGCCCTCATCCCGATGGCCTTGTTGGGTGTGCAAACGGCGACGGCGTATGAGGACGTCGGCGGCGCTCACGGACCACTGCTGCTCACGTTCGCCGTGTTCGCATGCAGCCTGCTGCTCAGCAGCCTGGTGACATACGGCGGAACCCAGTTGGTGCGGGTGAAGAACTATCCGCTGTGCGTGCTAGCGGCGGTCCTCGCCATGCTGCCGTTCAGCAACCTGTGCTTCCCCTTCGGCTGGGTCACCGGCCCGATCGCCCTGTACTGGCTGCGGAAGCCGGAGGTGCGGCGGGCGTTCGAGCTGAACCGCGGGGAGGAGTGAGAAGAAGACCTCACCCCCCGGCCCCCTCTCCGAGCCGGAGAGGGGGTGTTCAAGCGAGGCAGATTCCGGGTGAAGCATTTCCCAGCCGGGCAGCCGATCACAATCCCGACTACAATCCGCCCTTGAACACCCCCTCTCCGGCTCGGAGAGGGGGCCGGGGGGTGAGGTCTCTTAAAACCATGCGCTACGCCATCTGCAACGAAACCTTCGACGTCTGGGAGCACCCGCGGGTGTGCGACACCGTCGCCGCCCTCGGGTACACCGGCCTGGAGGTCGCGCCGTTCACCCTCGCCCCGCTCATCACCGACGTGACCGCGGCCCGGCGATCCGAGGTGCGGCGGCAGGCGGAGGCGGCCGGGTTGCAGGTCATCGGCCTGCACTGGCTGCTCGCCAAGACCACCGGGTTCCAGCTCACCTCGCCGGATGCGGCCGTGCGGAAGAAGACCGGCGAGTACCTCGCCGACCTGGCCCGGTGCGCCGCCGAGTTGGGCGGGGACATCCTCGTCCTCGGCTCGCCGGTCCAGCGGAACATCCCGGACGGCCACACCCGCGAGCAGGCCGAGGACTTCGCCCTCGACGCTCTCTCGCACTGCCTGTCCGCGCTCACCGAAACCGGCGTGAAGCTGTGCCTGGAACCGCTCACGCTGAAGGAGACGAACTTCCTGAACACCGCGGCCGAGGCGGTGCGGATCATCCGACGGCTGGGGCACCCGAACGTGAAGCTGCACCTGGACGTGAAGGCGATGACCGCCGAGGCGGTGCCGGCCCCGGACGTGATCCGGGCGAACGCCGACCACACCTACCACTTCCATGCCAACGACCCGACCGACCCCCCGCGGTACGGCCCGGGGTTCGGCACCTACGACCTGCGGCCGGACCTGGCGGCGTTGAAACAGACCGGGTACGCCGGGTGGGTGTCGGTGGAGGTGTTCGCGTACACCCCAGACCCGGAGACGATCGCCCGGACGGCGATCGAGTCGCTGCGGGCGAGTGCGTGACAACGGGTTGCGGCTCGCCGCCGTCACTCGCACGCTATTTCTTCCGATCCCGTTTTATTCCTCACACATGGGGTGTGTGCCTGCCGTGAGGAATCATTTCGGCCTGACCGCCAATTCCGCCGATTCGGTTCAAGCCCTACGACCGGCCCGGCCGATACCACCGACAACCTTCGACAACATCCACACCTCGCACGCCCAGGACCGGCGCCGACGGCACCGGGGGGAGCCGTCGGCGGGCCGGGTGGGGGTCACGGACGGGAGAGGGACAGTCATGCGGACTCTGAAGCGTCGGATGTTGCAGGCGACCACCGCGGCGGTGGTACTGGCGGCGGTGGCGGCCGTCGGCTGCCAGACGCGGATCGGCGGGGTGCCGTACCCCACCCCGCACTACCTGAAGCACGTGCCGCAGTACTTCCCGCCCGACCCGCCGTTCCCGCTGCAACGCGAGCGGGACTCGATGCTCGACCCGACCGGCGAACTGCGCCGCGGCAACCCGAACGCCGGCGCACCGGCCATCGGCCCGGCCCCGGTGGGCGTGGCCCCGCCGGCGCCGGCTGACGCCGGCCGCTAATACTGATCCCGTCGGCGGGCTTGACACGGCTTCACACCGGCCGTATCAGCCCGCCGTTGCTGTTCGACCCGGCGCACGGATCGCGCCGGCGGACGACGCAGGGAGTGCGCTCATGCCCCGCCGCTGGTGCCGGTTCGCGTTGCTCGGTGTGATCGGGGTCGGCGGGGTCGGGTGCGTCAGTTCGGAGAAGCCCCCGCCGCCGCTCGGCCTGACGCCGGGGTTGCAGTCGAAGCTGGGAACCAAATCGGACGCCGCCGTCCCGCCGCCGTCGTTCGACCCGTCCGCCACCGGCGGAAAAGGGGTGACGGCGGCGAACTCGTTTAACCGCACCAAGCCGGCCGGCAGCGGAATGGGGGTATCGCTGCCGCCGCCGCAACTGGCATCGAACACCGCCCCGCCGGTGTCCGCGCCGACCCAGCCGGGCATGGCGGTCGCCCCGCCGTCGGCGGACGTGGCACGGTCGGCGATGCCCGCCCCACGGACGATCGAGCCGATTCAGCCGGCGGGTGCCACCGCGACGTTGCCGCCGCCGAGCGGCGCTCTGCCGCCGCCGTCCGAACCGCCGATGACGAAGGCGAACTACCCGCAGCCGGCGGCCCCGCCGCCGGTGAACCTGTCCGTGCCGATGACCGACCCGGACCCGCGGCCGGTGCCGCCGCCCCCGCCGGCGGACGCCGGCATCCCGGCCCCGCTGTCGCCGCTCAAGTCGGCCACCGAGCGGCCGCTGCCCGGCGTGCCGGCCGGCCCGCTCCCGCCGGCCGAACCGCTGAAGCCGCTGAAATAAGTAGCAGGCACACTCCGTGTGCCGTCCGCGGACGGCACACGGAGTGTGCCTGCTACTTATTTAGATGCATCCGCCGCACCATCCGCGCCGCCACGTACCCGGCCTTGAACCCGGCGTCGATGTTCACCACCGCGACGCCGGCCGAGCAGCTGTTCAGCATCGTCAACAGGGCCGCCAGCCCGCCGAACGCCGCCCCGTACCCGATGCTCGTCGGGCAGGCAATGACCGGGCCGTCCACCAGCCCGCCGACCACGCTCGGCAGCGCCCCGTCCATGCCGGCCACCACCACTACCACGTCGGCCGCGTTCAGCTTGTCCCGGTGCCGCAGCACGCGGTGGATGCCGGCCACGCCCACGTCGGCGATCAGGTCGGCGTTCGCCCCCATCACCCGCGCCGTGACGACCGCCTCCTGAGCCACGGGCAAATCGCCGGTGCCGGCCGTCACCACCTGAACCAACCCGACGGGCGTGACCCGCTCCGTTGCCGACCGCAACAGGAACGTGCGGGCCAGCCGGTCCTGCTCGGCCTGCGGGAAGGCGGTCGTCAGGTGCGCCGACTGGGCGTCGTTCACCCGCGTGACGAACGCGTCCTGCCCGGCCGCGGCCAGCGCCCGCACCGCCCCGTCGATCCACTCCGCCGTCTTCCCCTCGCCGAAGATCACCTCCGGGAACCCGCACCGCATGTGCCGGTGCAAATCCAGGGTGGCGAACCCCAGGTCGGCGGACGCCGGCGGGGGGATCTGGGAAACGGCGTCGTCCACGCTCACCCGCCCGCCGCGGACGGCGTCGAGCAACTGCTTCAGGTCGTGCGTCGTCACGGCCACCTCCGGCTGCGGATCCTATGCCTGGGTAAGTAGTAGGCACACTCCGTGTGCCGTCATCCGAACGGCACACGGAGTGTGCCTACTACTTTCGGGCCGGTCGGACTTGAGGAATTTCCTTCAATCCGCGGCGGCGGCTCAAGATTCTGCCCGCGACAACCGATACACCCCGATACGACGCCCGCGGCCACCACCGCCGGGCGTCCGGGGGGAGGGGCGGAAGATGAGCGTGACCGCACTCGCACTGCTGGCCGCCGCGACCGGCGCGGGCCAACCCGCCGCCGCCCCCCCCGCCCCGCCGGCCGAGGTGCGGTTCGTCGCCAAGCCGACGCTCACCTTCCCGGTGACGTTCAAGCAGGAGCGGGTGAAGGACATCGAGAAGGCGCGGCTGTTCGTGTCCCGCGACGGCGGGCACACCTACGACCTGAAGCAGGTGATCGACCCGGCCAAGGGCGGGTTCCAGTTCACCGCCGGCGAGGACGGGGTGTACTGGGTGCAGATGCAGCTCCAGTTCCGCGACGGCACCCTGGACCCGAAGGACCCGTCCGGCGTGCCGCCGTCCGAGAAGCTGGTGGTGGACACCACCAAGCCGGTGGTGACGATCACCGCCGCCGAGCTGACCGGCGACGAGGTGACGGTCGAGTGGCAGGTGGACGACAAGCACCCGGACGACGCCACCACGAAGGTGTTCTACAAGCCAGCGGCCGGGGACAACACGTCGTGGAAGGAGGCGCCGGCCGGGGCGGTCCGCAAGCGGTCGGCCCGGTTCAAGCCGGAGGTGCAAGGCCCGCTGACGGTGCAGGTGGCCACCGCCGACCTGGCGAAGAACATCGGGGCGACGAACCGCGAGGTGGGGGCGAAGACGGCCAGCGGGTTCACCCCGACCGGCGGCGTGCTGCCGCCCCCGGCCATGCCGCCGGCCGGCACCGCGGACACGGTGCCTGCGCCCGGCGGGGCGTTCGGCGGGCCG
>JALHQU010000205.1 GCA_022841795.1 Fimbriiglobus sp.
CGAGCCTGCGAGCGGGGTGGCCGGCTCCGCTCGCAGGCTCGCGGCGACGACGATGAGCCTGACTCCCTTGAACACCCCCTCTCCATCTTGGAGAGGGGGCCGGGGGGTGAGGTCTTCGTCCGGAACCACCGGCGGACTCACGTCGCGCCGTTCGCCAAGTCGGGGCCGGGGGGTGAGGTCTTCCGCCCCGGCAGGTACCGCCACGCCAGCGCCGCCAGCAGAACCAGCCCGCCGGCGACGGTCCACCCGGTCGGCACCTCCTTGTCCGGGGCGATCAGGTACGCCCACACCGGGTTCAGCACCGGCTCCAGGAGGGTGATGACCGCTGCTTCCTGGGCCGACACCACCCGCAACCCGCGGGCGAACAGCCAGTACGGCACGGCCATCTGCACCGCCCCGAACACCGCCAGGAACGCCAACTGCCCGGCCGTCGGCGCGGTCAGCCAGCCGGCGAACTCGGCCCAGCCGAAGCGGACGAGCACATACCCGCCCAGGCAGGCGGCGCTGCCGATCAGGTTGAGCACCATCAGGAACGCCGGCGACTCCGCCTTCAGGTGCCCGAGGAGCAGCACCACCCCGGCGTACATCACCCCGCTGCCGGCGGCCATGAGCAGGATCACCACCTGACCCGGCTGCCAGTTGCCGGCCACGATGATGCCGGCTCCGATCATCGCCAGCAGGGTGGTCCGCAGCGCCCGCCCGTCGGCCGGGTGCCCGAGCAGGTACACGCCGATCAGGTACACCCACACCGGGGCGGTGTTCTGAAGCAGAATCGCGTTCGCCGCCTGGCCCAGCCCCATCGCCGACATGTACAGCCCGCTCATGGTGGCGAAGCACACCACCATGCCGACCATCGGCCGGCGGAACCGCACGTCCCGCGGTCGTACCAGCGGGATCAGGATGAGGCCGGCGAACAGCCCCCGCCAGAACGCGATCTGCACCGGCGACAGCTTCGGCTCGTGCAGCCCGAGGGCGGTCGGCTCGCCCAGCACCCGCATGAAGAAGCTGCCCGCGCTCCACAGCACCGCCGCCAGCACGAGCAGCAGCCGGGCGAGTCGCGGGGTGGGCATGGGTCTCTTCTCCCCCTCTCCGGGTCGGAGAGGGGGTTGGGGGGTGAGGTCTGGACTACATTATCCGCATGGTGGAATTCGTCGTCCGGGCGCCGGGGCTGCACCCGTGGGAGGCCGTGTACATCTGCGGGGATTCCGACCCGCTCGGCCGCTGGCAGGCCGACTTCCGCCGCCTGGACTGGCACGACGCCGCCTTCCGCACCCGCCTCGACCTGCCCGCCGGCTCCCGCCACCGCTACCTGCTCACCCGCGGCAGTTGGCGGCAGGCCGAACTCGACCACCTCGGCCGCGAACACCGCCCCCGCGAACTGGCCGCCGCCGCCGGCCTGCGGGTGGACATCGAGGTGCCCGGCTGGGGCCGCAACTCGGTGCGGTATCACCCGGACTTCGCGTCCGAGTTTCTGCCGCACCCGCGGACGCTCACCGTCCACCTGCCGCCCGAGTACGACCTGCACCCGCACGCCCGCTACCCGGTGCTGTACCTGCACGACGGGCAGAACCTGTTCGACGCGGCCACCGCGTTCGCCGGGGTGCCGTGGCGGGCGGACGAAGCCGCCGAGCGGCTGGCCCGGTGCGGGGAGATCACGCCGGTCATCCAGGTGGGGGTGGGGAACACCCCGGACCGGCTGAAGGAGTACGGGCCGAAGCCGGACGACCCGGACGACCTGTCGGCCAGGTACGCCCGGTTCCTGACCGACGAGGTGAAGCCGTTCATCGACCGCGAGTACCGCACCAAACCGGACCGCGAGCACACCGGGATGTGCGGGTCGAGCATGGGCGGGCTGATCTCCCTGCACCTGTGCCGCGACCACCCGGAGGTGTTCGGGCTGGGGGCGGCGCTGTCGCCGTCGCTGTGGTGGGACGACGAGCGGCTGATTCACGAGGCCGGCGACGACCCGCGGGGGCTGGGGCAGTGCCGGCTGTGGGTGGACATGGGCAGCCGGGAGGGGCACAGCGAGGCGGGGATGACGGCGATGGTGCGGCGGGCGCACCGGCTGGCGTTCCACCTGCGGCACCGGCCGGCGGACACCTTCCGCTTCCACGAGGAGGCGGGCGGGCTGCACAACGAGGACGCCTGGGCCGCCCGCTACCCGGCCGTGCTGCGGTTCCTGTTCCCGCCGGGGTGAGGGCGAGCCGGGAGCGTGAGCGACCGGAGTTCTGATGCCTCCGGTCGCTCACGCTCCCGGCTCGCCCTTACCCCGCCGCACCAGACGCGACACCTCGGCGAACGCCAGCACGCTAGTCGTGCCTGCGGCGATCCACAGCCAGTCCGTCAGCGTCAGCGGTTCGACCGCGAACACCCGCCCGCCGAACGACACGATCAGCACCTGCCCGACCACGGTGAGCGAGGCGATGAGCAGGAACAGCGGGTTCCGGAACAGCCCGCGGAACCCGGACACCCGCGGGGTCAGGCTGCGGCAGTTGATCTGGTTCCACACCTGGAAGAACACGTAGGTGGTGAAGAACAGCGTCACCTGGCGGGTGGTGAGCGTGGGGAACGCCTCGGACGGCGGCCCGCCGCCGGCGAACCACCCGCGGCCCTGCATGCCGGCCAGCAGGGTCATCATCACCACCACGAAGAACCCGCCGGTGGCGAAGATGGTGCGGAGCATGGCCGGGGTGACGATGCTCTCGTCCCGGCGTTTGGGCGGCACCCGCATCAGCCCGGCCCGCGGCGGCTCGGAGCACAGGGCGATGGCGGCGAACGTGTCCATGATGACGTTGATCCACAGCAGCTGCAGCACGGTGAACGGCGGCTTCAGCCCGAAGAACGGCCCGAGGAAGGCGATGAGCAGGGCGCTGAAGTTGATGGTCAGCTGGAACTGGATGAACCGCTGGATGTTCTCGTACAGCGCCCGCCCCCACTGCACCGCCTTGACGATGGTGGCGAACGAGTCGTCGAGCAGCACGATCTGGCTGGCCTCCTTCGCCACCTCCGTGCCGGCGATGCCCATCGCCAGGCCCACGTCCGCCTTCTTCAGGCTGGGCGCGTCGTTGGTGCCGTCGCCGGTCATGGCGACGACGTGTTCCTGCTCCTGCAACAGTTTCACCAGCCGGTACTTGTCGAGCGGCTGGGCGCGGGCCACCACCCGCAGCCGCGGCAGGTCGGCCTTCAACTGCTCGTCGGTGCGGGCGGCCAGTTCCGCGCTCGTCAGCACCAGCGCGTCCGGGGTGAGCAGCCCCACCTCCTTTGCGATCGCCCGGGCCGTCTCCGGGTTGTCGCCGGTGATCATCTTCACCTCGATGCCGGCCGACCGGCACCGCTGCACGGCTTCCGTCACCTCCGGCCGCAGCGGGTCGCGGATGGCGACGAACCCGTCGAACGTCAGCCCGTCGTCGAACTCGCCGCGGCGGTCGGACGCCGCGTCCTGATCGGTCGGGAAGTCGGGTGGCAGCGGCTTGTGCGCGAACGCCAGCGTCCGCATGGCGTCGGCGGACGCGGCGGCGATCTGCGCTTCCACCTCCGCCCGCTCGGCCGCGGTGAGGTTCGAGCAGCGGGCGAGGATCACCTCCGGCGCGCCCTTCACCAGCGCCACCGGCCCGCCGCCGACCGCCGCCACCGTCGTCATCTTCTTCTGCTCGGACGAGAACGCCGAGCGGAACGCGGGCGGGTGGTGCAGCCGCTCGGCCGCGTAGTTGGTGCCGGCGTCGCGGAGCCACAGCAGCAGTGCGCCTTCGGTGCTGCTGCCGACCACCGTCGTCTTCCCCTGCTTCTCCTCCAGCGTGCCGGTGCTGTTCAGGGCGGCGTTCACGCCGATCCAGTCGGTCGGCGTGGGCACGTCCGCCCGCACCCCCTTCACCCGCGCCGGGGCGAACGCCGGGTCACCGGCCTCGATCACCCGCCCGGCCACGCCCAGCCGCACCACCCGCATCTTGTTCTGCGTCAGCGTGCCGGTCTTGTCCGAACAGATGACGGTGGCGCTGCCGATGGTTTCCGTCGCCACCAGTTGGCGGACGAGCGCGTTCGCCCGCGTCATCTTCCGCATGGCCAGGGCGAGGGACACCGTCACGCTCATCGGCAGCCCTTCCGGCACCGCCACCACAATCACGATCACCATGTACACGAAGTACCCGAGCAGGTTGCTGACCACGGCCACGGCTTCGGTGCGGGTGGTCGGCCAGAACACCTCCGCCGGGGTGGTGAAGAACAGCCCGCGGACCAGCAGCGCCAGGAAGATGGCCGCCGCCGCCGCGTACCCCACCTTCGAGATCAGGTCGGCCAGCCGGGTGAGCTTCCGCTGGAGCGGGGTCTGCTCCTTCGAGATGGTCAGCTTCCGCTGCACGCGGGCGGTGGCGTCGGTGCCGTCCGCGGTGTCGGCCGGCTCGTCCGGAACATCCCCACCGAGGCGGCGGGCGATCTGCCCGAGCATGGTGTCGTCGCCCACGTTCGTCACGGTCATCTGCCCGAGGCCGTCCACCACCTGCGTGCCGCGGTACGCGCACCCCGGCCGGTCCGGCCCGTCCGACGGGTCCGCGGGCGGCTGCACCGCCTTCTTCACCGGCTCGGACTCGCCGGTCATGAGCGACTGGTCGATCCGCAGCCCGTTCGCCTTCACCAGCCGCCCGTCGGCCGGGATCTCGTCCCCGGCCTCCAGCAGCACCAGCTCGCCGACCACCACCTCGTCCAGCGGCACGGTGGCGGTGTGCCCGTCGCGGAGCACCTTCACCCGCCCGGCGTCCTTGCCGGCGTTCAGCTTCTCGAACTCCTGGTCGGACCGATATTCGGACAGGAACGACACGCCGGTGGCGAGCACCACCGCCACGATGACGGCCAGCCCCTCGACGGACGGGTGGCCGACGGCGACGGACGTGGCGAACAGGGCGACGGCCAGGGCGAACAGGGCGGACGGCACCCAGTCGGCCAGCCGCAGCAGGTACAGGGCGACGGCGGCGACGGCAACGACGGCCAGGGCGATGCCGCCGGCCGGCGGGGACGCCTCGAACAGGTCCACCACGATCTTGAGGAGCGAGGCGGCGAGCAGGATCTTGATGATCGGCTCGTCGAACTTGTCCAGGAACTTCTTCCACACCGGCTCGCGGGGGAGCGGGGTGAGCCGGTTCGCCCCGAACCGCCCGCGGCTGTCCGCCACCTGGGCGGCGGTCAGCCCGTCGGCGGCGGCGGGGAACAGGTCGGCGACGGCGGCGAGGGTGCGCATGGGGTCTACCGGCGAACCCCGACCGCAAGGTCGGTGGGTGTGGTCACATCTGGCTCGCACCCACGGCCCTCGCGGGCCGGGTTCGCCCGGAAAGCGAAGGGCACCCGGGAAGACCGGGTGCCCCAGGGGTGTTCGCCGCGGGAGGGGTGGGATTCGTTACCCCTCCATCACTTCCTTCTCTTTGGCGGTGGCCGCCTGGTCGATCTTCCCCTCGTACTGCTTGAGCAGGTCCTGCACCTTGTCCTTGCCTTTGTCCCGGTCGTCCTCGGTCATCGCCTTCGCCTTCTCGGCGTCGTCGTACTGCTTGTTCGCGTCCCGGCGGATGTTCCGGCAGCTCACCTTGGCGGCCTCGGCCTGCTTCTTGATCTGGGCGACGATCTTCTTCCGCTGGTCGCCGCTCATGGCCGGGATGCTCAGCCGGATCACCTTGCCGTCGTTGTTCGGGGCGAGGCCCAGGTCGGAGCTGCGGATGGCCTTCTCGATCTCCTTCAGGTCCTCCGCCTGGAACGCCTTGATCTGGATGGTGGACGGGTCCGGGCAGGACACGTTGGCGATCTGCTTGACCGGCGTCGGGCTGCCGTAGTACTCGACGCGGATGCTGTCCAGCATGGCCGGGGTGGCCCGCCCGGTGCGGAGGCCCTGCAGCTCCCCGCGGAACACCCCGAGGGCCTTCTCCATGCGGTCGGTGGCGTCTTTCAGGAACTGTGGTGCGCTCATGGGTTCCGCCTTGTAGGGTGGGCACCGCCCACCGTTCCGGGATGGTGGGCGGTGCCCACCCTACTCGTGGCTGACCAGGGTGCCGAGCGGGTGGCCGGCCACCGCCTTCTCGATCGCCCGGTCCATTTTGTAGTCGAACACCAGGATCTTCAACTTCGCCTTCTGGCACAGGTCGAACGCGCTCAGGTCCATCACCTTCAGCCGGGCGTCGATCACCTTCTGGTACGTCAGCTTCTCGTACCGCTCGGCGTGCGGGTTCTTCTCCGGGTCGTCGGTGTACACGCCGTTCACCCGCGTCGCCTTCATCAGCACGTCCGCCCCGAGTTCCACCCCCCGCAGGGCGGCCGCCGTGTCCGTCGTGACGAACGGGTTGCCGGTGCCGCCGGCCAGGATGACCACCCGCCCGTTCTCCAGGTGCCGCACCGCCCGCCGGCGGATGAACGGCTCGCACACCGAGTCCATCGGCACGGCCGACATCAGCCGCGTCTGGATGTCCAGGCTCTCCAGGGTGTCTTGCAGGGCCAGCCCGTTCATCACCGTCGCCAGCATGCCCATCTGGTCGGCGGTGGCCGGCTTGATGGCGGACGCGCCGGCGGCGAACTGCGCCCCCCGCAGCAGGTTGCCGCCGCCCACCACCACCGCCAGTTGCGCCCCTTTCTCCACCACCCGCTTGAGCTGGGCGGAGATGGCCAGCGTCTCGTCCAGGCTGATGCCACCCTTGCCGGCGTGCCCGAACGCCTCCCCGCTCAGCTTCAGCAGCACCCGCCCGTACTTCGGCCGGAGCGGGTCTTGCGATTGCGTCACGGGCGTCGTCGAGTCGGGCATGTACGGCGGTTCCGGAGGGCGGGCGTCAGGGTGGGGATTATACGGGCGGACGCGGCGGTTGTCGCTGCCGGGAATACCTGCCCCGGTTCGGGGTCTGACAATCGACCCGGCGGGCCGCGTTTTACCGAACCAGTGGTGAAGCCCTGCGGTGCAGTGGGGCGGGGTCACAATTATTCCAACGGGCCGCGTTTCGCTTCACCACGTTCTGAAGTGGTCGTGAAGCAAGGCGCGGAGCGAATTAACTTTCCAATCCAGAGTTAATTCGCTATTCTCTCTCTCCGGATTCACTCTGACGTAGGTAACCATATGAACGTGCTTCGGCAACTCGATCGCATACTCCGCGGGGACGCCCTGGACCGCGGGCCGACCGGCCGGCGGCTGGACTTCGCCGTCGCCCCGCTGGTCGTCCTGGCCGTCCTCCTGGCCGCCTCCTACGGGGCGTGCATGGGCGCGTTCGCCGTCCTCGCCCGCGACACCCCGGAGTGGCGGCAGGTGCTCGCCTCGGCGGTCAAGGTGCCGCTCCTGTTCGTCCTCACCCTGGTGGTCACGTTCCCGTCGCTGTACGTGTTCTCCGCCCTGCTCGGCTCCCGCCTGCGGCTGCCCGACCTGCTCCGAGTGGTGACGGCCGGGTTGGCCGTACTCGTCACCGTCCTGGCGGCGTTCGGGCCGATCGTGGCCTTTTTCTCGGTTAGTACGACGAACTACCCGTTCATTCTGCTGCTGAACGTGGCGGTGTTCGCGGCGGCCGGCGGGTTCGGGGTGACGTACCTGTACCGGGCGGTGGCCCGCACCGCGGCCGACCCGCGGCCGGACGATGAGTCGGCCGACGCCGACCCGGAGGAGGACGAGCGGGACGTTCGCGCCGCCCGCCGCGAGCGGGACCGGGACACCCGGCGGGTGTTCGTGGTGTGGGTGCTGGTGTTCGGGCTGGTGGGCGCCCAGAGCGGGTGGATCCTGCGGCCGTTCGTCGGCTCGCCGGACCTGCCGTTCACCTGGTTCCGGCCGAAGCAGGGGTCGTTCTTCGAGGGCGTGGGCACGTCCGTCCGCGGTCTGTTCGGGGGCCAGTCCCGATGACCGGGCGGATACTTTTCATCACAGAGAATACCCTCCACGGGAATGCCAGCCGCTTCACCACCTGGTTCGGCGGGCTGATCATCGGTGGAGTTGGCGGGGTGCTCTACGGGGCGGTGATGGGGGCGTTCGGCCTGAACGGGGTGCAGGTGCTGTACTCCGCGGCGAAGGTGCCGTTGCTGCTGGCCGCCACCACCGCGCTGGCCCTGCCCAGCTTCTTCGTGCTGAACACCCTGCTCGGGCTGCGGGCCGACTTCGGCCGGGCGGTGCGGGCGGTGGTCGGCACCCAGGCGGCGGTCGGGGTGGTGCTGGCCGCCCTCGCCCCGTACACCGCCCTCTGGTACCTCACCTCCGGCGACTACCACGAGGCGCTGCTGTTCAACGGGCTGATGTTCCTGGTGGCCAGCGGGTCCGCCCAGTGGGTGCTGCGGCGGCGGTACCGCCCGCTCATCGCCGCCAACCGCCGGCACCGGCTGATGCTGTGGGCGTGGGTGGTGGTGTACGTGTTCGTCGGCACCCAGATGGGGTGGGTGCTGCGGCCGTTCGTCGGCTCCCCGGACCACCCGCCGACGTTCGTCCGCCCCGCCGCGTGGGGGAACGCCTATGTGGTGGTGTTCGACCTGGTGGTGAACGAGTTCCGGCGGCGGTGAACTTTCTTCGTGGCACCGGCGGCCCGCCGGTGGGGTTCAAGCCGGCTTTCAGGCCCGAAGGGCCGTGCTCCCTCAGCCCAGGGCAAGTGAGCCGAAGGCGAACGTCGCCCTGGGTTCGAGTAGCCAAACCCACAAGCCCCGACGGGGCGGCCTATGCTAGCTCGCCCCTACGGGGCTTGTTCTACTTCATCCGCTTTCCCAGGCCTGCGCTCGCCTTCGGCTCGCTCCGACCTGGGCTGAGGGAGTCCGGCCCTTCGGGCCTCAACCCGCGGTCACTTCGGGTCGAACAGCCGGCCCCAGGCGGCCGGCAGCAGCAGGTGGCCGGACGCCGTCACCGCCGGCCGGCGGGGGTCCAGTTGAAGTTGCGCGCTCGTGTACCGCACCCGCAGCGTCGGCTTCCCCCCGTCCTTCGCCGGCTCGATGCACCCCAGCCCGGCGAGCGGCACCGCCACCAGCGTCGATCCCGCCGCCGGCTTCTCGAACCCGATCTGCCACTCGCTCACCGGCCACATGAACCGCTCGGCCTTCGCCCCGCTCACCCGGTACAGCACCGGCTTGCCGAGCTTGGCGTCCGGGTCGTCGTGCGGCTGGTACGGCGGGCACCACAGGGTGCCGTCCGGGGCGACGGCGGCCGGTTGCGCGATCTTGTCCTTCGCCACCCACTTGCCGTCGGCCAGTTGGTACACCGCCCGGAAGTCGGCCTTCGCCACCGGGTGGCCGTCGTGCGGCAGCGGGTGCGCTCGCGCGTGGTTGTCCGCCCACGCCAGCATGGTCCCGTCCGGCGCCTTGTGCAGCACGGCGAACGGCAGCGGCAGCGGGTCCAGCTCCTCCGCCCGCACCCCGGCCGGCTTCACCGCCCGGAACGTCAGCCGGAACAGCCGCGTCTGCGGCCCGGCGACGGCCAGCAGCAGCGACTTGTCGTCCGGCCGGGCGAACCCGGCCAGCAGGAACGGCGGGGCGTACTTCCGCCGCGGGCTGTCCGCCTCCTTCTCCTCCGGCTTCGGTAGGTCGGCGGTGTGAACGGTGCCGTCGGCGTCGATTGCGTACACCTTCCAGTCGAGGGCGTACCACAGCCGCGTGCCGTCGCTGATCACCGGCAGCGGACCGAGCGGGGTGTGCGGCAGCGTCATGCCGGCGATCAGCTCCTTCCGCTTCGCGTTCAGCAGCTCGGCCGGCGGGTGGGCGTCGCTCCACGCCCCGTCCTTGTGCGTCCACGCCTCGTACAGGTAGAACGGCTTGCCGTCGTCCCTCTTCGGCTCGTCGTCGTCGCCCGGCTTGCGGAACACCTCCCGCGGGGTCGGGCCGTCCTTTTCCGGCGCGTGCTTCGTCTTCACCCGCACGAACAGGGTGCGGCCGTCCGGCCCGGTGGTGTGCCCGACCCAGCGGAAGTTGGCCCACGCGTGTTCCGGCGGCGGTCCGGCGCGGGACGACCAGGTGGCCTGCGGCAGCGGCTTGATCGGCGTGCCGACCCACTTGCCGGCCTTGCCGTCCCAGGCGACGACCGCGTCGGGGATGTACTGCGGGCGGGCGAACGCGAACCCGGCGGCGTCGGCGAACAGCCCGTCGAACGTCTCCCGCTCGCGGTACGCGCTCGGCTGGGCCACCGGGTACCCGGTCGTCCGCAGCACGTCGCCGGGCTTCTCCTTCTCCGGCCACAGCACCCACAGGCGGTGCGTGCTGTGCGCCGTCGAGCCGGTGTGGATGTAGATGCGGCCGTCCTTGTCCCGGCCGACCGCCTGGGTCGGGTCGAACGGCGTCACCACCGCCGGCGTGTTCAGTTTGGTGTGCATCCGCCGGGTGCCGGTGGTGGAGCGGTAGTCCCACGGCTGGTGAGCCAGCCGCTCGCCCTGCTCGCGGCTGAGGTGCGTCACCTTCCGGCCCGGCGACACCGCCAGGTATGGCGGATAGCCCGGCGCGATCTGCCAGTGCGGCATGTCCGGGTTGCGGCGGTCCAGCCAGCGGAAGTACCGCACCCCGTCCAGGTCGGTGCCGCGGTACTCCAGGTGCGTCAGCGGCAGGCCGGCGAACGGGTCGGCCTTTTCGATGTCCTCGGCCGTGCGGCTCGGGCTCCAGGCGAACGCCCGGTGTTGCAGGGTTTTGTTCGCGTCGTGGGACTGCACGATCACCAGGAACCAGTCGTCGGCGAACGGCAGCAGCCACTCGATCTGCTCCCCGTCCCGCCGGCCGGCCGGCCGGTGCGCCGTCCACTTCTTCTCGTCGAACACCCACACCCCGTCGTCCCCGTCGCCCAGCCCGGCCGCCTTGTGCATCCAGTACCACACCCGCCCGGCGGCGTCCTCGGTGAACACCCCGCGGCCGTTCGCCGGTTTGTCGAACACCTTCGCCTCCGTCCACGCCCGCCCGTCGAACGTGTGGAACCCGGTGGCGGAACGGGCGATCACCCAGGCGGTCGAACTCTCGTACACCTCGCGGGCGGGGATGCCGGTGTCGTTCCACCCCTTGCCGTCGTAGTACAGCAGCGGTTTGCTCGCGTTGTGCTCCTCGCGGAACCAGAACCGGCCGGCGGTGTCCACCAGCAGTAGCGAGCCTTTCACCTGCGGGCACGCCACCTGGCCGTCCAGCCCGCGGACGGCGTCGTTGCCCCAGAACCACGGGTTCCCCTTGCGGTCGATGTGCACCGTGTAGTGCGGGGTGGGCTGGAGGTACACGGGCTTCAGGTCCGCGTCCGCAGCCGCCACGGGCAGGGCGAGGAGCAGGAGGGCGAGAGGGGAGAGGGAGCGGAGCATCGGCGGCCTCCGGGGGACACCGCTTGTTATGCCGCATCCGCCGGCCGCCCGCCAGCCGGCGTTACCGCGGCGTTACCCTAAGTAGTAGGCACACTCCGTGTGCCGTCCGGACGGCACACGGAGTGT
This sequence comes from Fimbriiglobus sp., assembly GCA_022841795.1. GTDB lineage: Bacteria > Planctomycetota > Planctomycetia > Gemmatales > Gemmataceae > JALHQU01. The sequence goes on from JALHQU010000205.1 coordinate 11,364, forward strand.
GCCTACTACTTATTCACTCCCCCACGGCCACCCGGACGGCGTCCAGCAGGTCGGGCACGCTGAACGGCTTGCGGAGGAACCCGGCCAGCCCCTTGCCGGCGAACCCGGCGGTGGCGTCCGCCTCGGCGAACCCGCTGGTGAGTACCACGCTCACGTCCTTCCGCAAGGCCCGCAGTTCGCGGAACACGTCCGCCCCGCCCAGGTGCGGCATGGTCAGGTCCACCATCACCAGGGCGAAGTGGGCCGGGCGGGCGGCGAACGCCGCCACCCCCTCCCGCCCGTCGGCGGCCACCTCCACCTCGAACCCGGCGGCGGTCAGCACCTTGCGGATGAGCACCCGCACCGGCTCCTCGTCGT
>JALHQU010000206.1 GCA_022841795.1 Fimbriiglobus sp.
GTCGGCCGGGCGGTGGCCGCGGCCGAGGAGGAGGTGGCGGCGTACCGGGAGGCGGCCGCGGCCGTCGGCCTGGGGCCGGGCGAGCCGGGCAGGAACGACCCGCGGGCGGTGGCGGCGGTGTTCCGTCGGGTGCGGGCCGATCCCACTCTGAAGGCGATCTGCGAGCGGGCCGGGCGGTTCCGCCGGGTGGCCCAGAGCCAGCAGCGGCAGAAGGCGTGGCACGGGCTGGACGACGTGATCGGGGTGGAGCCGGGCGGGGACGTCGGCCGGCTGCTGCCGTCCGAGCTGGTGAAGTTGCTGGTGCCGGAGCTGGAGCTGGACGCCCTGCGGCGGATCGTCGAGCGGCAGGCCCTGTGCCGCGAGCACCACGCGGTCGAGCCCGTGGGGAAGGGACCGGTGATCGTCTGCCTGGACGAGTCCGGCAGCATGGGCGGGGACAAGATCCACACGGCCAAGGCGCTCGCCCTGGCCCTGGCGTGGGTGGCCCGCCGGCAGCGCCGCTGGTGCGCGCTGGTGGCGTACTCGGGGGACACCGGCGAGCGGCTGCTGCCGCTGCCGCCCGGGCGGTGGGACGAGGCCAAACTCCTGGACTGGCTGACCGCGTTCCTCGGCCGCGGGTCGGACCTCGACGTGCCGGTCCGCGAGCTGCCGCGGATGTACCGCGAGCTGGAGGCGCCGCCCGGCGTCACCGACGTGGTGTTCTTCACCGACGCCGTGTGCCGCCTGCCGGTCGCCGTCCGGGACGCGTTCCTGGTCTGGAAGAAACAGGTGAAAGCCCGCCTCGTCTCGCTGGTGCTGAACACCGCCGCCGGCGACCTGGCGGACATCAGCGACGAGGTGCATTTCGTCACCACCTTGGACCCGGACGCCGTCGGCCGGGTGCTGTCCATTTAACCCGACGTCGGATTCAACCACGACCCGGCGGGCAAACCCCGCCGGGTCGTTCCGTTTCTCCGATTCCCGAAGGAGGTGCCCCGTGGTTGCGACTTCCGCCGCCCGCTCCCCCGTCCCCCTGTCCCTGCCCGCCGGCACGAGGCTGCTCGGCGAGGTCATCGCGTGGACCTGTTCCGGCGTCGCCGTCACCCACCCGGCACTGGTGGACGCGCTCTCGACCGCCGGCCTGGACCCGGCCGTCGCCCGCGAGCTGGCCCCGCGGCACGCGTTCGCCCGGGCGTGTCAGAAGCTGTCCGCCGCCCGCGTCATCCGCCGGGTGGCCGAGGACGCCGCCACCCTCACCTTCCAGTTCACCCAGGAGACCCGCGCTACCGACCGGCTGGAGTACACGCTGGAGACCATGCTCACACTCGACAAGCAGACCGGGCGGGTCACCTGCGACCTGCCCGGGCTGGCCACCCTGGCGCAGGAGGAGCTGGACCGGGCGGTCGCCGCCCGCACCGGGGCGGACGTCACCCGGGTGGTGCAGAAGCTGTTCGAGCGGCACGCCGACCTGTTCCCGGTCCGCCCGCAGGGTGGGGTGTACTTCGTGCCCGACCGGCACACCGCCTTCGTGGACCGGGTTCAGGCGGTACTCGGCAAACTGGGCGGGCAGGTGCTCCGCTTCCCGGTGCCGGCCGGCACGGCCGAAGGGGACCGGAGCGTGAAGGACGCGGTGGCCGCCGGCCTGGCCGCGGTCATCGCCGAGCACCGGCAGGCGGTCACCCAGTTCGGCCCCGACACCCGGGACGGCACGGTCGAGCGGGCGGCCGGGAAGATCCGCTCGACGCAGTTCAAGCTGGCCGCGTACGCCGAGTACCTGGCGGACGCGAAGGCCGGCCTGGACCGCGAGCTGGCCACCGCCCGGGCCGAGCTGCGGGCGAAGATCGAACACCTCGCCGACCCCCCGGCCGGGCCGGCCCGGGCCGCCGTCTGACCCCCACCCCGGAGGAGCCGTGATCGCCACCGCCAAGTCGCCGGACCCGCTGGCCCGGCACCGCCTCGTCCTGTCCACCCCGTCTTGCTGGCCGGCCTGGCCGTTCCTGCCGGTCGTCCGCCGCACCCGCGACGCCGTCGAGCTGGGGGTGCTGTTCGACGCCCTCCGGGCGTGCGGGCGGACCGGGTACTCGGCCACCGTGTTCTTCTGCAATCTGTTCGCCCTGCCGTCGACGTTCGCCGCGTTCCTGGCCTTGCCGAAGGAGGTGTTCGACACCGCCGACGAGGTGCTCGCCGCCGGCTGGCGGGTGGACTGACCCATCCCCACTCACCCCGATCCGGCCCGGTGACCTCCACCGGGCCGGCTCCCTTCCTGGAGTTCCCTCATGCCGCTCTGGCTGCTCGACTGCTGGGAGCTGGCCTTCCGCCTGCCCGCCGGTCGGCCCGACGCCGACCGCGTCGCCCGGTCCCTGAACGCCCGCCGCACCCGGCAGGCCGTCCGTGAAATTGTCCGTGGCCGCCCGGCCCTGGCCGGGGTCCGCGTCGCCCTCGACCCGCCCGGCCCGTTCGGAGGACGATCGTGACCCCCGGGATCGTCCTGCCCCCCGGCCTGGCCGGCCGGTTCGCCGCCGTCGACGCCCGGTGTGCGGCCGGCCGGTCGGCCGCCCCGCCGGTCGTGGTGTGCCGGGTGGCGGCCGGCGTGCTCACCGTCACCGCCGCCTGTCCGAACGGGGTGGTGGTGCAGTTCACCGCCGACACGCCCGACTACGACGCCGTGCTCGTGGTGCCGTTCACCGTGCTCACCGCCCTGGCCGCCGCCCGCGGGCCGGTCGAACTGCGGTGTACACGCGGCCTCCAGGCCGAGGCCCGGTGGGCCGACCCGGCCGGGCCGCAAGCCCACCCGTTCCCCGCCCTCAAGCCCGGCCGGCCGCACGCCCCGGCCCCGCCGATCCGGGAGTGGGTGCCGTGCCCGCCGTCCCTGCTCGCCGCCCTGCACGCGTGCGGCAAGGCGGCCGCCTGCACCGGCAGCACCCCGCGGTTCGCCCTCGACCGGGTGTGCCTGAGCGGCTCGGCGAAGCGGGTCATCGGCTCGGACGGCAAGACGGCGGTGCTGGCCGGGCCGGTGCCGCTGCCGTTCGCCGACGACCGGCTGGTGCCGGCCATCCCGGTGTTCGGCTGCCCGGAACTGACCGCCCAGACGGAGGTGGCCGTCGGGGTGGCCGACGGGGTGGTGGCCGTGCGGGCCGGGCCGTGGACGGTGCGGCTGCCGGTCGCCCCCGGCCGCTACCCGGACGTGCCGGCGGTCATCCCCAAACAACGCCCGACGGTCGGTGGCCTGGACCAGTCCGACGCCCGCACCCTGCTCGCCCGGCTGCCCGAGTTGCCGGGCATGGACGACCCGGACGGGCCGGTCACCATCGTGCTGGCCGGTGGGGTGGCGGTGCTGGCCGCCGCCGGCGATCACGTCGAGCAGGTGAGCCTGCCGCGGTCCCCGGCGAGCGGCCGGCCGGTGCGGGCGGCCGTGCCCCGTGCGGTACTCGCCCGCGCCCTCAAGCTCGGCTGCCTCACCATCAAGGTGTGGGCGGCCGACCGGCCGGTGGCGTTCGAGGGCCAGTTGTACACGCTGGTCGTCGCCCCGCTCGGGGCGGACGCGGTCGTCTCCGACGCCGCCGTCTCCCCGCCGGCGACCCGCGACGCCGAGTACCTGATCATCACCCCCCAGACCCGGAGGAGTGCGATGCGACCGACCGAACCGACTCAACCCGCCGATGACGGAATCCAGTCCGACCCGCTGGCCGAGGCGGAGGGGCTGCGGGCCGCCCTGGCCGACGCCCTGCACCGGGCCACCAAGCTGGTGGCCCGGCTCCGCGGCCGGCGGAAGGAGCAGAAGGCGCTGGCGTCCGTGTGGACCAGCCTGAAGTCCCTCGGCCTGGACCGGGAGGGCCGCCCGTGACCCTCTCGGCCACCCTCCGCGACCGCCTGGGCCGGCTGACCGCCTCCCTGCTCGACCTGAAAGCGCGGGTGCGGGCGGCGGTCGCCTCGGAACTGGGGCGAGTCGTCGGGGAGGCGATCCGCGACCTGGTCGCCGCCCTGGCCGGCGGACCGGCGGCACCCGCCGAGTCCGACGGCCGCTCGGACCCGACCTCACCCGGACGGCGTCGGTCGCCCGACCCGTGGGACGACGACGAAAGCGGGTGGGAGGATTCCGATACGAACCCGACCGACGTTCCAGAATCGCTGACCGACTCCCCCACGTCGCCGGCCGCTCGCTGGTGGGTGGCGGTGGCGGCCGGGGTGGGCGTCGCCCGCCGGCTGATCACCCGCTCGACCCCGCCGTGGGCCGGGGCGGTGGCCGGCCTGGCCGTCGCCGGGCTGGCCCTCCTCGGCGGCCCCGTGGTGCGGGCGGTGGTGTCTGCGGTGCATGCCGCCGCCGGCCTGCTCGCCCTGACCGACCCGCATCCGATCTCCCCCTGACTCCCTGACCGACCAAGCCTGTTGATCCCTCCCAGCCCCGAGCGAGGTTCGCTGCGGGTCCGGAGGGAGTTTTCATCCACACCCCTGTTTCGGAGGACTGACCATGTCCGTGATGATGATGAACGGCAAGGCCCGCCGCAAGCAGCTGAGTGACGAGTTGGACCGGTTCGACGGGATCATCGACGCGCTGGCCAACGGGCTGCCCGAGGCGGTGGCCGCGGCCACCCGCGACGGCGCCCGCCAGGCCCTCGCCCAGGTACTCCGCGAAGTGTTAACCGACCCCGCCATGCTGGCCGCCCTCCGCGGCCCGGTTCCCGCCGCCCCGCCTGCAGCCGAGCCGAAGCCGTCCGCGTGGGCGAAGCTGAAGGCGGCCGTGCGGGCCGCGGCGACGCAGGTGAAGTCGGCGGTGACCGCCGCCGTCGGCCGGCTGACCGAGCGGGCGACCCCCGTGGTCAGCCGGATGGCCGGGCGGGTGCGGCGGGTGCGCGAGTGGGTGGTGACCGCCCGCCGGCTGTTCGACCTCGGCTGGCGAGTGAAGCGGGCGGCGGTGGTCGGGCTGGGGGTGGCGGTGGTGGTGCTCGTCGCCTGCCAGTTCAGCCACGCCGCCGCCGCCGCCCTGGCCGCGGTCGGCAGCGGGCTGATCGCCGCCGCCGTGCACCTGGGGGTGTGGGCCCGCCGCGCCGCTCGCGGGTTGCTGACCACATTTGAGTGAGGCAACCCGGTGTGGGCCGTTCCGACCGCCCACACCGGGGCAGTTTTTTTACCCCTTGCCCGACCCGATGCCGACCTATCCAGCCAGATCGGTCCGACTGGAAATGGAGATCGAGTTGTCTCAAAGCCGTCATACCTGAGAGAGCCGTACGCACCCTGCTATCACCCCCCGTAACGGTCAAACGGGTTGGCGCCCAGTTTCTCAGTGAGTTGCAGCCGGGCGGCCACCCAGTACTTCCGCGAGGTCGGCTCGGCGATGCCGAGCAGGTCGGCCACCTCCTGGTGGGTGAACTCCTGGTACCAGTGCAGGTCCACCACCTGGCGGAGGTGATCCGGCAGCGCCTCCACCGCCGTGTGGAACTCGGTGAACAGGGCCAACGCCTCCGGGTTAAGCGTCTCCGTCCCGGGGTCGTACCCCGGCGTCCCGTCCGACGACTGGTCGGCGGCGTCTAACGACACCCGCCCGGGTCGGTTGCCGGCCCGGCCGTAGTGCTGCCGGGCCATGTCCAGCAGCACCTCCCGTAACAGCCGCGTTGCCCGGCACAGGAACACCCCCGCGTCCGTCAACGCCTGCCCGCGCTCGCCCACCAGAATCCCGTCCCACCCTTTCAGCAGCCGCAGGAACATCGACTGCATCACGTCGTCCGTCTGCTCGAACCGCTCCAACCGCGAGAACCCGCCGTGCAGCATCTTGCTGGCCAGCCGCTGCAGCCGCTGCTGGGTGCGGACGAGCAGTTGCTCGCGGGCTGCGGGATCCCCGGCGGCCAGTCGGGCCAGGGCGTTGGTCACCTCGACGGTCGGGCTGTCGGCCATGGGCGTGACTCCAGGTGGGTGCGTGAGGGAGCATCAGAATAACCGCAGAAATCCGCCGCCGCAAATCTCCCTTCGTCGCGAAACCGGTATCGCTCAGGCCCGTGGCGGCCGCAGTCCGGGCAGCGGGCGATTCGCCCCCAACCCCCGACCCCCGGAGATGCCATGTTCACCCGCCTCCTGACCTCCGCCGTCCTGCTGACCGGCGCGTTCGCCGGCCTCGGCCGCGGGGACGACGCCCTGCTGTCCGCCTCGCCCGTCCACTCGATCCGCAGGATCGAGGCCCGCGAGTGGCCGCGGCTGCGGGACGAGTTCACCGTCATCGGCCAGCCGACCCGGGCGTACAACTGCATCGCCTGGTCGATCGGCGTCACCGACCGGTGGATGTGGCCGGGCCCGCGGGTCGCCGACTTCGACGCCCTGTACGCCAAGTCCGGGTTCACCCGCATCGGCCGGCTGGACTACGGGTGGAAGGCGGGGGAGGACAAGATCGTCCTGTACGCCACGCTGCAGCCGGACGGGCGGGTGAAGGCGTGCACCCACGCCGCCCGCCAGATGGCCGACGGGTCGTGGACGAACAAGCTGGGGGCGATGGCCCTGATCCGGGTGGCCACCCCGGACCACCTGGACGGGCCGACCTACGGGTCGCCGGTGGCCGTGTACGTCCGCCGGCGGGACGGTTACCGTCCGACGGAAACGAGTCCGGCCGGCGCGCAGAACGCCCCTCTGCAAACGAACCGGTACTACCGCGTCCAGAACACGCTGAGTGGCAAGGTGCTGACCGGCTCGCGGGACTCCCTGACCCAAACTGATTACTCCGGAGCCAGCCGCCAGCAGTGGCGGATCAAGGTGCTAGCCAACGGGGCGCCGGTGCTGGAGAACCGAGCGACCGGCACCGTGCTGACCGCGTCCGGCGGGACGCTCCGGTTGCGGCCCCTCACCGGGGACTCCCACCAGCAGTGGGTTCTGGACCGGGATGGACGGACGGTCAAGATCCGCTCCCAGGCCGACAACCAGGTGCTCGATGTCGAACGCGGGTCCCAGGCCAACGGCGGCCGCGTCCTGCTCTGGCCTGCGCACGGGAACAGCAACCAGCAGTGGGAGTTCATCCCGGTCGAGGAGCGGTGACCCAGCCGCCCGGTGGGCCCTCCCCCGCACACCCGCGTGCCGCCCCCGATCGACTTCGGGGGCGGCACGCGGTTTTGACGTTCCTGCGATTCCTCCCGCCGCCCGAGGTGGGGATAAAAATCCGCCCCACAGCGTATCGCCGGCCGGCCCGCCCGCCGCATTTGGGGGTGTGGGGGCTTGTCCGCCCCCGCGTATCAACCCGCCGACGATGCTCGGCATTCGGAGGTCCTGTCATGGTCCGCACACTACTCGTGGCTCTCGCGGTCGGATGCACGGCGACAATGTGCCTCGGCCAGGGGTTCGGCCTGCTGGTGCCGTACAACCCGCCGACCGACGGCAAGCCGATCGACCTGAAGAACCAGAACTGCGGGAAGGAGGTGGAGAAGGAGTTGAAGCGGATGGCCCAGGGGAACGAGGGGGACGCCGGGCTGGACGCGCTCACGTTCGACCCGAAGACGGGCGAGGTCCGCGGCGAGGGCTGGGTGCAGCACAAGCACGTGTGGCGGTACACCGTGCTGGGCGCCCGACAGCACCAGACGGTCTACGACTGGACGTGGCGGGGGTCGTTCAAGTTCAACGTGTTCACCGGCGAGGGCCGCGGCACGTTCGACGTCGGCCGCGGGGTGAAGGTGAAGACGGAGACGATCGAGCGGCTGCTGAAGGGGGACATCACCGCCATCCTTGAACTGGTGCCGAACCCGGGGTTCAAGAAGAAGATGTGGAATGAGTACGCCGCCCTCGTGGCCGACTACGAGCGGCGGTACGGCCGCGGGAACGTGTACTTCGCGTCCGAGCGGTTCGTCGACTGGGCGTCGCCCGAGACCGCCGGGCAGCGGGTGATCAGCCTGGTCGCGTCCGGCGGGGCCAGCGGCGGGGCGATCATGGCCGAGGTGTCCCAAGAGGCGATGCGAGAGCTGACCGCGCTGACCGCCTGGCTGCGGGCGAAGGGCGAGCGGGAGGCCGAGGCGACCGCCCGGGCCATCCTGACCGGCCGGCGGGTGGACTTTCCGTTCCTCGCCCTGAAGTGGCAGACGGTCGGGTACTTCTCCCAGAACTACCTGCTCGGCAACAAGGTCGGTCCGGAGATCCGCTCCACCCACGCCGCGTTCGCCATCGTGTGGAAGGGGAACATCGGCGGGGGCGGGGGGCACGCGGGCGGGATGGCCCGCACCAGCTTCGAGAGCGGCGCCGGCCGGTTCGTCCAGACCGGCCCGCGGGTGTGGCAGGAACGGCGGACGAACGGCCAACGGAGCCTGATGACCGAGGTAGGCCGCACCGCCGAGTACGTGGAGCTGTACGATGTCTCCCGCCGGCTCGGGTTCCGGCTGTACGCCGACCACGCGGAGATCAAGGAGCGACCGACCGACCCGTTCCGGCGGTACCCGCGGTGCGAAGGGAAGTGGGTGCAGTGACCGCCGCCGGCCGCCGGGGTTCCCCGGCGGCCGGCGTCATTCGTTTCTTACGGTGGCCTGTCGGCTGGACGGAACGGGTCGCCACCAGCCGGAGGGAAAAATTCCCGGAAGTCGTATCGGTTTCGGATGTGCCCGCCGCAGAGAGGGGTGTGAGGGGCACAGTCGCCCCGACCACCCAGCACCGGCCGAACTGATCGGCCACCATCGGAGGACACAACCGTGTTCCGCAAGCTCATCCTGACCGCCGTCCTGACCGCTCTGGCGATCTCAGGGGTTTCGGCCCGCAACGGCGGTCAACTGCCCCGCCCCGGCGGCACGCCTGCGAAGCCGCAACCTGCGAATAACGACTACGGTGCGCCGGACGCGCCAAAGCCGGACCAGGAGTGGCGCCTCGGCGTCGATCTCACGTCGAACGGGCGGAACGCTTGCACCGTGACCCGCGTCTACCCCGGCTCGCCGGCCGCCGAGATCGGCCTCCAGGTGGGCGACGTGGTGGTCAGCATCAACGGCAAGCTGGCCGACGACCCGCACGCCATGCGGGACCTCGTGTTCGCGTCGGACAAGGCCGTCATCCACCTGTACCGCGGCGGCTCGTACTACGAGGCGGAGGCCGTGTTCGAGAACCAGATCAGCCAGGTGCCGGGGGGGAACGGGACGACGGTGGCGGTGTGTGCGAAAGTGCTGGTGCAGAAGAAGATGAAGAAGATTCCGCAATCGGCCGTGAAGAAGTGAGGTGCATCCAAGAAGCCGCGGGGCGGAGCTATGTGCTCCGCCCCGCGGCTTTTTCGTCACGCTGGTGAGCCAATACTTTTTCACCACTTTTCACATATCGGTGGTGTCCGGCGATCATTGCACGGGAGCGAAATCGCCTTGAAAACTGGGTTGCGACTCGTGAAAACGGCTCGAAATCTCCGCGTGCAATGATCGCCGGACACCACCCACATATCGCACAGCCCGCCATCCGCCGCAGTGAGGGGTACAGGGGCAATCGCCCCGTTCGACCCGCAACCCGATCCGGCCCGGCCGGCTCGACCCTCCGGAGGACGACCATGACCCGCGCCCTGCTTATCCCCGCCGCCATGATCGCCAGCCTAGCCGCCCTGGCCCCCGCCGCGAGCGACCTGCCTGTCGAAGGGGCCACTCCCGTAACCCCTCGGCAGGTGTACCTGAGTGAGATCGGCCAGTTCACCCAGGCGGACGCTCCACTCAGGTGGGCGGGCCGGACGACCACCGGCCCGGTGACCCTGGTCGAGACCGCCCGCACCCCGCTGTACGTCGAGCTGTTCGACCCCACCCGGGGGGTGCGGTACCGGCTGTTCGCCGACCGCGTGGAGGTGATGACGCTCGCCGGCCGGCCGGTCACCCCGCCGAACGGCGCCGGGGTGTGGGCACGGTAATGCTGTTCCCCGCCCGCAGGTCCGCCTGGGGCGGAGAGTCCATGTGAAGAACTGCGAGGGTTGCAATTGATCTCGGTCACTTCATGTAACCAACTTCCGCCCCCTCCGCAGTCGGATTGTCGACTGACGCCCGCCCCTGACTGGCGCACCACAGCCTCGGGTCAGTCATGGGGCCGGGGCTGGTCATCGCCCCGGCCCGGATAGCGTAAACCCGGCCCACAGGGCGGGGTGGTTGCGGACGATGCCATCCTTACTCCCGGTGGCCGGGAACCGGGTCTCGGCTTTTCGCTCCGTGTCCGGTACCCCCGACGGCACCGGCGACCGCAGCCGCAGGTCGCCGAGCTTGTCGCGGTCGGTGCGGTACACGGCCAGCTGGGCCGCCTTGAGTGCCCGGATCGGCGGCTGGTTCTTCTCCCACAGCTGGCGGTAGAATTCGCCCATCAGGGCGGCGGTGGCGGCGTCGCTCACGTTCCACAGGCTGGCCACCACGTTCATCGTCCCGGCCAGGTGAAACGCCCGCTGCAGGCCGAACACCCCCTCCCCGCCGGCCACCTCGCCCAACCCGGTCTGGCAGGCGGACAGCACCGCCAACTCCAGCCCGCTCAGGTCGAGGTCGATCAGGCTCTCCCCGGTTACCACCCCGCGGCCGGGGGTGACCGGGTCGTTCGCCCCGGCCAGCACCAGCCCGGTCATCACCAGCGGGCTGTTCGCCGCCCGCCCCACCCGCTCGCCGCGGAGCGACACCTGGTAGTCCACCTCGTCCAGGGCGAAGCCGGCGCGGACCTGCGAATCGGCGAAGAACCCGTGGGTGGCCAGGTGGGCGTACCTGGCTTTCGGCAGCGCCGCCAGCACGGCCGCCGCGTCCGCCCGCTCGCCGGTCAGGGCGAGCGTCGGCCGCTGCCCTCCCTTGGCGAACTCCAGCAGCCCGTCCATCTCCGCCTTGGACGCGGGTAGCGGAACCCACGGCTTCGACTTCGGGCCGCGGGGCAGCTCGGCCGCGTCGGGCTTCCGATCGCCCTTCGCACCGAGTTTGGCGTCGAAGTCCACCCCGCCGACGACCAGCACGTCGGACTTCGGCCTGGCAGTCTTGTCCGGCCCCCACAGCTGGTCGAGCAGGAACGGGGCATGCGGGACGGTCGCCAAAGCGAACTCGTCCTCCAGCAGCACCGTGCCTGGCTTGTCCCCCGGCAGGGCAGCCCACGGCAGCCGGCACACGGCCGCGTCCGGGCACACATACACGTCCGTCACCCCGGCGGGCAGCGACTTGCGGACCGGCTCCCACATCAACCGCCGCACGTCTGGGGCGAGGTCGGCCGGCACCGCGTGGTCCGCATCGGCGATCGCCTCCCGCCACAGGCCGATCGCCTTCTCGATCCGGGCGGTCGGTCCGAGGTCCACCCACGTCACCCCGTCGCGGGTGACCACGAACGCCCCCAGGCACGCCGTTCTCGTCGGCGGTTTGCCATTCGCGTGTCGGACGTACCCGCAGAAGTCGATGACGGCGATGCCGGCCGCCAGTTCCTTCCGCAGGTCGTCGGCGGTGGCCTTCGCCAACCGCTCCGCCCGCTGCACGGCCGGGAGCAGCGGCCGCAGCCCGCGGTCCGCGTCGGCGATGCGGGTGTCGAGGTCGGCGAGCAGTTCGTCCCGCTTCTTGCGGGTGGCCGGGTCGCGGGGGGTGGGGGCGAGCAGCAGGTCGGCCCGCTGGCGGCGGGCGGCGGTCAGGTCGGCCAGCAGGCCGGCCGCCT
>JALHQU010000207.1 GCA_022841795.1 Fimbriiglobus sp.
GGTTCCCGGTGACGCAGTTCCTGCGGCACGGGTCGCACCCCGAGTTCACCCCCGAGCCGGACATGATCCACGACTGCCTGGGGCACGTCCCGCCGCTCATGAACCAGGACTACGCCGAGCTGCTCACGCTCATCGGCAAGGCGGCGGCGACCACCGACAAGGGCGACCAGGTGCTGGCGCTCAAGCGGTTCAGCTGGTTCAGCATCGAGTTCGGGCTGATCGAGGAGCACGGCGAGACGAAGGTGTTCGGGGCGGGCATCCTGAGCAGCTTCGGCGAAATCCCGCACTCGCTGTTCAGCCCGGACGCCCGCCGCCGCCCGTTCGTGACGGACGACGTGATCCGCCAGGACTACGACCCGTCGAAGATGCAGGTGGATTTCTTCATCGCCCCGAGCTTCCCGTTCCTGCGGGCGGAGTTGGAAGGGCTGGTGAAGCGGTTCGGCATTCAAGTGGGGAATTAACCACAGAGGCACAGGGACACAGAGAAGACGAGAGATGGATTGAGATATCTTCCTTCGTCTTCTCTGTGTCCCTGTGCCTCTGTGGTTAACCTTATTCACCACTCTCCAACCACCTCCCCGCCGGCCGTCGTGGACAGCGCCCGGTACGTCGCCGGGTCGAGGGTCTGCCGGGCGAACCGCACCGACCCGTCGCACAGCACGAAGTTCGCCCCGCCGGAATGTACGCTGCGGAACCCGCTGACGAAGTCCCGCCCGGACACGTTCGCCCCGGAGCTGTCGCTGCCGAAGATGGTCGGCGTGCCCGGCGAGCGGTTGAGCGGCTCGTCGGCGAAGTTCGGGGCGATCCCGCGCTGAGCAGTGACGGCCAGCACGCTGGCGTACCACGGGTGCGACAGGTCGGAGAACCCGGTCGCCCCCCACGACTGCTCCATGAGCGCCGGCTGGCCGGTGAACGGGTCGGCGACGGTTCCGCCGGGCCGGCTCAGGTCGCGGATGGGGAATTTCGGATTCGCCCCCGCCGCCTCGCCCACCGCGAACGTGTTCGACGTGCCGTCGGTGATGTCCGTCAGCGTGACCGTGCCCAGCGTCACCCGCCCCGCGGCGCCCAGCACCGCCACCCCGAACGGCCCGCGGGCCTGGGCCGGCACCAGCGACGGGTCCGGCCACAGCCCGGCGTTCGCCCCCTTGCAGAAGGCGTAGTCGGTGCCGGCGGCGAACGGCGGCAGCGGGGTGTTCCACTGGGCGGCGATCGGCCGCAGGTCGAGGCCGCCGTCGGCGCGGTTGGCCGGGCAGTAAAATGCCTTCACCCGCAGGCCGACTGGGGTGTAGTTCGCCGGGTCGTGCCACGGCAGGTCGATGCGGTACACGTTCCGCAGGTTGCCCTGCTCCAGGTACGGCAGCAGGTAGGTGAACCCGGTGGCGTGCCCGTCGTCGAGCAGCCCGACCGACCCGCCGATCACCACCCCGCCGGGGAACCGCCCCTCCGAATCGTGGTGGTTGTGCAGGGCCAGGCCGATCTGCTTCAGGTTGTTCTGGCACTGCAACCGCGCCGCCGCCTGCCGCACGTTCTGCACGGCCGGCAGCAGCAGCCCGATGAGCACGGCGATGATGGCGATGACCACCAGCAGCTCGACCAGCGTGAACCCGGCCCGAGGGCGTGACATGGTGCTTCCTCCTCGCTCGGTCGGGCGGACCGATTGTACCATCCCGGTTCGGGAGTCGGGGGTGTGCGGGTCGAAGACCTCACCCCCCGGCCCCCTCTCCCTGTTCCCTCGCCGCAGGCGAGGCGGGAGAGGGGGAGGAAGAGTCTTGACCCTCTCCCAGCCCCGAAGGGGCGCCTGGGAGAGGGTGGCGAGCGGAGCGAGCCGGGTGAGGTCTTTTTTCGGATTGCTTCACAACCTGCTCCCGCGCTCGATCCCCACTATCCGGACGACGACACAGGCCGTGTGTTGGTTTGCCATGCTGATTCTCCTAGCCGGATGTCAGCCGCAGAACCCGGCGGTGCCGCTCCGCGACGCCAACAAGAGCGTGGCCGACTGCCGGGCGATGCTGGCCGACGCCGACCCGGAGGTGCAGGCCCGCGGGGCGCTCGGGCTGAGCCTGCACGGGCCGGCGGCGGCCGAGGCGGTCGGCGAACTGGTCCCGCTGCTGAAGAGTAAGAACGCTCTGGTCCGACAGAATGCCGCCCTGGCGCTCGGGGCGATCGGCCCGGACGCCCGGAGTGCGGTGCCCGCCCTGACAGACGCTTTGAAAGACCCGGAGTGGACCGTCCGCCGGCAGGCGGCGCTGGCGCTGGGCGGCATCGGCCCGGACGCGAAGCCGGCCCTACCGGCCCTGAAACGGCTGGACGCCGACCCGCACCCGACCGTCCGCACCGCGGCGAAAGAGGCACGACAGAAAATAAACTAGCCACAGAGGCACAGGGACACAGAGAAGACAGGAGAGGGGCAATGGACGAGCGCGACCCGCTGACGAGTGCGGTGATCGGGGCGGCGATCGAGGTCCACCGGCTGATGGGGCCGGGGCTGCTCGAATCGGTGTACCAGGCGTGTCTGGAGGAGGGGTTCAAACTGCGAGGCATCGACTGCTTGCCCCAGCACCACCTGCCGCTCGTGTACAAGGGCCGGACCCTGTCGGACGAGTTCATCCTCGACTTCTACTTCCCCAACCAACTGGTGCTGGAGCTGAAGGCCGTCGAGAAAATCATCCCGGTCCACGACGCCCAACTGCTGACATACCTCCGCCTGACCCGGACGCGGGCCGGGCTGCTCATGAACTTCAACGTGCCGGTGCTGAAAGACGGCTTGAAGCGGCTGGTCTTGTAAAATGTCTCTCGCCTTCTCTGTGCCTCTGTGTCTCTGTGGTTAATCAATCATGCAAGACATCCCCCTCCGCAAGATCGACCACGTCCGCTTCTTCGTCGGCAACGCCCGGCAGAGCGCGTTCTTCTACCGCAACGCGTTCGGGTTCGACCCGGTCGCCTACGCCGGGCTGGAGACGAAGGTGAAGCACGAGGCCGGATACGTTCTCCGCCAGGGGGAGATCACGTTCGTGCTGACTTCGCCGCTGAGCGCGGCCCACCCGGAAAGCCGGCGGCTACTGACGCACGGCGACGGGGTGATGGACATCGCCATGGACGTGCCGGACGTGCGGGCGGCGTTTAATGAAGCGGTGAAGCGGGGGGGCACCCCGTGGGCCGCCCCGCAGGCGCTGGAGGACGAGCACGGGGTGTACGAAACCGCCAGCATCCTGGCCTACGGGGACACCACCTACAGTTTCGTCAACCGCGACCGCTACCGCGGGGTGTTCGCCCCGGGGTACAAGCCGATGGACCCGGAGCGGTATCAGGAGAGCACCTTCCACCCGGTCGGGCTGGCGGCCATCGACCACATCGTCGGCAACGTGGAAGAGGGGAAGATGAACGAGTGGGTGGAGTTTCACAAGACGGTGCTCGGGTTCAGCCAGCTCATGCACTTCGACGACAAGGACATCAGCACCGAGTACTCGGCGCTCATGAGCAAGGTGGTGCAGAGCGGCACCGGGCGGATCAAGTTCCCGATCAACGAGCCGGCGCAGGGGAAGCGGAAGAGCCAGATCGAGGAGTACCTGAACTTCTACGGCGGGCCGGGGGTGCAGCACGTCGCGCTCATCACCGGCGACATCGTGAAAACGGTGCGGGCGATGCGGGCGAACGACGTGTCGTTCCTGCGGGTGCCGAAGAGCTACTACGCCGCCCTGCCGGATCGCATCGGCGCCATCAAGGAAGACCTGGACGAGTTGGCCGAACTCGGCATCCTGGTGGACCGGGACGACGAGGGGTACATGCTGCAAATCTTCACCAAGCCGGTGGCCGACCGGCCGACCCTGTTCTTCGAGGTGATCCAGCGGCGGGGCGGCAAGAGCTTCGGCAAGGGCAACTTCAAGGCGTTGTTCGAGGCCATCGAACGCGAGCAAGCCACAAGGGGCACTTTGTGATTGAAGATTTGGGAATGATGAATGAAGATTGGCTGGCGATCGAGGAGCCGCCATGACGCCGGACGACCTGAAACGACGGACGAAGGCGTTCACCCTCCGGGTCATGCGCCTGGTGTCCTCACTACCGCACACGCCCCAGGGGCGGACGATCTCACAGCAACTGATGGACTCGGCCAGTTCGGTCGGGGCCATTTACCGGGCCGTTTGCCGGGCCAAGTCTCAAAGAGACTTCGTGGCCAAACTCGGCATCGTGGTCGAGGAGGCCGACGAGAGCGCGTACTGGCTGGAACTGGTGATCGAGTCCGAGATGCTGAACGCGGATCTCGTCCAACCACTTCTCGTCGAGGCGGGCGAGATCACGGCCATCATGACTGCCTCGCTCCTGACGGCGAGAAAACGCCTTCAGAATCAGAAACGGTGATCCGTGCCATCCCAATCTTCACTCTTCAATTTCAAATCTCAAATCAAGTCGCTCCGCGACTTCTACGCCTTCGAGCAGCATGTGAAAACGTGCCGGGGGCACCGCGGGCTGGGCATGGTGCCGCAGTGGTACGAGGTGCCCGTCTTCTACTTCTCGAACCCGGTGGCGATCGTCGGTGACGGCGATCCGGTGTGGGCACCGCACGGTTCACAGGCGCTGGATTACGAGTTGGAACTGGCGTGCGTGGTCGGCACGGCGGCTGCGAACTTACCCGCAGACGACTCGGCACTGAACTGCCTGGCCGGGTTCACGATCATGAACGACTGGTCGGCCCGCGACATCCAGCGGGCGGAGATGGCCGTCGGGCTGGGGCCGAGCAAGAGCAAGGACTTCGCCACCAGCCTCGGACACCTGACGCCGTTTACGGCTTTGCGGGACGTGTACCGCGACGGCCGGCTGCATCTGACCATGATCGCCCGCGTGAACGGCAAGGAGTACAGCCGCGGGAACGCCGGCACGATGCACTGGACGTGGCCGCAGATCCTGGCCCACGCCAGCCGTGACACCGAGCTGCGGCCGGGCGACGTGATCGGCTCGGGCACCGTCGGCACCGGGTGCATCCTGGAGCTGACGCCGGAGGCGGTCGGCGGGTGGCTGCAGCCGGGCGATGTGGTGGAACTGGAGATCGAGCGGCTGGGGGTGCTGCGGAACCCGGTGGTCGCCCGGCCGAATGGGTGAAGCCCGCGAACCCGCCCGGCCGATACCGTGTCCGTGAGTTGACTCGGCCCGCCACGCCGATACGATTCACGTGTGGAACATGGCCCGGTAGCCAAGTGGAAAGGCAACGGTTTGCAAAACCGTCACACGCCGGTTCGACCCCGGCCCGGGCCTCTCGAACAACACGCCCGCCCCTGGAACCCCCAGGGGCGGGCGTGTTTTTGCCAGGTCGTGGGCGAACGGGTTACGGGGCGTCGGCGGACACGTCCCACTCCACCACCTCCCAACCGGGGTAGCCGACTGCCAGCCGCTTGCCGTCCGGGCTGAACACCGTGGCGGTCGCCTGCCCCTCATACCCGCGGATCTGGAACACCTCCCGCCCGCTGTCGAACTCCCACACCCCGACGTACCCGCGGCGGTACAGCCACGCCGCCACGAGCCGGCCGTCCGGACTGAACAGGGGGCGTCGGATGGACTCGCCGGTGAAGTACAACACCCGATCCGGTTTGTTCGCGTTCAGGTCGCGGAACACCAGTTCGCCGTCGTCCCCCTCGATCTGTTTCTGGAGGACGAGCCGGGTGCCGTCGGGGCTGAGGGCGGCGAACAGCCGGCTGTGCTGCGGCGCCACCTTCTCCGGCAGCGGCAGAGACTTCACCTCGGCGAGCGTCGCCGCATCCCACACGCGGGTGCGGTCCGTCACCGCGGTGGTGATCAGCCGGTGCCCGGTCTGGGCGAACTGGAAGTTCCGGTCCGTCACCCCCGGAATGGTCACCGCCTTCTCCGCCCCGGTGTTCAGGTCGAACACCCGGAGCTGGTTCAGTGCGGAGTAGTGCGCCCCGTACCGCCCGTCGGCGGACAGCAGGTAGGCGCGGCCGCCGCCGCGGGCGAACCGCCGCACCTCGCCCGCCCTGCGGGTGGCCAACTCCAGTTCGACGAAGGACACGGTGGCCGCCGCCGGCACCCGCCCGCCGTCGTCCCGGCTGTCGCTAATGACAAGTCGGGCGTCGTCCGGGAAGGCCACGTCGAGGTTCGCCCCGCGGGCCTTGTGGGCGTACACCTCCCGGCCCGAGTCCACCTCCCACACCGTCACCGAGTGATTCGCCATGCGGGCGGCCAGGTGTCGGCCGTCCGGGCTGTACACCAGCTTGCTCGCGCCGTGGTTCGGCGAGTCGTCCGCCAGCGACCCCCGCGGCATCACCCGCACCGGCGGGCGGCACGCCCGCCACAACGCCCGCCACTCGGCCGGGCGGTGGTCCTCGGGACACCGGGCGAGCGCTTCCCGCGCGCCGGCCAGGTCGTGACTCACCCACTGCAGGCGGGCGGTCTTCAACAGCAGCCTCGCCTCCCGCCCCTCCGCCTCGTGCCGCAGGTCGGCCTCCCGCTGCTCCCCCTGTTCGGCCGTCTGCCGCAGGCCCGCCTCCCGCTCGCGGGCCGCCTCGCTCGCCCGCCACTTGCTGGTGGTGACGGCCAGCACCGTGCCCACCAGCAGCACCACCGCCGCCGCCAGCGCGGCCACCTGCGGGTGCCGCCGCGCCCACATCATCCCGCGCTCAGCGGCCGACACCGGGCGGGCGGTGATCGGCCGGCCGTCCAGGTACGCCCGCAGGTCGTCGGCCAGGGCCGCCGCCGACGGGTACCGCTGGTCCGGCGACTTCCGCAGGCACTTCAGGCACACCGTTTCCAGGTCGCGGGGGGTGTTCGGGCTGAGCAGCCGCGGGGCCACCGGGTCGGCCGTCCGCACCAGGTCGAGCGTCTCCAGCACCGTCGCCCCCTGCACCGGCGGGCGGCCGGTGAGCAGTTCGTACAGCAGGCCGCCGAGCGCGTACACGTCCGTCCGCGGGCCGACCGCCGCCCGCCGACAGTCGGCCTGCTCCGGGGCCATGTAGCACGGGGTGCCGGCCAGCGTGGCCGTGTGCGAATCGACCGCCGACCGATCGACGGTGACGGCCAGCCCGAAGTCGGCGATCTTCGGCCCGGCCAGCGGGTCGGTCGGGTCGCCGGCCAGCAGGATGTTCGCCGGCTTCAGGTCACGGTGGACGATGCCCAACTCGTGGGCGGCGTGCATGGTGCGGGCGAGCGTTTCCATCAGTTCCGCCGCTCGTGCTGGCGTGACGCCCACCGCCCCCTGCCGCTGCGACCGGGCGAGCACGTCCGCCAGCGTGCCACCGGGTACGTACTCCAGGGTGAGGAACGGGGCGCCGGCCCACTCGCCCACCTCGTGGATCTGGGCGACGTGCGGGTGCTGCAACCGGGCGGCGGCCATCGCCTCGCGGCGGACGCGGCCGCGGTCCTCGTCCGCCAGCCAGCCGCCGCGGAGCACCTTCAGCGCGACCACCCGGTTGAGCGCCACCTGCCGCGCCTTGAACACCACCGCCATCCCGCCGCGGCCGATCTCGCCCAGGATTTCGTACCCCGGCGGGTGGCGGCCGGGCGGCGGGCCGTCGCCGGGGTCGTCCTCGTCGCCGACCGTGCCGTCCGTCCGGAACCCGTGCGTCTCCCGCCCCCGCATCAGGTCGTACAGGGCGAACAGCCGCTCCAGCCGGTCGCTCCAGTGCGGGTACCGGCGGTACCAGTCGGCCGGGTCCGGGGCTTCGCCGGCGGCCGTGCGGAACACGAACTCGGCGTACACCAGTTCGAGCGCCGCCTCCGGGTCCGCCCACACGTCGGGGAACGAGTCCTTCAGGTCGTCGGCGGAACCGGCACGCCCGGCCCGCACGCGGGCTTCCAGTTCGGCCCGCGCCGCCGCCAGTTGCCCGTCCACCGCCGACCGATCTAACGATGTCGGGAGCATGGTTCCGCCCGCCCGGACTGCGAATCCGGGTGAACCCGGCCCGCGAGGGCCGTGGGTGTGATTCGCTACTCACTCGCACCCGCCGACCTTGCGGTCGGGGTTCACCAAGATGAATCACCCAACGCGAATAAAGCCTATGCCACGGGCCGCTCCGGGCGTTACAGTATTCCTCAACTTTTCCCCGCCCGTGCCCGATGGCCGCGCCCGACCCCACGTTCGCCGACCTCATGGCCCGCGCCCGCGGCGGGGACGACGCCGCGCTCGAACAGCTCGCCCGCACCTACGAGGGCGATCTCCGCATCGCCGCCCGCGTCCACCTCGGCCCGGCCCTGCGGCCGTACCTGGACTCGCTCGACCTGGTGCAGTCTGTCCACCGCAGCCTGCTGGTCGGGTTGCGGAACGACAGGTTCGACGTGTCCAACCCCGGCTCGCTGATCGCGCTGGCGCTGAAGATGGTGCGGCGGAAGATCGCCCACCAGTGGCGGCGGCACCGCCGCCAGGTGCGGCTGGCGAACGGGGACTCGACCGACCACCCGGCCGACGTGCTGGCCACGATCAGCCGCCGGGACACCAACCCCGGCACGGCGGCGGCGGTGCGGGACGCGCTCGCCCGCCTGTGGCTGGAACTGGACGCCGACGACCGGCAGTTGATGGAACTCCGCCTGCAGGGGTACACGACGGCGGAGGCGGCGGACCGCCTGGGCAAGACGCCGGAGGCGATGCGGGTCCGCCTGCACCGCCTGCGGAAACGTCTGGAAGACGAGCAGGTGCTGACCGAGTGGCTGTGACCAACCTCGGCATGCCCCTTACTCATCGCGGTGAAGTGCGGCCGGGGGGTTGGAGTTCACGCTTCAGCGTGAGTGAACCTGACTCACGCTGAAGCGTGAACTCCAACCCCCCGGCCGTCTTTTCCCACCGCCCCGCTCACTTGTCCTTCTTCTCGTCCTTCGCCCGCTTGCCCTCGAACTCGATCTTCCGCTCCTCGCCGCCGAGGTTCACCGTCGCCGTGCCCTTGACGCTGTCCCCGTCGATCTTCGCCTTGTAGTTGACGGTGAACTTGTTCCCCTCCCGCTCGCGGGTGACGGCGAACGTCGCCTCCCCGTCCTTGAACTTGCCGTCCTCCACCTTCGCCTCCTGCCCCTCCTGGGTGGCCACTGTGCCGGTCAGCTTGTCCCCGTCCAGCTTCAGCTTCATGGTGCTCGTCCGCTTCATCCCCATGATCTCCATCTCACACTTCCAGGTGCCGGTCGGGTCGGCCTTCTTCTTGTCGTCCTTCTTGTCGTCGCCGCGGGTGACGGCGGTCAGCCCGAGGACCAGGCCCAAAGCGAGCAGGGTGCGCATGGTGAAACTCCGTGCGCGGCCGCTGCGGGCGTTATATGAAGGGGCAGCCGTGTCCGGGCGAACGGCCCGGCGTCGGCCGGCCGGTGGGTCCGGGCATACCAACCACCCGCCGGCTGACGCCGGGCCGTTCGCCAAGAACACCCCTTCCCCCGTCGCCGAACGCCGCCCGGTCTGCGATAATCCGGCCTGCACACCGGAGGCCCTCCCGCCATGCGCCGCACGTTCCTCGCGCTGCTGTTCGTCTGCACTGCTCTGCCCGCCCCCGCCCAGTACCGGGTCGGCATCGCCAAGACGGACATCACCCCGGACCACCCCATCCGCCTGAACGGGTTCGGCGGGCGGCGAACGGAATCCGAGGGGGTGTACCAGAAGGTCCACGCCCGCGGGCTGGCGATCGACGACGGGTCGAAGTCGCCGGTGGTGCTGCTCACGATCGATGTACTCGGGATGCCGGAGGACCTGTACGACGAGCTGGCCCGCCGGCTGGACAAGAAGGCCGGGGTGAAGAAGGAGCGGCTGGCCGTCGCCGCCACGCACACGCACACCGGGCCGATGCTGGCCGGCGCGAACCCGACCATCTTCGGCGTGCCCATCCCGAAGGAACACCAGGCGAACATCGACAAGTACACGCCGGTGTTCCTCGACCGGCTGGAAGCGACGGCGGTGGCGGCGATCAAGGATTTGAAGCCGGCGACGCTGGAATGGGGTGTCGGGTCGGCGTCGTTCGCCATGAACCGGCGGACCGCCCGCGGGCCGATCGACCACGACCTGCCGGTGCTGATCGTGCGGGACGAGAAGCGGGCGGTGCGGGCGGTGTACCTGAACTACGCCTGCCACTGCGTCACGCTGTCGCACAACAAGATCGGCGGGGATTGGGCCGGGTACGCCGCGGCCAGTTTGGAAGAACTGTTCCCCGGCACCGTCGGTCTGGTCGCCATCGGCTGCGGGGCGGACCAGAACCCGAACTCGGGCGTGACCGGCGGCAAGGAAGACGTGGCCCTGGCGCAGGGGCGGGAGATTGCTGCCGAAGTGCGACGGCTGGAACGGAACTTCCTCGCCCCGGTGTCGGGGACGATCACCGCGAAGACCACGCTGCTGGATTTGCCGCTCGCGTCCCTGCCCACCCGCAAGGAGTGGGAGGAAAAGGCGAAGCGGATGGACGCCATCGGCCACCACGCCCGCGTCACCCTCGCCAAGCTCGACCGCGGGGAGAAGCTGCCGACCAGCATCCCGTGCCCGGTGCAGACGTGGGCGTTCGGCGACTCGCTGGCGATGGTTCATTTACCCGGCGAGGTGGTGGTCGATTACCCGCTGCGGCTGAAGCGGGAACTCGACATCCGCCGGCTGTGGGTGACCGCCTACGCCAACCACGCGCCGGGGTACATCCCGAGCGAGCGGGTGCTGAAGGAGGGCGGGTACGAGGGCGGCGGGGCGATGATCTACTACGACCAGCCGTCGGCGTTCGCCGCCGGGCTGGAGGACAAGATCGTGGCCGCGGCGAAGGACCACCTCGGCAAAGTGTTCCCGCCGACGTTCGACTCGGCCAAGACCGGCGGCACCCGCCCGCTGTCCCCGCAGCAGTCGCACGCCGCCCTGCAAACGAAGGCGAAACTGACGATCGACCTCGTCGCCGCTGAACCGCTGGTTGCCGACCCGGTGTTCCTCGCGTTCGGGCCGGACGGCAAGCTGTGGGCGGTCGAGATGACCGACTACCCGACCGGCCGCACCGGCAAGTTCGACGCCGGCGGGCGGGTGGTGACGCTGGAAGACGCCGACGGCGACGGGCGGTTCGACAGGTCCACGGTGTTCCTGGCCGACCTGCCGTTCCCCACCGGCGTGCTGCCGTGGCGGAAGGGCGTCCTCATCTGCGCCGCCCCGGACATCCTGTACGCCGAGGACACCACCGGCGACGGCAAGGCCGACGTGGTGACGAAGCTGTTCAGCGGGTTCGGCACCGGCAACTACCACGGGCGGGTGAACGGCCTGCAGTACGGGCTGGACGGGTGGGTGTACGGCTCGTGCGGGCTGTTCGGCGGGAAGATCGTCTGCCACAAGACCGGGAAGACGGTGGCTCTGGGCGACCGCGACTTCCGCATCAACCCGGACACCGGCGAGCTGGAGGCGGCCGCCGGGCGGACGCAGCAGGGGCGGGTGCGGGACGACCGCGGGCGGTGGTTCGGGTGCGACAACAGCAACGTGCTGTACCACCACGCGCTGACCGACCACGACCTGAAGCGGAACCCGTTCGTGGCCTACCCCGGCGGGACGGTGACGCTGATGCCGTCGAACCGCGTGTTC
>JALHQU010000208.1 GCA_022841795.1 Fimbriiglobus sp.
CACCGTCGTCTTCGGTGGCGTCATCACACCCTCACCCACTTCTGCTCGCGGTGGCTGCGGAGGATCGCTTCGCACAGCCGGACCTCATTGTGCCCGTCGGCGAACGTGGCGTACAGCGGGTGGGTCGCTCTCTCCGAGAGCGACACCGACTCGCGGAGCGAGTCGGCCACCCTGAGAATGTCCGCGTACACCGCCCGGTACAGCTGCTTGAACGTGTCCGGGAACCCCTCGGCGTGCCCGCCGGGGTAGTTGGCGAACGGCCGCACCGCCGCGGCCATCAGCGCCGGGTCTCGCGTCAGTGCCTCGTTCGGCCGGTCGCGGTGGCCGAGGTGCAGGGTGTTCGGCTCCTCGCTGTCCCACGCGGCGGCGGATGTGCTTCCGGCCACGTCGAACCGGATGCAGTTCTTCCGCCCGGCCGTCACCTGCGACACGGTGAAGCACCCGCGTGCCCCGCCTTTGAACCGCAGCAGGACCGACCCGTAGTCCTCGGTGGTCACGCCCACCGGCACCGACGGCCGGGGCGCCCCGGTGCTGCCGGTGAACGTCTCGGCCCCGCCGGTCGGCCGTTGCCGCGTCGGGTGGACCGTCCGCAGGTCGGCCAGCACCTCCTCCACCTCCAGCCCGGTGACGAAGCACACGGTGTCGATCCAGTGCGTACCGATGTCCGCCACCGCCCGCAGCTCCCCGCCGGCGTCCGCCTGCACCCGCCAGTTGAAGTCGGTGTCGTACAGCAGCCAGTCTTGCAGGTACGAGCCGGTGACGTGCAGCACGTCGCCCAGGTCGCCCCGCCGCACCCGCTCCCGCAGGTCCAGCACCAGCGGGTAGAACCGCACGTTGTAGTTCACCGCCGTCACCACGTTCGACGCCCCGGCCAGCCGCACCAACTCGGCCGTCTCGGCGGTGGTCATCGCCAGTGGCTTCTCACACATGACGTGCTTGCCGGCGGCGATCGCCCGCTTGCACTGGTCGAAGTGCTCGCGGTTGGGCGACGCGATGTGGACCACGTCCACCGCCGGGTCGCCGAGCAACTCGTCGAACGAGGTGTACCCGTTCGGGATGTCGAGGGCGTCCGCCGCCGCGGCCGACTTGTCGGCCGACGAGCCGAGGATGCCGACGACGGTGTGGCCGAGCCGCCGCACCGCCTCCACATGCACCGGGCCGATGAACCCGGTGCCCACCACCGCCACGCCGAGAGTCTTCATGTGTGTACCCGGTCTGAGAGTGTGGTCCGCACACGCCGTGTGCGGCTCGTGCAGACCGCACACGGCGTGTGCGGACCACACTCGTTCAATTTCTCATCGATCTTTCTGAAGTGTCGCGGCCGGGGCGACGATACAATCCGAAGATACGCCCGGGTCCGTTCGGCGGCCCGTGGTACACCCGTTGGGGCGACCGATGATCCACCTGAAGCGGTGCGCGTGGGCGACGGCGGCGGCCGTCGCGGTGGCCGGCGGGGCGACCGCCCAGACCACGACAACCACCACCACGACCACGCCCCAGCAAGGCGGCCCGACCGCCACCCTGTCCGGGCAGCAGACCAGCCCGATCGAGATCCAGGAGATCCAGCCGCCGACCATCACCTCCACCTCGTCCGGGGCGGTGCAGCAGAGCAACGTGGTGGCCACCTCGAACGCCTTCGCCCGGAACTACGCCAACCCGCTGTGGCAGGGGCGGGCGGGGGTGCAGGGCACCAGCCTGACCACGGTGGTCCAGCCGGGCGGGTTCGGGCAGGCCGTGTACGGCACCAACGCCGGGGCGAGCGGCAACGCCGGTACGACCGGCCGCACCACCGGGCGGACGGGCACGACCGGGGCGCAGGGCACCACCCAGGGCGGGGCCACCACCGCCGGGCGGACCACCGGGGCGCAAGGCACCGCCCTGGGGGCCACCAACCGGGCGGGCACGACCGGGTTCAACACCACCGGGCGGGGCGGCACCAACCAGAGCCAGACGGCCCAGCAGTTGAGCACCGGCCGGCAGATTGCGTACACGCAGACACTGCGGCTGCCGCCCATCGCCCCGGTCGCCCCGGCCCAGATCCAGGCCGAAGTGCAAACCATGCTCACCACCTCGTTCAACGGCGGCGGGGTGCAGGCGACCATCGGCGACAGCGGGGTGGTCGTCCTCCGCGGGCAGGTGGCCGACGACGACGAGGCCCGGTCGGTGGCCGGCATGGTGCTGCTCACGCCCGGGGTGAAAGAGGTGAAGAACGAGTTGACCATCAAGTAGCTCGGGGCGTATCAATACTGATAAGTCCACCACCGCGGGCGGGACCGGCAGGCCGGACCCGCCCGCGTTTTTGCTTTCACTGAGACCACACCATGGCCGGCCAGAACCCGTACATCACGAAGGCCCGCGTGAGCCTGCCCGACCGACCGTTCAAGATCACGTTCCGCATCGAGGAGACCGGCGAGACGAAAGAGGCGACCATCGACCCGGCCGCCATCCCCTACGGCCGCACCGGGGAGCCGGGCAGCATCATGGACCTGGCGGAGGCGGCCGGGGTGGAGATCGAACACTCGTGCGGCGGGGTGTGCGCGTGCGCCACCTGCCATGTGTATGTGACGCAGGGGTTGGAAACGTGCCCGGCGGCCACCGAGAACGAGGAGGACATGCTCGACACCGCCCGCGCGCTGACCACCGAGTCGCGGCTCAGCTGCCAGTGCGTGCCGAACGGTACGACGGACGTGGTGGTCACCATCCCGGCGTGGAACAAGAACCTGGTGAAGGAAGGACACCACTAGCTTTCGTGGCACCGGCAGCCCGCCGGTGGTGCAATCGGCACACATCCTGCACGTCGTCGCCCACCCGCGGCGGGTCTCCGCTCACGTCCAGGGCTGCGGGCACTCAACCGAGGACCGATTCATGACGCGGAAGCACGTACTCGCCGCCGTGTTGGCGTTCGCCACCGGCGCCGTGGTGACGGCGGCCGGCCAGAAGGAACAGCCGCCGCGGGACGGCGGCAAGGTCGCGCCGAAGGACAAGGCCGGCAAGCTGGAGGGCAGCTACACCGTCGTGTCCGGCGAGCGGGACGGCAAGGCCCTGCCGAAAGAGGGGTTCGAGGGGGCGATGGTCACGTTCACCGACAAGAAGGTGCTGGGCACGGACAAGACCAAGACCGAGTTCTTCTCGTCGTCGTACACGGTGGACAAGTCGAAAACGCCGTGGGTGATCAGTATGACCGAGTCGAAGGCGATGGGCAAGGACGGGGACAAGGAGAAGTACAAGAAGGACCAGGGGGCGTCGGCCACCGGGCTAATCAAGCAGGAGGGCGACACCGTCACCCTGATCTACGCCCTGCCCGGCGGGAAAGCCCCGACCGAGTTCAAGGCAGGCGAGAACCAGCACCTGTTCGTGCTGAAGCGGACCGACCGCAAGCAGGACTGAGCGGAATCGGGAAGCTCACGGCCGCGGGGTGGGAAGCCGACTTCCCGCCCCGTTGTGCCATTCACCCGGAGAAACTTCGATGCGATACTTCCTCATGTTGACCGCCGCCGCGCTCGCGCTGAGCGGGGCGACCGCCGACGACCCGAAGCCGAAGCAGACGGAGAAGCCGCCGGCCCAGCCGGTGATCAAGCAGAGCCTGGAGGGGACGTACACCATCCTGTCCGCCGAGCGGGAGGGGAAGGTCATCCCGCTGGCCGAGATCGAGGGGTCCACGGTGGTGGTCACCAAGGCCACCATCATGGGCATGGACAAAGACAAGAAGGAGTTCTTCTCCGCCACCTACACGCTCGACCTGACCAAGACGCCGGCGACCATCAGCATGACCTGGAAGGTGCCCGCCAAGGACGGCCAGACGATGGTGGAGGAGACGACCGCCGGGATCGTGAAGTGGGACATGGACAAGGTGACGGTCGCCTACGCCCAGCCCGGCGGGAAGGCGCCGACCGAGTTCAAGGCAGGCGACAAGCAGCAGCTGATCGTGCTGCGGGTGAAGCAGTAGAGGGAGATGGAAGAGTTCACCACAGAGTCACAGTGGGCACCGAGCCGCACGGAGAAGCAGATTTCACCGCCGAGGGCACGAGAGGGCACATGAGGGAAGAGGAGATCCAGGTTTCAGACCCTCTGTTCCTGTCTTCCTCTCGTGCCCTCATGTGCCCTCGGCGGTGAATCGTCTTCCATTTTTTGCCTGCTTCCTCTGTGTTCCTCGGTGCCCTCTTTGACTCTGTGGTGAACTCTGATTCCCGCCGTCACCCCGGCAGCAGCGCCCGCATCACCTCGTCCTTCACCTCGGTCATCGGAATCCGCTTCTGCTGCAACGTGTCGCGGTCGCGGATGGTCACCGTGCCGTCCTTCGTGGTGTCGCCGTCGATCGTCACGCAGAACGGGGTGCCGATCTCGTCCTGGCGGCGGTACCTCCGCCCGACCGCCCCCTTGTCGTCGTAGAACACGTTGAAGAACGGCTTGAGCGAGCGGTACAGCTCGACCGCCTTCTCCGGCATGCCGTCCTTGTTCACCAGCGGGAAGACGGCGCACTTGATCGGCGCCAGCCGCGGGTGGAACCGCATGACGATGCGGGTATCCTTGTTCCCCTTGGCATCGGTCACCTCGTCCTCGTGGTACGCCTCGGTCAGCACCGCCAGGGTGAACCGGTCCGCCCCGGCGCTCGGCTCGATGACGTGCGGCACGAACTTGTACTTCGCTTGCTCCTCCGCGGTCGGGTTCGACTTAAGCCACTCCTTGAAGCTGCGGGTGCTCATCGTCTGGCTGTCGTTGTTCCACAGTTCCTCGTCGAAGTAGGCGAGGTCGTCCACCTTGCCCGAGTGCTTGGCGTGCTGGGTGAGATCGTAGTCGCCGCGGTGGGCGACCCCCTCCAACTCTTGCGGATCGCTGCTGAACGGGAACATGTACTCGATGTCGGTCGTCCCCTTCGAGTAGAAGGCCAGTTCGTCCTTGTCCTGCTCTCGCGGCTTGAGGTTGTCGCTGTTGATGCCGAGCGTGCTGTACCACTTTTTCCGCAGGTCCCGCCAGTACTCGTACCACTTGAAGCTCTCGCTCGGGTGGCAGAAGAACTCGATCTCCATCTGCTCGAATTCGCGGGAGCGGAAGATGAAGTTCCGCGGCGTCACTTCATTCCGGAACGCCTTGCCGATCTGGGCGATGCCGAACGGCAGCTTCAGTCGAGTACTGTTTAACACGTTCCGGTAGTTCGCGAAGATGCCCTGAGCGGTTTCCGGACGGAGGTACACTTTGGAATCTTCAGACTTCGATAGTCCAGCGTGCGACTCGAACATCAGGTTGAACTGACGTGGTTCAGACAAGACCCCATCGCAGTCATCTTTTGGGCATGGGATTCCAATCCCTTTCCACATAGGCGGAATCGAAACGGCGGACTGGATTGCTGATTTCCCGCGATTAGCCTCGATCTTCTTTTTCTTCACCAGTCTGGAGAATTTCTCATCCAGTAATGGAGCAGCGTCGGTCGCGTTATCCGCTTCGCAGGAAAGCGGAATTGCTGTATGCGGATTGTCAGAACCTTGATGTTCCCACAGCAACATGTACTGCACCTTGTCGGCGCGCATAGATGAGCTGCATTTGGGGCAGTTAACGGTTGGGTCCGCGAACGCCCCGACGTGCCCGCTGGCCTCCCACACCTTCGGGTTCATGATGATCGAGCAGTCCAGCCCGACCATGCGGATCTCCTGCCCGTCCGGGCCGGGCGGCGGGTTCCGCACCATGTCCTGCCACCAAGCGTCCTTGATGTTCTTCTTCAGCTCGACGCCGAGCGGACCGTAGTCCCAGAACCCGTTGATCCCGCCGTAGATCTCGCTCGACTGGAAGATGAACCCGGTGTCCTTGCAGAACTTGGCGAACTTCGCCATGTCGATCTTGGCCGGCATGTCGGTCTCCTGCGGCACCGCCCTTGGCCTGGGTGGTGCGGGATGGAATCGCGGACCCGCCGGACGGACGCCGGCCCCGCCCCGCGAGGTTCGGAGATTGTACGAGAAGGGCAGACTAACCACAGAGGCACAGAGACACAGAGAAGGCAGGGAAGAAGTTCTCCGAACAACTCTTTCCCTGCCTTCTCTGTGTCTCTGTGCCTCTGTGGTTAGAGTTCATTTCAGGAGCTTGTCCAAATCCGCCTTCACCTTGTCCGCCGTGTCCGGTTTGCCGCGGTGGTACGCCCGCACCACGCCCTCCTTGTCGATCACCAGCACGCCGGGCACCGTCGGCATCCGCACCGCCGCCAGCCCGGCCCCCTTCGGGTCGAGCGCGATCACCCCGCCAAACTTCGCCTTCTCCGCGAACTCCCGCACCGCCCGCCGGGTGTCGCCGGCGTTCACCGCGACGAACGTGACGCCCTTCTTCGTGTACTCCTCCACGAACCTGTTGATCTTCGGCAGGTCGGCCACGCTCGGGGCGGCCCACGTCGCCCAGGCGTACAGCACCACCGCCGTCTTCCCCGTGTAGTCGGTGGTCTTCACCGGCTTACCGTCCAGCCCGGCGAACTCGACCGCCGGCAGCAGCTTGCCGAGGAACTCGTCGGCGTCGGTGGCGAACAAGGCTTCGGCCAGATCATCCACCTTCTTGGCGTCGGCCGGCGGGGTGAAGACGAGGGCGGCGTCGGCCAGCTTCGGGTCGAAGTCCCACTTCAGCGTGGTGGTGAGGGTGCGGGTGAGCGTCTTCTTCTCGCCCACCGGCAGCACGGTGACGGACGACACCTCGACCGGCACCGGCTTGCCGTCGGCGGCGAACCGTACCGTCACCGCCTGCCCGCCGGCCAGCGTCAGCCGGAACCCGCGGACCTTCGCCCCCTCCGTCCGCGTGCCCAGTTCCTCCACGTTCAGCGTCTGCGCCGTCAACACCGCCAGCATGTTCGGCCGGGCGAGGAAATCGACCGCCGCCGCCCGCAGTGCCGGCACCGTCACCCCGTCCGCTTGCAGGTCGTCGAGCGGGGTGCCGTCGCACGGGGTGACGGAACACAGCTTGCCGTCGGCGAAGAAGCGGGTGACGGTCTTGCCGTCGCACGCGATGACCAGGTGCGGGTCTTTCTCCTCGGCGGTGCCCACGTCGATGCGGAACCGGGTCGGGCCGGCGGACGCCATCCGCACGGTGTGCGTGCCGCTCGCCTCCTTCTTCCCGCCGGTCAGCGTCCACTTGCCGTCGGCGACGACGGAGTACGCCTTCGCTTCGTGCAACGCCTTCTGCGCCGCCTTCACCGCATCGGCGAACGCGACCTCCGCCGGGGAGGGTGCGCGAACGGGCTTGGCTTTCGGCTCGTCTGCCCGCACACCGGCCACACTCGCCACCAACAGGGCTATGAGGAACGCACGCATGGTAATTCCCTGTAGGGTGGGCACTGCCCACCGTGATTTGAGGCGGTGGGCAGTGCCCACCCTACACCCGATCACCGCGCGGACGAGATCAGCCGCACCACCTCGCGGTCGGCGGCGGTCAGGTCGTCCAGGTCGGCCGGCGGGCGGAACCGCGGGTCGCGGCTGGCGTCCCGCCAGTTGTTCGCGGCCGACCGCAGGGTGACGGCGATGCCGTCCAGGTGCCGCTTCAACTCCCGCTCGGAGGTCACGCCGGTCGCCTCCCGCCGCAGCGTGGCGTACTGGTTTTTCAGGGTTTGCAGGTCGGCGGTCAGCCGGGCGGACGGGCGGTTCATGAACGTGTACGGGTTGAACGCGACGGTCAAGGCGTCGCACTCGCCGGCCGCCCGGTCGATGGCAGCGAACGCCTCCCGCGGCACCGCCACCCCGCCGCCGATCGGCGGCGCGATCACTCCCCCGCCGAGCGTGCCCGCCTGGGCGGCGAAGGCGTTCAGCTCGGCGGTCGCCTTGTACCACGCCTGGTACAGCCGCGGGTCCACCCCGCCCTTCGCCACCACCGCCGACACCTGCTCCGCCGCCGCGGACAGGTTCTGCGTGCGGGCGATCAGATCGCGGAGCGGGTAGCCACCGCGGAGGTCCGACCGCACGCTGTCCGCCTCGGTGGAGATGGCCTGCACCTGCTGCAACAGCCCGCGGCTGTTCCAGTCCGCCCGCAGTACGGCCTGGAAGGTGGCGCTGGCGGCGGCCGTCTCGCGGGACATGGCGTTGACGAACGGCTCCAGCCGGCGGGCGTCGGCCCGGCTGAGTCCGCCGGGCAGGCCGGGCGGGCCGATCGGCGGCACGACGTTCCCGCCGGCGGCGAGGGCGGCCACGATCTGCCCCGCCTGCTCGGCATGCAGGCGGGTGCTCTGGGCGGGCAATCGGGATTGCGCCAGGGCGGAGCGGAACTGGGTCAGGCCGGCGTCCAGGTTCGCCACCGCCTCGGCGTACTGCCGCGGGTTGGCGGCCGGGTTCTGCAACACGCGTGAGTAGGTGACCGCGGTGCTGGCGACGGCCTTCGCCTGCTCGCGGATCATCCACCCGTCGCGGCCGGGGCATTCCGTCTGCGCCGCCTGGTGCATCAGTTGGGTGACGGTGACGAGCTGGGTGGGCAAATCCTGTGGCGGCCCCGGCCCGCCGATGCCCCCGGCGGCGATCTCCGCCCCGGCCGATTTGACGAACTCGCGGGCCAGTTTCACCCGGTCGTTGCGGAGATCCCGCAGCCGGTTCTGCCAGTGCTGGGCCGCCCCGGCCTCGGCCGGCCGGCCGAGCAGATCGGTGTACAGCGAACTCACCCACACGTCGTTGTTCCGCCGGCTGCGGGCGAACGCCTGGTCCGACCCGAGCACGTTCGCCAGCACCTCGTTCGGCTCGGTGCCCTTTCGCAGCTCCTTCACCCAGAAGTCGGTCATCTGCGGGGTCGGCTCGATCCCCGCGAACCGCACATACAGGTCGCGGACGAACGCCGCCGGGTCCGGGGTCTGGCCGTGGGATGGGCCGACGGCGAACAACAGGGCGAAGCAAGCAGAGAGGCGGGGAGACATGCGGGCACCCTCGGGGCGTTCCGTCAGTGTATCCGACCGCGACCTCCGGGTGGCCGACTCCCTCCGGGAGTCGGTGCCGACTGTCGGAGACAGTCGGCCACCCGCATGCTCCTCAGCACGACGCCTGCTCGTCTTCGGCCGGCTCCTCGGCGTCGGCCAGCCGGTCCACCCCCAGCACGCGGATGAGCAGCGGCAGCGTCAGCCCCTGGCCGACCAGGGTGGCGAAGATCACCCAGAAGGTGAGGAACAGCACCTCGTTGCGGTGCGGGAAGTCTCGGGCCAGGGCCATCGCCGCGGCCAGCGACACCACCCCCCGCATGCCCGTCCACGCCACCACCATCACGTTCTGCCACGGCGGGTACGGGTCGCCGCGGCCGATCACCCGCCGGTCCAGCCACCGCGGCAGGTACGCCCCCGGGAACACCCACAGGATGCGGGCGGCGATCACCACCCCGCTGATGGCCGCCGCCGCCACGCACAGCCGGCCGATGTCGCTCCCCCCCCTCGACAACCCCTCCAGGATGAGCGGCAGTTGGAACCCGATGAGGATGAAGATCAGCCCGTTCAGCACGAACTCGACCATCTCCCACACCGCCCGCGCCTCGGCGTACATCTCGTGGGTGAACACCCGCTCGCACCGCGACCCCACCCACAGGCCGGCGGCCACCGCCGCCAGCACCCCGCTCACGTGCAGGTGCTCGGCCGGCAGGTACACGAAGTACGGGGTGAGCAGGGTGAGGGTGATGGTGATCTTGGTGTCGGCCAGGTTCCGCCGGGTCAGGAAGCGGTGCAGCTCGATGACCGCCACCGCCCCGACCAGTCCGACCGCCACCCCGCCGACGCCGACGAACACGAACTGGGCGCCGACCTCCCACCACGCCACCGCCCCGGACACGGCGGCCACGATCGCCAGCTTGTACAGCACCAGGGCGGAGGCGTCGTTCACCAGGCTCTCGCCCTCCAGGATGGTGGCGACGATCCGCGGCACCTTGATCCGCTGGGTGATGGCGGTGGCGGCCACCGCGTCCGGCGGGGAGACGATCGCCCCGAGGACCAGCCCGACCGGCCACGGGAAGTTCAGCAGGTAGTGGCACGCCGCCGCCACCAGCACGGTGGTGAACGCCACCAGCCCGACGGCCAGCAGGGAGATGGCCCGCAGTTGGGTGCGGAACGCCCGCCACTCGGTGTTGAACGCGGCGGCGTACAGCAGCGGCGGCAGGAACACCAGCAGCACCACCTGCGGGGGCAGCTCGTACCGCGGCGCCCACGGCTGCATACTGAGCAGCAGCCCGCCGACCACCAGCAGGATGGGGTACGCCAGCCGCAGCCAGCGGGCGACCACCCCGAGCGCCACCACCACCGCCAGCAGCAGCACGATCAGATCCACCTGGGTCACGCGAAATCCTCTTCACGCTCGGGCCGACCGCGGGGGCGACCGCTACAGAAACTCCGGCCCCCTATTTCTAGCGGCTGCGAGGTACACCATGCGGTTCCCCACCTCCCTGGCACTGGCGGCGCTGTCGGTCGCGGCGGTACGAGCGGACAAGGCGGTGCTGGTCGTCGGCCCGGACTCGGCCGACCCGAAGGTGACGCAGCCGTTCGCAGTGGACTTCGGCAAGGTCGGCAAGCGGGAGGTGATCTACTTCGTCGAGATGGTCGGCGGGGAGCGGCTGCGGGCGATCGACGCCGACGGCAAGGTGCGGACGGTCGCCGGCACGGGGAAGAAGGGCGACACCACCGCCGACCCGCACGGCAACGCGCTGAAGGCGGAGTTCAACGGCATGCACAACCTGGCGGTGACCAAGGACGGCCGCATCTACCTGGCTGACACGTTTAACAACCGCATCCGGGCGTGTGACCCGTTCCGCCATTACATGATGCCGGTCGCCGGCACCGGACAGAAGGGGTTCGCCGGCGACGGGGACACCGCCGACAAAGCCGAGTTCAGCCAGACCATCTGTATCGCTCTGACGCCGGACGAGAAGACGATGTACGTGGCGGACATCGGCAACAAGCGGGTGCGGGCGATCGACATGGCGACACGAGCTGTGAGCACGATCGCCGGCACCGGCAAGGGCGGGGTGCCGAAGGACGGCGAACCCGCGAAGGACCAGCCGCTGGTGGACCCGCGGGCGGTGGCGGCGGACGGCCAGGGGAACGTGTACATCCTCGAACGTTCCGGGCACGCCTTGCGGGTGGTGGACAAGGCCGGGAAGATTCGCACCGTGGCCGGCACCGGCAAGGCCGGCAAGGGCGGCGACGGCGGGCCGGCGCTGAAGGCGGCGATGAACGGGCCGAAGTTCGTCAGCCTGGACAAGGACGGGTCGGTGCTGATCGCCGACACCGAGAACCACCAAATCCGCCGCTACGTTCCCGGCAAGGAGACGGTGGAACTGGTGGCCGGCACCGGCAAAAAGGGCGGGCACTTCGACACCGACCCGAAGAAGCTGGAACTCAGCCGCCCGCACGGGGTGAGCGTCCACCCGACGACCGGCGAGCTGTACATCGCCGACAGCGACAACGGGCGGATCGTGAAGGTCGTGAGGTAGCGACACCCTGGGGCGGCAAGGTAGTCGGCCCACGCCGTGTGCCGATCAACGGCACAC
>JALHQU010000209.1 GCA_022841795.1 Fimbriiglobus sp.
AACTGCCCACCAGCCTGACTGCCAAGCTGCGGTACAGCGGCGACCGCAAGACGATCACCGCCGCCGTCCCGCTGGCCGCCGACGGCACCCTCAAGCTGGCCCTGTTCGGCGACAAGGGGGTCCGCACCGACGTGCCGGTGGCGGTGAAGGCGGTGCCGGATAAGGCGCCGGAGTTCGAGAAGGTGGTGGGCGTGCCGGCGGACAAGCGGCAGGTGAAGCCGGACGCGGTGCTGCCGTTCGAGGTGGCGGTGACGGACGACGTGACGGTGGGCAAGGCGTTCGTCGATCTGGCGCGGGCGGGCGGGCCGGACGTGCCGTTCCATAGTGAACCGTTCCCGCTGCCGGCCGGGCAGAAGCGGGGCGAGGTGAAGGCCGGGTTCGCCCTGGCCGGGCGGGTGCGGCTGGGCGAGACCGTCCGGCTGCGGGTGCGGGTTCAAGACACCCGCGACGTGCCCGAACACGGGCTGACCCCGAACGAGGTGACGTACCCGGCCGGCGGGTGGGCCACCCTGACGGTGGTGGAGGACGCCCGCCCGCTGGCCGAGCAGGACATCGGGGCGCAGAAGGCGAAGATCGCCGACCTGCTGAAGCAGGCAGCTGAGAAGACGAAAACGGCCGCCGAAGAGGTGCCGCAGCAGGCCAAGAAGTGGGCCAACGAGAAGCTGGACATAGTGAAAGCGGAAGAGGTGGGGGTGAACCGCGAGCGGGCCAACCGCGCCGCCAACCTGCTCCGCGAGCTGGCGAAGGAGGCGGAGGTGGTGCCGGAGCTACGGCCGCTGGCCGCCGCCGCCCGCGACCTGGCCGAGAACGAGTTGGCCACCGCCGAGGACGAACTCCGCAAGGCGGGCACCGAGACCGACCTGAGGAAGCGGAACGAGGCGTTCGACAAGGCGAGCAAGGCGCTGGCCGAGGCGGTGGACAAGCTGAACCGCCTTCAACAGAAGAACGACGACACCGCCGCCAACCGGCTCGACCGCAGCCGGCTGGAGCAACTGGCCGAGGAGCAGCGGCGGCTGGCCGAAGAAGCCGCGAAGGCCGACCCGCAGAAGCTGAAGGAACTCCAGGACAAGCAGAAGGAGTTGAACGACCGGCTGGCCGAACTGACGAAGGAGTCCGACGCCCTGCGGAAGGCGAAGGAGGAGGCCGACCGCAAGCGGGCGAACGAGCTGGCCGACGACCTGAAGAAGCTGGCCGACCGCCAGCGGGAACTGGACGAGGCGGTGAACAAGTCGGCCGCCGCCGCCCGCCGCGAGCAACTGGACGAGCTGAAGAAGCTTCAAAAGGAACTGAACGACAAGGCGGCGAAGCTGAAGGACAAGACCGACCCGGCCGCCCGCCTGGGCGACACCAAGCCGCTCGACCGCAAGCCGTTCGACGCCGCCGCCGAGAAGCTGGAGCAGAAGAACTCGCTGGACGCCATGAGCGAGCAGGAGAAGGCGGCCCGCGAACTCGACCGGCTGGCCGACGCCCTGGCCGACCAGGTGAAGGACCGGGGCGACGCCAAGGCCGCGGCCGAGCAAATCGCCCGCTGGCAGAAGGACCTGAACCGCCGCGCCGCCGACGCCGCCGCCCAGCACCCGAACGGCGTGCCCAAGGCCGAGCGGGACAAACTGGCCGCCGAGCAGCAGGCCATCCGCAAGGCGACCGAGCGGCTGAAAGTGCCCCCGGCCGACGGCGTGGAGACGGCCCGCACGGCCGCCGCCGACACCGCCGACGCCGCCGCCGAGAAGGTGCAACGCGACGTGGGCAAGGCCGAGTCGAGCATGAAGAAGGCGGCCGACGCGCTCGACGACCTGGCCCGCAAGACGCCGTCCAACAAGGAGCGGAACGCCGCGGCTAAATCTGAGGTGGACAAGCTCCGCCGCGAGCAGGAGAAGATTCAGCAGGAGGCCGACGACGCGGCGAAAGCGGTGAAGCAGAACCCGGACGACAAGGCCACCCGCGACGAGCTGGCGAAGAAGCTGGGCGAGGCCGCGGCCAGGCAGGACGAGCTGGCGAAGAAG
The DNA here is from genome assembly GCA_022841795.1 of Fimbriiglobus sp. Taxonomy (GTDB): domain Bacteria; phylum Planctomycetota; class Planctomycetia; order Gemmatales; family Gemmataceae; genus JALHQU01. The sequence goes on from JALHQU010000209.1 coordinate 2,004, forward strand.
CTGAAGCAGCTCGACACCCCCGGCCAGGAGGACCGCCGCGACCGCGCCGCCAAGGCCGGCGAGCGGGCGGCCGGCGACATGAAGGCCGGGCTGCCGCAGGACGTGCCGGCGTCGCAGGCCGACGCCAAGCGGCAGCTCGACCGGCTGAAGGACGCGCTCGACGGCAAGACGCCGGCGGACGAGAAGGCGAGCGAACTCGCCCGCCAGCAGAACGACCTCACCCGCAACCTGCAGAAGTCGCAGAAGCCGGAGGACGTGCAGCGGCTCCAGCGGCAGCAGCAGGACATCGCCGACCAGTTGTCGAAGCTGCAAGCCCCGGAGGCGGCGGGCGAGTTGGCCGACGCGCAGGCGGCGGCGAAAGCGGCCCAGAAGGAAGCGGCCAAGCCGAACCCGGACGTGGACGAACTCCGCAAGAAGAGCAAGGACGCGGCCGACAAGCTGGACAAGCTGGCCGACCGCATGGGCGGCCAGCCGGACGCCCAGAAGCGGCTGGACAAGATCGCCGAGAACCGCCAGGCGGAGGCGGACAAGGCGAAGGACGCGGACGCGTCCCGCGCCGACATGTCCCGCTCCCGCGAGGCGCAGAAGCAGGCCGAGCGGGATCTGAACGACCTGAACGACACCCGCACCGGGCAGGCCCAGGCGGCCAAGAAGAAGCTGCAGGAGGCGCTGGACAAGCTGAACAAGGCGGACGAGCCGGACAAGGCGAAGGACCTGCAACAGCAAGCCGCCGACGCCGCCAAGAAGCTGGCCGACGCGGTGAAGAAGAACGGCGACCGCAAGGGCGACGGCGACCAGAAGGCGCAGAAGCCGGGCCAGGACCCGGCCGACGCGGCCGACCCGAACAACGCCCTGCCCACCCCCCAGGACGTGGCCCAGGCCCGTGAGTTGGCGAAGCAGCAGCGGGAACTGAAGAACGACGTGGCCAAGGCGCAGGAGAAGGCGGCCAAGGGCCAGCCGATGCCGCAGCCGAACGGCGACCCGCTCGGCGACCTGGCGAAGCAGCAGGACGAGCTGGCGAAGCAGGCCGGCGAACTCGCCCAGCAGGCCGAGCAGAAGGGCGACCCGGCCGGTCAGAAGGCGAAGGAGGCGGCCGACGCCGCCCAGCAGGCGGCGGAGAAGATGGCCGCCGGCGACTGTGCCGGCGGGCAGAAAGCCGGGAACGACGCCGCCCAGAAGATGAAGGACGCCGCCGCCGCGGCCGGCGACGCCGGCACCAAGAAGAAGGCGGACGACCTGGCCAAGAAACAGGACGAGCTGAACCAGAAGGCCGGGCAGGCCACCCCCGGCGACGCCCAGGCCCGGCAGCAGAACCGCCAGAAGGAACTGGCCCAGGAGGCGGGCAAGATGGCCGACGAACTGGCGAAGGAGGCCGGGGAGGGGGACAAGGGGTCGAAGGGGGCAAAGGGCCTGGACAAGGCGGCGGACGGGGCGAAGGAAGCCCAGAAGCAGATGGAGCAGGCCGACCGCAACGGGCAGAACGGCAAGCCGAAGGACGCCGCCAACGCCCGCCGGCAGGCCGAGCGTGCCCTCGACGAGGCTGCCGACGCCGCCCGCGGCGAGGGCCAGCCGCAGCCGGGCGACAAGGGCGGCCAACAACCGGGTGGGAAAGGCGATCAGCCGGGCGGGAAGGGCGACGGCGGGAAGGGCGGCCAGCAGGACGGTAAAGGTGGTCAGCCGGCTGGGAAGGGCGGCGAGCAAGGTGGGAAGGGTGACGGTGGGAAGGGTGGCGAGCAGGGCGGCAAAGGCGACGGCGGGAAGGGTGACGGGGGCGGAGGTGGGGGAGGCGGCGGAGGTGGTGGGGGCGCCGGCGCGAAGGCGGCCGAAGCCGCCAAGCAGGCCGACGGCAAGCAGAAGCAGGCCCAGGGGCAGATGGGCAAGGGCGATGCGAAAGGGGCGGGCGAGTCCGGCAAGCAGGCGGCGGACAAGATCCAGGAGGCCGCCGACCAACTGGCGAAGGGCGAAAAGGGCGACGGTGGTGGCGACGGCGGCGAAGGTGGTGGCGGCCAGGGCGGGAAGCCGGGCCTCGGCGGGGGCGGCGCTCCGTCCGGCGACCTGCCGAGCGTGGTCCGCGACAACCTGGGCAAGTCGTGGGGCGACCTGCCCGGCGACGTGAAAGCCAAAATCACCGCCGAGCTGAAGGCGAAGTACGGCGAGGACTACGCCCGCGTCATCAAGCTGTACTTCGAGCAACTGGCCGAGCGGAAATAACCATGCGCACCCTCCTGCTCCTCCCGGTCGCCGCCCTCACCCTGGCCGCCGCCCCCGGCGGGCCGGGCGACCCGCCGGCCGTCATCCGCCCCATCGCCGACCGCCGCGACGACCCGGCGGACGCGGCCATCGACCGCGGCCTGCGGTTCCTGGCCAACGGGCAGAACGCGGACGGCAGCTGGCCGACGAACATGGGCGGCGGGGTGGCGTTCGGCCCCCGCGGCAACATGAACATGGCGGCCGGCAACGCGGACATCGCCGTCACCTCGCTGGCGGTGATGGCGTTCATGTCGGCCGGTCATGTGCCCGGGGAAGGGCGGTACGGCACGGTCATCGAGAAGGGCGTCCGCTGGGTGCTGGAGAAGCAGGGGCGGAACGGGGTGTTCGCCCCGCCCAACGGGCATGAGATGTACCACCACGGCATCGCCACCCTCATGCTGGCCGAGGCGACGGGCATGACCAGCGGGGAACTGGCCCCGCATCTGCGGGCCGGGCTGGAGCGGGCGGTGGCGGTCATCCTCACCAGCCAGCGGCAGCGGAACCGGAACGCCATGACAGGCGGGTGGCGGTACCGGGCGGTGGACGACGGCGACTCCGATCTGAGCGTCACCGGCTGGCAGCTGCTCGCCCTGCGGGCGGCCAAGAACGTCGGCTGCGACATCCCGTCCGAGTACATCCAGGCGGCCGTCAAGTACGTGCTGCGGAGCCAGGCCCGCGGCGGCGGGTTCCAGTACCAGCCCGGCGGCGGCCAGGTGACCATCCCGTGTACCGGCGTCGGCGTGCTGTGCCTGGAGCTGAGCGGCAAGGAGTACCACCGCTGCCCGGAGGCGATGGACGGCTGGGACTACCTGAACAAGCACCCGCTCACCCCGAACGGCATGCACTTCTACTACGGCATCTACTACGTCTCCCAGGCCATGTTCCAGCTGGGCGGCACCGAGTGGGCGGGGTACCGCCCGACGCTGCACAAGACGCTGCTGCAGCAGAACCCGCCGAACGCCGACGGCGCGTGGGGCGGCCGCGGGTTCGACGCCGGCCACGGCCCGGCCTACGCCACCGCCATGAGCATCCTGGCGCTGACGGTCGAGTACCGCTTCCTGCCCATCTACCAGCGGTTCGAGGAGCCGCTCGAACGGGATTGAGGGCGGGCAGAGTTCACCACAGAGTCAGAGAGCACCGAGGCGGTCAGGAAAACAGGAAGACGATTCACCGCCGAGGGCACGAGAGGGCACATGAGGGAAGAGGAGATTAGGGTTCTTCTACACTCTCTACGGTCTTCCTCTCGTGCCCTCATGTGCCCTCGGCGGTGAATTCTGTTTTTGCTCGGTGCTCTCTGTGACTCTGTGGTGAACTCTGTTTCCCTCACCACGCCCACCCCGGCCGCACGTCCGCGTTCACCACCTTCTCCGCCGGCCAGTTCCCCTGGTGGATCGCCACGATCGCCTCGGCAGCGGACCGGGCCATGTCCCCGAGCGACTGCGTGTCCACCCCGGCGGCGTGCGGCGTCAGGATCACGTTGTCGAACGCGAACAGCGGGTGGCCCGCCGGCGGCGGCTCCTGCTCCAGCACGTCCAGCCCGGCCCCGCCCAGGCGCCCGGACGCCAGCGCCGCCACCAGATCCGGCTCGCACACCAGCCCGCCGCGGCTGGTGTTCAGCAGCACCGCCCCCGGCTTCATTTGCTCGAACGCGGCGGCGTTCATCACCTGGCGGGTGGCCGGCGTCAGCGGCAGGTGCAGCGACAGGAAGTCGGCCCGCCTTAGCAGTTCGTCGAACGTCACCCGTTCGACGCCCGGCACGTCCGCCGGCAGCGGGTCGTACCCGATCACCGTCATGCCGAACGCGGCGGCGCGGGGCACCATCGCCCGGCCGATCCGCCCCAGCCCGGCCAGCCCGAGGGTGCGGCCCCGCAGCGGCAGGCTGAAGTGCCGCGGCCACCCGCCGGCGTGGATGAGCGAATTCCGAACCGGGATGTGCCGGGTGAACGCCAGCAGCAGGGCGAACGTGTGTTCGGCGACGGACTCGTGGTTGGTGCCGGGGGCGACGGTCACGGCCACCCGCGCGGCGGTGGCGGCCGGCACGTCCACCGAGTCGTACCCGACGCCGACGCGGGCCACCACCCGCAGCTGCGGGAACGCGGCGAACAGTTCGGCGGTGTACGGCTCGCTGCCGGCGATCACCGCGCTCACGCCGACCAGCGACGCGAACAGCTCCTCGCGGGTGGGCAGGTTGGCGTCGGCCGGCGGCGGGTACGAAACGGTCCAGCCGGCGGCGGCGAACACGTCCGCGTACCGCGGTTCGAACCGGGCCACCTCACGCGGGGCGACGAGAACGGTGGGCATGAGAGATTAATAAGAGGATTCACCGCCGAGGGCACATGAGGGCACGAGAGGAAGACCGGAACAGAGGGTCTGAAAACTTGATCCTCTCTTCCCTCATGTGCCCTCTCGTGCCCTCGGCGGTGAAATCTGTTTCTACTTCAATTCGACCTGCACCGTCTGCGTCTTCCCGGCGGCGTCCGTCTTGAACGTCTTCGTCACCGCCCCCACCGTCACCGTGTACTCCGTCTCCGGCTTCAGGTCGAACGTGAGGAAGTCGTTCGTGTCCGCCGACTCGCCCTTCGACTTGCCGGCCAGCTCCTTCTTGCCGTCCGTCACCGTCACGTCCGCCGCCACCCGCTTCTTGTCCGCCCCGATCACCTGGACGAGCACCCGCACCGTGTCCGCCTTCGCGGCCGGCTTGGCGTAGCGGTCGGTCACGTTCTCGGCGTTCACCGCTTTGGAGTTCCGCGCCCACACGAGCGGGAAGTGCGTATCGGCCTTGGCGAAGCTGGCGGCGTAGATGGCGTGTTCGGGCACGTCCTTCTTCGCCTGGGCCGCGTCGCCGACGAACCACCCGCGGTCCAGCCCGCCCGGGTCCGGCTCGCACGCCCCGGTGAAGTGCCAGTCCTTATCCCACACCTCCAGCCAGGTGTGGTTGCCCCGCTTGTTGGCCCACAGCGGGGTGCCGACCACGCGGGTGGGCACGCACACGCTGCGGCAGGCGTCGGACAGCAGGATGGACAGCCCGGTGCAGGAGGCTAGCCCGGTCTCCATCGTCTGCTTCGGCCCGGCGTTCGGGGCTTTACGTTGCGTGGAGTATTTCACCTTCAGCTTCGGGAACAGCTCGCGGTTGAGCAGCTCCGCCGCCGCGGCCGGCGTCTTGCAGTCCTTCACCATCGGCAGGCACAGGTCGGTCAGCTCCTTCCGCCAGGCGTCGCGGGTCTCGTCCAGGTTGGCGTAGGGCAGCACGTTGTTGAAGAAGATGGCGTCTGGGATGTCCTTGCCCCACGGCACCGTCGCCCGCGACTTGTACGCCAGCGACACGTTCTCCGTCAGGTAGTCCGCCTTCAGGGATTTCAGGTCCGGCTCCGGCATGTGCGTCAGCAGGAACTCCATCCCTTTGTGCTGCTCCTTCGGTGTGGCGAGCAGGGCCTTCTCCAGCTCCCCGCGGTTGTCTTTCGCGGCGGCCAGTTGCTTCTCCACGTCGGCTGACCACCACTTGTCGGCGGCCGGGGCGGTGGCGGCGAGGAGGAGGGCGACGGCGACGGGCGCGAACCGCGGCATGGCGAAGCCTCGGGGTGGGGATGTGGGGAATATGGTAGGCGGATTTCCAAGAGAGCCGACCGCCGTTCGGCGTTCGGCGGGCCGCCACAGAGGGCGGCCCCTACGAGGTGTTGGTTTGTAGGGGCCGCCCTCTGTGGCGGCCCGCTGGTCCGGCCCGGCCGGACCAGGATTTTTTCGGACGTGTCACACGGCCGGGGGTTGATCGCCCACCGTCTCCCGTCGGCGGTAGGCCAGGTAGTCGCGGGCGTGCGGCAGGAACAGCGGGAGCGTGACCAGCAGGGGGAACGCGCCCTGTAGGATGCGGACGGGCAGGTTGTCGCGGTCGTCCTTCTGCATGGCGGCCCGCTCCTCCGGGGTGGTGGCGTTCGGGTAGTCGAGGGTGGTCATCCAGACGGCGGTGCCGATGATGCCGGCGGCGAACAGGGCGGTGGCGGCGGGCAGCACCCACCGCACGGCCGGGTTCCCACGGCGGACCATGGCGATCAGCACGGTGAACCCGATGCCGGTGAAGGCGACGTTTCGCAGGAGACCCCCCGCGCGGCGGAGCGTGACGGCGTTCGCCATCTGGACGGCGTCCCACACGAAGAACACCACGCACCCGCCCAGGAGTACGGCGACCACCGCCAAGACGATGAGCCGGCCGGTTCTCTCACGCGGGGTCATGCTCACTCTCCGATGTGCTGGCAGTGGTCGAATCGTACCCGAGCGAACTGCGGTCTCAAAGCGAGATCTGCCGTGGCACCGATTCGACCAGGTTTCGACCAGCATCGGCCGGTTCGAGTGAGGGGCGAATTCGACGTAAGCCGTTGGCGGGGTAGGTATGTTCCGAAAATCGGGCCATCTTCCAGGATAGGGCGGGCATCAACCGCCCGAATCAAATCTCCCCTTCCATTTTCCGGCGGCGGCGGCATAAGGCCCGTGGGGGACAAGTCGGTCGGCTCGGGGGGATGCTATGTCCGCACAGGAACGCCCGGTGGCGGGCGAGTTGGTCGTCCGCAACGGCAAGAAGGCGGGAACGCGGGTGCCGCTGGTGCTGCCGGTGACGGTCATCGGCCGGGCGGTCGGGTGCGACGTGAAGCTGACCGCCGCCGGCGTCGCCGACCTGCACTGCCTGATTGCCGTCACCCCCGCCGGCCCGGTGCTGCGGGCGTGGCACCCGGACCACACCCTGCGGAACGGCACACCCGCGGCGGCCACGCTGCTGCAAGACGGGGACGAGTTGAAGGTCGGGCCGTGCGTGTTCGAGTTCCACTGGCACGCGAAGACCGATGCCGGCGCCCCGGCGCGGGTGGAACTGCCGCCCGACCTACTGGCGCAACTTTCCGACGCGCGGGAGGCGTTCCGGGCCGAGCGGGAGAAGAAGTCGGCGGAGTTGGCCGAGGCGTCCGCCGAACTCGACCGCCGCACGCAACGGGTGCAGAAGCTGCGGGAGCAGGCGAAGACGGAGCGGACCAGGTCGCGGCAGATTTACCAGCGGTTCCTCAAGCGGATGAAGGCGAAGTGGTCGGGCGAGCGGCGGGCGGCGGAGGGCGAGCGAACCCGCCTGGACCGCGAACAGGCGGCGCTGACCGCGAAGGCCGAGCGGTTCGACGCCGAGTGGCAGGCGAAGACGGCCGAACTGACCGCGTACAAGGGGCGGTTGACCGAGGCGTGGCACCTGCTGGCCGAGAACCAGCGGCGGCTGATGGCCGACCGCCAGCAGATCGAAGCGTGGCTGGCCCGGCAGACGCAGGAGGTGGAGCAGAAGACGCGGCTGGTGGAGGACCGCGAGCGGCGGCTGACCGAGAACCAGCCGCTGCTGGAGACGCGGGCAGCGGCACTGGCCGCCGAGATCGCCGGGCTGGAGGCGCGGGCGGCGAACATGCGGGCGGCGCTCAAGCAATTGGAGGAGCGGCGGGCGGCGCTCGAAAGTTCGCCGGCGGCCGGGCAGTCGATGGAACAACTGGTGGTGTCGCTGGAGTCGCAGCGGTTCCACCCGGCGGTGTCGCAGGAGGCCGATCGGCTGCTGAGCGAGCTGCACGACAGCAACCAGGCGGTGGCCCGCGAGCGGATGAAGCTGGCGGCGGCCCGCGAGCAGTTGACGCGGGAGGCGGCGGACCTGGCCGACCAGCGGGCGGTGCTGGCCGAGCAGGTGGGCGAACTGGCGGTGGCCCGTGATTTGTGGCAGGCGGGCGAGCGGTCGGCGGTGATCGAACTGGAGGAACTGGCCCGCGGGGTGCGAGGCCGCGAGCAGGCGGTGGAGGAGCGAGAGCGGGGGTTGCTGGACGCCGACCGCGACCGCCGGCAGCGGGAGTACGACCTGTGGCAGTTGCGGGCGAAGCTGGAGGGGTGGCAGGCGGCGCTGGCCGCGCACGAGGCGGCGGCGTCCGCCGCCCGCGACCGCACCGCCACCGAACAGGACGCCGAACACGACCGGCTGGCCCGGTGGGAGGCGTCGCTCGAGCAGGTGCAGCGGGCGTGGGCCGACCTGCGGCGGCGGGAGAAGGAACAGTTGACCGCGGAGACGGATCACTGGTCCGAGACGCGGGAGCAGTTGGCGGCGGCGGTCGCCGACGCGGACGAGGCCCGCACCCGGTTCCTGGACGAAGCAGAGACATTGGCCGCACGGGTGCTGGCGGCCGAACAGCAGGCGGGGGCCGAGCCGCGGCGGCTGCGGGTGCTCCGCAAGCGGTGGGAGTCGCACTTCACCCGGATGCGGAAGGAACTGGACGCCCGCCGGGCAGCCCTGACCGCGGAGCAGGCCGACGCCGACCGCCGGCTCGCGGAACTGCGAACCCGGTCGTCCGAGTGGCTCGACCAGCACGCCGAGCGGACGGAGCGGGCGCTGACCGCCGACCGCGGGCGGCTGGCGGCGAACCGGGCGGCGGACGAGGAGCAGGCGGTCGCGCTGTCGATCGAGGCGGCCCGGCGGGAGCGGAGCGAGCAGGCGCTGCACGAGCTGCGGGCCGAGATCGAACGCCTGTCCGCACTGCTCGACGTTCCGCCGTCGGAAGCGGACGTGATCCCGCTGCTCGCCCTGCACCGGGCGGCGTAGTTCGGACGCGAAGCCGCAAGCGGCTTCTGATATTCCCCGAAACTCGCGGCGGGGGGAGCGTGTTACATCGGGTAGTCCCTCTCGGGGTGCCCGGTCATGCGTTCTCTCCGCCGCTTAAGCTTCGCCGCCCTCCTCGCCGGCCTCGGCTTCCTGGTCGTTCAAACGGCCGACCAATCTGCCGTCGCCGCCGACCCGCTGCAGAAGCTGAAGCAGAAGTTGAAGCAAGAGGCGAAAAAGAAGGCCGAGGAGGAGACCAAGAAAGCCGAAGAGGCCAAGCGGGCCGAAGAGGCGAAGGCTGCGGAGGAAGCCAAGAAGAAGGCCGCGGAGGAAGAGAAGCGGATCGCCGCGGCGAAGAAAGCGGCGACGGCCGGCAAACTCGACGCGGTCGCCATCGCCGCCCTCATCGACAAACACATCGACGCCAAGCTGACCGCCGAAAAGATCACCCCGTCGGCCGATTGCACCGACGCCGAGTTCGTGCGGCGGGTGTACGTGGACGTCACCGGCGTCATCCCGACGGCGGACCAGGCGAAGGCGTTCCTCGACGACACCTCCCCCGGCAAGCGGGCGAAGCTGATCG
>JALHQU010000210.1 GCA_022841795.1 Fimbriiglobus sp.
CGGTGGTCGCCGGTCACGCACACCACGTCGCACGCCCGCGCCGCCGCCTCGCCCCACCGCGCGCGTCGGTCGAAGTCGTCGCGGTCGAACACGAACGGCCCGCCGTGTTCGGCCAGCACCCATTCCGGGGCGATGGTCAGAACTTTTCGCGCGCTCGTCGCGTACACCGACGGCCAGCTGCGGTTCAGCCCCATCCACCCGCCGCTGCCGCTGTACTGGGTGTAGTGGAACCAGTTGTCCGCCGTGAACAGGCACCGCTTGCCGTCGATCGTCGCCTCGATGCCGGCGGTGAAGTGCGTCTGCCCCGGCAGGTGGTGGAAGGTGAACGTGTACTCCCGCCAGATGCCGGACTCGCCGTCGCGGAACGTGCGATCGAATACGATCGGCCGCTCGTCCAGGAACGGCGCGCGGAAGCGGAACGGTTCCTTCAGCGGATCGGCGACCTGGTCGAGCGCCCAGATCGGGTACTTGCCCTTTTCCGGCAGCGTGTACACCCCGTCGAAGTGGTCGTAGTGGGCGTGGCTGAACATCACCAGCTCGACCGGCCCGAGTTTCTCCGCCTCCCGCAGCTTGGCGATCTGGTCCACGCTCCGCTGCGCCCACGGGTCGAGCACCATCACCCCGCCGGCCTTCGACTTCAGCACATACGTGTTGCCGGTGATCCACAGCGAGTCCGACACCTTCGCCCACGGCTGGCTGCCGTTGCTGCCCACCTGGTTCTTCGGCACCAGGAAGTCGTACTTCGGCGGGTTGCCGAGCCGGGTGGTGAACCGCTCGAAGCTCTTGAGGAACGCCGCCTCGTCAATCGCCTTCGCCGTCTGTTCGGGGTCCGCCCAGGTGCCCCACGTGCCGTTGTCGAACGGGGTGCGGGCCGGGTACACCGCGGTGAACTTGCGGCCACCCAGCTTCCGCACCGACTCGGCTGCGGCTTTCAGCCCGGCGTCCTGCCAGTGGTCCCAGTCGGTGGTGAACGGCGTCCACAGCTTGCCGTGCGACGTGACCGCGTCGCCGACGAACGCCACCCCGTTCACCGCGAACGCCAGGTGGTCCGGGCTATGGCCGGGCGTGCCGATCACCTCGATCTTCAGCCCCTGCCAGTCGATCGTCTGGCCGTCGGCCAGGGTGCAGTCGAGGCCGTCGAACCCGGTCGGGTGAACGAAGTAGGCGGTGTTTGACCCGCGAAGCGGGATCGACTCCTTCCAGAACTTGGTGATGTTTGTGGTGGTCAGCCAGTCGGCCGACTTGGCGTTCGCCCGCACCGGCACCTTCGCGTCCAGGAACTTCTGCACCCCGCCGACCGAGTCCCGGTGATGATGCGTGAGTAGCACCAGATCGACCGGCACGGGCGGGTCGGGCAGGTCGTCCGGGCAGTCGATCAGCACCCCGCGGCCGTTCGCCTCGATCAGGTACGCCCGCGGTTCGGTGGTGCAGGCGTGGACGACCGGGTTGGCCGTACCGGGCAACGGAATCCACCGCGGCCGGAACGCCGCCCCACGGATCTTCTCCGACTGCTGGATGACGAGGACCGCCAGCACGCCCAGCAGGACGGCGAGGAAGAGTGTCAGGATGGCCCGCTTCGCCATGCCCCGGCTCCGGTTCTCTTGTTAGCCCGACGCGCCAGCGAGGGTCGGGTGGTTCACCCTCGCTGGCTAACAAATACATCACCACCAGCTTACCACACCCGCCGCCCGGCCCTTCCGGTGATTCCGCCTGCGCCGCCCACGCAACCCGGCGCAATTGTGTCGGACGTTCCGGTCCGGCAAGCTGCGGATTTTCGGTTTCCTGCTTGCGTCGTACCCCCGCCCGGTATCTAGTGTTCGGAAGCCCAGGACGGCGGTCCACTTTACGCATCGCTCCGCGGAGGCGGGCGGCCATGCCGAACACCCCGACCGACTTCTTCGACCCGTCCGCCCGCAACTCCCGCGCCCGGCTGGCCGTGGCCGTCGAACTCATGCGGGAGTTGTCCCGGTACTCGGACCCGGCCGAGCTGTCGGCGGTGTTCGCCAAGCGGATGAACCAGTTGTACCCGACGGCCCGGCAGATCACCCTGTCCCGCCGCGGGCTGGCCGCCCCGCTGTTCCGCGTCACCCGGTTCAACCTGTGGCAGAACCCGGCCGACCCATACCGCGAGGCGGGCAAGCTGCCGGTGTTCGCCGGCGGGCTGTTCGCCGAGCTGATGGACGACGACCAGCCGCGGGTGATCGACGACGTGCAGGTGGCGGCGTCCGACCCGGCGGCCGAATTCCTGCAAGGCCAGCGGTCGCTGCTCGCCATCCCGGTGTACGACGACGGCAAGCCGGTCACGCTGGTGGTGCTCACCCGCGAGCAGCCGGCGGCGTTCCCCCGCGAGCAGATCCCCGAACTGGTGTGGCTGACCAACCTGCTCGGCCGGGCCACCCGCACGCTCGAACTGTCCGACCGGCTGAAGGCGGCCTACGAGGCGGCGGACTACGAGCTGCGGGCCATCGGCGACATCCAGCAGAGCCTGCTGCCGGACGGCGAGCCGAGCGTGCCCGGGCTGGACGTGGCCGTGCACTACCGCACCGCCCTCCGCGCCGGCGGGGACTACTACGACTTCTTCAACCTGCCGGACGACAAGCTGGGGGTGATGGTGGCGGACGTGAGCGGGCACGGCACGCCGGCGGCGGTGCTGATGGCCATCACCCACACCCTGGCCCACGCCCGCCCGGAGCCGCCGCTGCACCCCGGCCAGTTCCTCGCCGACCTGAACGTGCAACTGGCGAAGCGGTACACCGCCGCCACCGGCACGTTCATCACCGCCGTGTACGCCGTGTTCGACCCGAAGCGGGGGACGCTCACGTTCGCCAACGCCGGGCACGCCGCCCCGCGGGGGCGGGTGAACGGCTCCGAGCGGTTCGCCCCGCTCGACCAGACCCGCCGGCTGCCGCTGGGCGTGACGCACCGCTGCCACGGCCCGTACCCGGAGCAGGTGGTGAGCCTGCGGCCGGGCGACCGGGTGGCCCTGTTCACCGACGGCATCACCGACGCCGCCGGGCCGGGCGGGGAGCCGTTCGGCCTGGCCCGCATGGACGACATCCTCAGCCGGCCGACCACCTGCACGGCGTGTTCGGTGTCCGATCTGGTGGACGAACTGGAGCAGTTCACCGGCACCGACCGCCCCGGCGACGACCAGACGCTGGTGCTGGTGGAGATGACCCGGCCGAACGGCCAGAAGATGATGAAAGCTACCGCCGCCGCACGGGCATAAGCCGCTTGCGGCTTTGCGGTCAAGCAGCCATGTCATGACCACGGAAGATGCTCTACTCGCCGCCGTTTGGGCCGCCCCGCACGACGACCTCCCCCGGCTGGTGTACGCCGACTGGCTGGACGAGACCGGCGACCCGAGGAAGGCCGCCCGCGCCGAGTTCATCCGTGTGCAGTGCGAGCTGGCGAAGAACGAATTGACGGCCGAACGCCGAGGGAAGCTGGAACGGCGCGAGCGTGACCTATGGCAGCGATACCGCCGTGATTTCAAACGCGGGTTGCCACCACCTCTTGCGGACAAGCCGTTCGCCCGCGGATTTGTCACGCCCCCTCTGCTCCATCTTTCTGGCCACAGGCTGCTCTCCACCTACGCCCCGGTGATGGCACTCGCGCCGCTCTGGCGGTTTGAGGTCAGGTCGATTCAGGCCGGCGACCTGCGCGACTGGTGTCAAAGCGATCTGGGCTTACGAATCTCTGAACTACATCTTCACTGGACCGCATGCCCCGTGGGGTGGCTGGCCAGCGGCGGGCGGAAATCGAACATCACCGCCTTGCGTTTGGACTATTGTCGCTTGAGCGAAGAAGACACTGGAGCGTTGGCGGACGGGTGCTACCCCCACCTTCACACCCTGACAGCCAGTGGATCATGGACTGAGGCGGGACTGACGGCTGTGACATGTTCGTCACTTCCCGCACAGCTCGTGGAACTGAATGTGTCCGGGTGCGACATCGGAGCGGCAGGAGCGCGAGTACTGGCCGACACCTCCGGAGCATTCGTCCGGCTTGCCTCCCTCGATTTGAGTTATTTCAAAGGCGGGGATGACTTCATCCGTGAGTTGACCGCCGGCGGAGGTTGGCCTCGATTGGAACGGCTCCGACTGTTCGGGAGCGCCTTGACTCCCAGGTCGGCCCACCGCTTGGCGGATTGGCCGGGCGGCCGCACGCTCCGTCACCTCGACCTGAGCGGTCATGTCGAGATCGGAGTGGAAGGGGTGCGCGCTATCGTCTCGTCGGCATCCCTCACCGCCCTCCGCTCGCTCCGCGTGTTCCCATCGCAAAGAGACCAACCCGAAGTGATCCAATTGCTCGAACGGCGGTTCGGTACAGCCAAAGCCAGCGATGACAACGGCTTTTTCTGGCTTGGCGGTGAGGCAGATTGAACTAACTGGCGCACGATGTCGCCGTCACCCCTTCACCACCGCTTTCGCAGCGGAAGCCAGGTAGTCGCTATTCAGTTGCGTGATGTACTCGGTGCTGATGCTCTTCGGGCAGGCGGCCTCGCACTCGCCGTAGAACGTGCAGTGCCCGAACCCCTCACGGTCGTGGGCGGCGACCATGTTCTTCGCCCGCTCGCTCCGCTCCGCCTGGCCCTGCGGCAGCGCCCCCAGGTGGCCCACCTTGGCGCTCACGAACAGCATGGCCGAGGCGTTCGGGCACGCCGCCGCGCACGCCCCGCAGCCGATGCACTCGGCCGCGTCCATCGCCCGCTCCTGGTGCGGCTTGGGCACCGGCAGGGCGTTCCCGTCCGGCGTGCCGCCGGTGTTCACGCTCACGTACCCGCCGCTCTGGATGATGCGGTCGAACGCCCCGCGGTCCACCGACAGGTCGCGGATGACCGGGAACGCCCCCACCCGCCACGGCTCGACGATGATGTCCGCCCCGTCGGCGAAGCTCCGCATGTGCAACTGGCAGGTGGCCGCCCCGCGTTCCGGGCCGTGCGCCTGCCCGTCGATCATCATGCTGCACGACCCGCAGATGCCCTCGCGGCAGTCGTGGTCGAAGGCGATCGCCTCCTTCCCCTCCCGCAGCAGCTTCTCGTTCAGCAGGTCGATCATCTCCAGGAACGACATGTCCCCGGTGATGCCGTCGATGGCGTGGGTTTCCATCCGCCCGGGGGCGGTGCGGTTCGCTTGCCGCCAGATGTGCAGGGTGAACTTCATGGGCAGTTCCAGGTTCCAAGTTCCAGGTTCCAAGTTCACCCGGATTCCAACTTGGAACCTGGAACTTGGAACTACTGTGTTACTTGTAGCTTCGCACCGCCGGCTTCACCGTCTCGTAGTTCAGCGGCTCTTGATGGCGGGTCGGCGGCTTGTCGTCGCCCTGGTACTCGAACGCGGCGGCGTGGGTGTAGTGCTCGTCGTCCCGCTTCGCCTCCCCGTCCGGGTACTGGTACTCCTCGCGGAAGTGCCCGCCGCAGCTCTCGTTCCGCAGCAGCGCGTCGGTGGCCAGCAGCTCGCCGAACTCCAGGAAGTCGGCCACCCGCCCGGCCCGCTCCAGGGCGACGTTCAGGTTGTCGGCGGTACCGGGTACGCTCACCGTCTGCCAGAACTCCTCCCGCAGGCCGCGGATTTTGGACACCGCCGCCTCGCAGCTCTGCTTCGTGCGGCTCATGCCCACGTTGTCCCAGATCACCTTGCCGAGTTCGCGGTGGAACTCGGATGCCGGCCTCTTCCCGTTCACACTCAACAGACGCTTCACCTGGCCCGTCACCTCGGCCTCCACCGCCTTGAACTCCGAGGCGTCGGCGGAGCGGCGGTCCTGCTTGGTGCTGGCGAAGTAGTTGCCCAGGGTGTACGGGATGACGAAGTACCCGTCGGCCAGCCCCTGCATGAGGGCGGACGCGCCCAGCCGGTTCGCCCCGTGGTCAGAGAAGTTGGCCTCGCCGAGCACGAACAGGCCGTCGATGTTGCTCATCAGGTGGTAGTCCACCCACAGCCCGCCCATGGTGTAGTGCAGGGCCGGGTAGATCCGCATCGGCCGCTGGTACGCGTTCTCGGCGGTGATCCGCTGGTACATGTCGAACAGGTTGCCGTACTTCGCCCGGATCTTCGGCTCGCCCTGCCGCCGGATGGCGTCGGCGAAGTCCAGGTACACGCCGCGGCCGCCCGGCCCGACCCCGCGGTGTTCGTCGCACACCCGCTTCGCCGCCCGGCTGCTCACGTCGCGGGGGGCCAGGTTGCCGTAGCTCGGGTACAGCCGCTCCAGGATGTAGTCGCGGTTGGCGTCCGGGATGTCGTTCGGGTGCTTGCCCACGTCCGTCGGGTCCTTCGGCACCCACACCCGGCCGTCGTTCCGCAGGCTCTCGCTCATCAGCGTCAGCTTCGACTGGTGGTCGCCGCTCACAGGGATGCACGTCGGGTGAATTTGCGTGTAGCACGGGTTGGCGAACGCCGCCCCCCGCTTGTACGCCCGGTACGTCGCCGTGACGTTGCACCCCTGGGCGTTGGTGCTCAGGTAGTACAGGTTCGAGTACCCGCCGGTGGCGAGCAGCACCGCGTCCCCGGCGAACGACTCGACCTTGCCGGATTCCAGGTGGCGGACGACGATCCCGCGGGCGCGGCCGTCGATCACCACCAAATCCAGCATCTCGGTGCGGGGGAACATCTTCACCTGCCCGGCGTGGATCTGGCGGCTGAGCGCCTGATACGCCCCGAGCAACAGTTGCTGGCCGGTCTGCCCGCGGCAGTAGAACGTGCGGCTCACCTGCGCCCCGCCGAAGCTGCGATTCTCCAACAGCCCGCCGTACTCGCGGGCGAACGGCACCCCCTGAGCCACGCACTGGTCGATGATGTTCACCGACACCTCGGCCAGCCGGTGGACGTTGCTCTCGCGGGCGCGGAAGTCGCCCCCCTTGATCGTGTCGTAGAACAGCCGCCACACGCTGTCGCCGTCGTTCTGGTAGTTCTTGGCGGCGTTGATGCCCCCCTGGGCGGCGATGCTGTGCGCCCGCCGCGGGCTGTCCTGGAAGCAGAACGCCAGCACCTCGTACCCGAGTTCGGCGAGCGTGGCGGCGGCCGCCCCGCCGGCCAGCCCGGTGCCGACGACGAGCACGCGGAACTTCCGCTTGTTCGCCGGGTTCACCAGCTTCTGGTCTTTCTTGAAGTTCTCCCACTTCTGCGGGAGCGGGCCGGACGGAACGCGCGCGTCGAGTTTCATGGGAGGCCTATTTCAAAGCCGCGGGATGGCTATCCCGCGGCTTGGGTGCTTCACTTCACATACCCCGCCCACACCGCCGCCACGATCGCCACGTTGCCGACGAAGATCGTTCCGGCCACCGCCCACCCGAGCGCCACCGCCGCCGGGGTGAACCGCTTGCCCACCAGCCCGAGCGTTTGCAGCGAACTCTGGATGCCGTGGCTCAGGTGGACGAGCAGCAGCACCTGGCACACCAGGTAAATCGCACTGATGTACGGCGTGCGGAACCCGGCCACCACCATCGCGTACACGTCGTGCCGGCCGGCGTCGTCTTTCAGGTCGAGGTAGTTCACCGCCGACCCCGGCGACAGGTTCCGCTCGGCCTGCTGCAAATTCACCCGCTGCGTCAGGTAGTCGTCCGGCGCCGCGGCCGACGCCGGGTGGACCAGCCCGAGGGTGAAGTGCAGCAGGTGGTACACGGTGAACGCCAGGATGACCACGCCCGTCCACAGCATGGTCTTGGCTTGCAGCGTCGCCTGGGCAGTCTTCATCACCCGGTACGGCACCGGCCGGGCGGCGCGGGCGGCCAGCCGCAGCCGCAGGGCGAGGACCAGGTGCGTGACGAACAGCGCCAGCAGCCCACCGCGAGCCACCCAGATGAGCGCCCCGAGGTCGTGCTTCAGGAAGTAGGCGTACTTGTTGATGCTCTCCGGGCTGGAGAACATCTTCAGGTTGCCGACCATGTGCCCGATCAGGAACCCGACCAGGAGCAGGCCGGTGGTGCCGACCAGGATCTTCTGGCCGACGGTGCTGGCGAGGTAGGTGTCGGCCCACGCACGCGGGGACTGGCCGGCGGGGTACACCCGCGGGCCTTTGGGGTTGATGGCGGCGGTACTCATGCCTGGCGGGGCGACTCCCGGCGGGATTGTGCGGTCTATCGTTATCCTAGTTCGGCCGCGCCACGAAGACCACGCGCCACCGCCGCACCCGCACTCACCGTCAACCGCACAACCGGACCCTCGCGCAACCGCCCCGCACCCCGTATCCTGACCCCATGACCCCCCGCACCGCCACCGTCCGCCGCACCACCGCCGAGACCGACATCGCCCTCACCCTGACCCTCGACGGCAGCGGCCGGGCGGAGGTGTCCACCGGGGTCGGGTTCTTCGACCACATGCTGACGCACATCGCCAAACACGGGCTGTTTGACCTGACAGTGACATGCAAGGGCGACCTACACATCGACGCCCACCACACGGTGGAGGACGTGGGCATCTGCCTCGGCCAGGCGCTCGCCCAGGCGGTCGGCGACAAGGCCGGCATCCGCCGGTACGGGGACGCCACCGTGCCGATGGACGAGGCGCTCGTCACCGCCGCGGTGGACCTGAGCGGCCGGCCGTTCCTGGTGTGGAAGGCGGACGTACCGACGGAGTTGCTCGGGAACTTCTCGTCGCAGCTGGCCGAGGAGTTCTGGCGGGCGGTGTCGTCCGCCGCCAAGCTGACGCTGCACGTCGTCCTGCACCACGGCAAGAACACGCACCACATCGTCGAGACGATCTTCAAGGCCACCGCCCGAGCACTGCGGACCGCGACGGAGATGGACCCCCGCGGCACCGGCGTGCCCAGCACGAAGGGCGTGCTGTAGTTTGCGTGGGTTTTGTTAGCCCGACGCGCCAGCGAGGGTCAGCACGCACCCCTCGCTGGCGCGTCGGGCTAACACAGACACGACCGGCACTCCCCCGGTACTCTACTCCCTGTCGAACTTCGAGACTCAGGACGGAACGAACCATGGCTAAAGGAACGAAAGCGCCGGCTCAGTCGGCGGAGCAGGTCATCCGGGACGCGCTGGCACGAGCCGCTACCGCCGACGCGATGAAGCTGAAATCGGCGAAGGGAGCCGAGGACGGCCTGTTCCCGAACGGGTCGTCGGCGGCGGTGAAAGCGGCGATCGAGCAGTGTCTGAGCGGCACCCCGCCGCTGCTGGCGTCGGCGGGGAAGCAGGGCAAGGACGAACTCGCCCGTCTCACCCCGGCCGGCCTGCTACGGGTGCTGGACGCGCTGGACGAACACGCCGTCGGGCCGGCGGCGGCGCGGGTCGGCCGCGGGTTGCCCGCAGACGCCGCCCTCGATTTGGCGAACGAAGTCATCGGCCGGGTGCCGGCGGCGGTGGTGGAGCTGGAGCCGCTGGTGGCCGAGTGGACGGCGAAACAGCAGGCCGAGGCCGGCGAGCGGGCGAAGCGGGAGGCCGACCGGCGGGAGCGAGAGCGACAGGCGGTCGAGGCGATGGAGCGGTACAAGCGGTCGCTGGACACCCGGCAACAGAACCGCATCGCCGAACTGAAACGCGAGTTAGCGGCGCTGGGTGGCAAGGAAGATCCGGTTTCCCCGACCACCCCTGCGCCGCGTCCGGCCGAGCGGCCCGGCCCGACCCCGGCGCCGAAGGATGCCAAGGAGTTCGTCCGCCAGGAGGCCCGGCGGCTGGTGTCCGCGTGGGTGGACGCGATCCGGCTCGGCAAGAAAGAGGGGCAACACCTGCTGGAAGTGGTGCTAGGAAATCTGTCGGCGGTGTCGCAGATCGGGGAAGAGGGCGAGGCGGTGTCGTTCGACCCGTCCGTTCACGAGTCCGACGGGAACATCTCCCGCGGCAGCCCGGTGACGATCACCCGCCCGGGCTGGGAGCTGACGGAAGACGGGGACGCGAGGTACGTGGTGGCGAAAGCACGGGTCACGCCCGGGGGCGGATGATGGACGACCGCGTGTTCTGCATCGACTTCGGCAGCGGGTTCACAAAGGTGGGCCTGCGGGCGATCCCGTCGCGGGACTCGGCACTCCTCAACCTGCCCGGCCAGCAGGGCGGCGGGGTGGAGTTCTGCCTGCCGTCGGCGGTGATGGCGGAGCAGCGGGACATCGGCCAGCATTACGAGTTCGGGTACGACGCGCTCGGCTACCGGACGGACAACCGCTACCAGCTGTTCACCAACTGGAAGGGGTGGGCGTTCGAGGCCGGGCAGGACCAGCCGGCCGGCCTGGAGGCGATGCTCCAGTCGGCCGACTTCGCCGCCCTCGCCGGCCGGTATCAGGTGTCGCTGGGGCAGGTGAAAAGCCTCCAGTATCTGGTCGAGTACTCGCGGGGGCTGGTCGGGGCCGGGCCGGTGTCGCCGGAGAGCCTGCGGGTGCGGCGGGCGAAGGTGCTGGCGGACAAGTTCTTCCGCTTCCTCCGCGAGTTCACGCTCAAGGCGGCCGAGCGGTTGGATCCGCCGCTGCCGAACGCCCACGACATCCCGGTGGTGCTGGCCGTGCCGGCGTTCGCCCCGGAGGCGGAACTGCCGAACCACCCCGGCGTGCAACTGCTCACCCGCGCCCTCGCCGCCGCCGGCTGGCCGCTCCGCCAGCCGTCCGCGGTCATCTCGGAGCCGCTGGCGAACGCCATCGGCGTGCTCACCGGCGGGTGCAACTCCCTGCGGACGACGAAGGCGAGCAAGAACCACCCGAGCGTCACCCGCATCGACCTGGCGAAGATGTTCGGCCGCGGGCCGATCCTCACGGCCATGAAGGACGGCAAGTTCTACCCGCTGTACCGCGCCCTGATCGTGGACGTGGGCGCGTTCACCACCGACGTGGCGGTGGTCGAACTGCCGACGCACGAGCTGGTCGATTACCCCGCGGCCGGCATCCGCATCCGCCAGCAGTCCGTCGCCCTCGGGGTGCGGAACCTGGATGAGCAAATTCTGGCGGTTCTCCCCGGTGGTCAGCGGACGTACATGCAGACGCAGGCCACGGCCCGCGACTGGGAGGACTTCCGCCCGCAGGTGTACACCGACGGCAAGCCGTTCAAGACGATCGAAGTGGTGGTCGGCACGAAGGCGGAGCAGCCGGCCATCAAGTCCGCCCTGGGCGAGTTCGGCCGATCTGTGGCAAGCCGGGTGAGCGAGTTCTGCGGCGACCTCCAGCCGGCGAACATGCAGGAGCTGATCCTGACCGGCGGCGGGAACTACATCCCGGCGGTGCGAACCGCGATCGAAGCCGCGGTCGCCCTTCCCGGCAGCCCGATCGTCCGGGTGTCGTCGCCCACCCGCAAGACGGGCATCACCGACGCGGTCGCCCGCCAGCTCGACACTGAAGCCGTCCGCGGCGGGACGGCACTGGGAGGCGCCAGCATCTATTTCGAGCCGAAGTACTGGTAGCGCCGCCAGGTTACTCGGTCGAACTGCTGGTCTGGCGCTGCCAGACCAGCGGGCCGCCACAGAGGGCGGCCCCTACGGACCAGGCCG
>JALHQU010000211.1 GCA_022841795.1 Fimbriiglobus sp.
GTGAGCGACCGGAGGAAACAAAACCTCCGGTCGCTCACGCTCCCGGCTCGCCAACACCCCGGCTCGCCGCTACCGCGCCGCGAACGGGTTGTCGAACTGGTGCGGCACGCCCTTGAACCACTCCGCGTAGGCGTTCACCTGCGGCTGGGTGGGGTACGCCGACCGCTTCCGCGGGTACAGGATGAGGAAGTACGCCTTCTTCCCGTCCCGCTCCACCTGTTGCGTGCGGCGGATGAGGGCCGCCGCGTCGTCCGCCGTCGCCACCCGCACCCGCTCCGGTCGCGGGCCGTCGGTGCTGAAGTGGGACAGTTCGCCGGTGTCCGGGTCGATCTCCAGCACCCGCACGGTGGTCCGCTCGGCCGCCGTCGCCCGCTCCTGCATCAGCCGCCGCACCTCCTCGTCCCGGATCTTCAACTGGTCCTCCGCCTCCTTCAGCTTCCTCGCCAGGGTGGCCGGGTCGGGCGGGGATTCGGGGCCGGGCGGCGAGTCCTCCGGGCGGCTGACGAACGGCAGCAGCAGGAACATGCAGAACAGCAGGATGAGCACGTCGATGAGCGGGATGAAGAACCGGGTGACGGACCGGCGGGGGGGCTGGATCACGCGCGGCCCCCGGGCGGCGGGCCGATGCTGGCGGTCGGGCTGGCGGCCTGCGTCAGCGGCACCACGGGTGGCGGGGCGACGCCGGCCAGGCTGCGGATCAGGTTCCGACCGGCGACCACCACCCAGCTCGGCAGGATGTTCAGGAACGCCATGAACAGCCCGCTGCCGGTGGCGGTGATGGCCGGGCCGTACTTCGAGATGATCTCCTCGGCGGACGGCTTGCTGCCGGTGAACGTGCCGAACGTCTGGAGGATGGCGGCCACGGTGCCGATCAGCCCGAGCAGCGGGAACCACTCGGCTGCTTGAGCGAGGTGGTTCAGCCACGGGTCGGCGGTCTCGTCGAACCCGTTCTCCTTCCACCGCAGCGCCTTGCGGGCGATCCACGTCTGGGCGACGAACAGCACCCCGCCCAGGCCGAGGATGATCCAGTCCACCGGCGAGTCGCGGAGGCGGGTCAGGTACTCGGCGCGGGCGGACGGCGGGATGGCGGCGAACACCAGCCCGCCGACCGCCGCCGGGGCGGCGCAGAACAGCAGCGGCAACAGGGTGTCGATCCACAGGCGGCGCACGGGAACCCCTTCGGGGAAGGAACAAGGAACAAGGAACAAGCAGCAAGGGACAGAGAAGAAGAAACCACGCAACGCTGTCCGCCGTCCTCACTTGCTTTTTTGCTTTGTTCCTTGTCCCTTTCTACTTGTCACTTGGCTTCCGAAAGCCACTCCGGCAGGGCTTGCACCTTGCCCTCGGCGTTCACGCACGCCAGGGTGGTGGTGGCCTCGGCGCACACCCCGCCGTCCGGCCCGATCACCGTGTACTGGTGCTCCAGCCGCACCGGGCTGGTGCGGGTGACGGCGGTGCGGACGGTCAGCACGTCGTCGTAGTGGGCCGGCCGCTTGTACCGCACCTCGGCCTTCGCCACCACCAGGTAGAACCCCTGGTCCTCCAGGTCGCGGTACGTGTGCCCGGCCTGGCGGAGCAGTTCGGTGCGGGCCTGCTCGAAGTACACCAGGTAGTTGGCGTGGTGCAGCAGGCCCATGCGGTCGGTCTCGGCGTACCGCACCCGGATCTGGATCTCGCCGGTCAGCATGGGGGTGTAGTGTAGGTGCCGCCGGCCGGACGGCACCCGCCGCGTGTGCCCGACGCTTGTGTCGCCCGGCCGGGCGGGGTATGATCCGCGGCACTCGCCCGACCCCGATCCGGAGTGAGTCATGGCACTGTGCATCGGCGGCTGCGGCGCCACCGTGTTCTTCCCGACGGTGAAGTGTACCAACTGTACGGCCCGGGACATGAAGGGCGGGCTGAGGACGGCGGTCGTGCCGCCAAAGGCGGTCGCCCAGACGCTCGCCGCGGGGGCGCTGCCGGGCGGTGCGGTGCTCGAACTGAAGTGCCGCGGGAAGGGCCAGATGGCCTGGGCGGACGTGGCCGACACCAGCACCCTGTTCATCCTCAAGGGCAGCGAGGTGGAGTTCAAGGCGGACTCGACCGGCGGCAGCCCGGCCCTGCGGACGCAAATCCAGTACACCTCCGCCCAGTGGGCGGGCACCCTGCCGGGGGGGGCGGCGGGCGGGGCCACCAAGCGGCACACCTTCACCACCAACTCGGCCGCCAAGGGGTCGCCGTGGACGCTCACCCTCACCTTCGGCGGGCAGACGGTGACGGTCAACCTGGTGGTGTACACGCTGAACGTGGTGTCCCGCCCGCGGGACCCCTTCGCCGGCCGCAGCCAGACCGACCTGGGGGTGGACGAGCGGGTCGAGTTGGAGTTCACCACCACCCCGGTCGGCGTCACCGCGGCCGAGGCGGGCGGGCTGCTGTGGCGGCCGGCCGGGGTGGGGGGGGTGGCGGCACGGGACACCACCGGCCTGCTCCAGAACGCCACCACCCACACCGGCCCGCCGGCGAACGACGGCAAGGCCGACTACATCGCCCCGTACCAGACGCACGGCGTCGGCCAGCAGATCCAGCCGAGCCGGGAGGTGACCCTGCAACTGTCCGTGGTCGGCGGCCCGTCCGCCGGCCGCGGGCCGGAGCAGAAGTACCGCGTACACAAGCCGCAGGCGCACATGACGCGGGTGCCGGGCAGCCAGCTGCACCACCTGATCGATGCCGGCACGGACGTGCCGTCGGCCGGGTTCACCGGCCGGATCTACTTCGCCCCGAAAACCGTGTCGTTCCGCACCCTCCGATTCCGGGAGAACGCCGGGGTGATCGAGGACACCCTCGCCGGCGATGAGAACGGCACGGTTCACACGCCGACCGACCTGTCGGACCCGACCGTCGGGGTCATCGGCAGCGGGAACTCGGCGACGGGCTGCCTGATGAACGGGGATGACAACGTCCACAGCGCGGGGGACGAGTTTCAGATCGTCTCGTCCGGCTCGCCGACCACCAAGGTGGGGCACAAGAAGTGGCCCATCCAGTGGGAGTACACCTACGCCGCCCTCGACCCGACCCACCCGGACGGGGTGCCCGCCCTGGCCTGGACTCCGACCTGGCTGAACGTGTGGATCCTGATGCAGCTCGCCCACCACATTTTCACCCAGTACCAGAACGGCCGGTCCACCATCTTCAAAGGGCACGTCGGGTGCGAGGAGTGCGTGAAACCGATCGAGGTGCTAATGGGCGCTCCACACCACTGGCCGTGACGCCCGGTTTTCCGGTTGGCGGCGGGCGGGGAATGTGGTCTAATTGCGGTCCCGCCGGGTCGCGCTCATCCCACCCCAGGTTCGCCCATGCCGCCGATCGGATTGCGTCGCCGTGAGTTCCTCCAGGTCGGGTACTCCGGGCTGCTCGGCCTCGGGCTGGCGGCGTTCACCCGGTCGGTTGCGGCGGAGCGGCGAGCGAAGCCGAAGGCGGTCATCCTGGTGTTCCAGACCGGCGCCCCGAGCCACATCGACACGTTCGACCCGAAGCCGGACGCGCCGGCCGAAATCCGCGGCGAGTTCGGGGCGATCGACACCGCCGTGCCGGGGGTGAAGTTCGGCGAGTACCTGCCGCTGCTGGCCGCCCGCGCCGACAAGCTGGCGGTGGTCCGCACCTTCGCGCACAAGGACAACAACCACACCGCCGCCACCCACCACATCATCACCGGCGCGCTGCAACCCGGCGTGCGGTTCGATAAGCCGCTGTCGCGGGACGACTGGCCGTGCTACGGGGCCGGGGTGGGCTACCTGCGGCCGCCGGCGGCCGGCGTGCCCGCCGGGGTGACGCTGCCCACCTTCCTGGCCGAAGGCCCGCTGGTGTGGCCCGGCCAGCACGCCGGGTTCCTCGGCCCGAAGTTCGACCCGTGGCAGATCGACAAGAACCCGAACGCCGCCGACTTCCGGGTGGACAACGTCAGCCTGCCGCCCGGCCTGGACGTGACCCACCTGAACGACCGGCTGGCCCTGCTGGCCGAGGTGAACCGGCAGCAGCCCGCGCTGGAGCAGTCGGCCGAGGGGCGGAAGCTGACCGACCAGCAGAAGCAGGCGGCGGCGGTGCTCACCAGCGGGGCGGTGGCGAGGGCGTTCGATTTGAACCGCGAACCGGCCCGCACCCGCGACCGCTACGGCCGGCACCCGTTCGGCCAGTCGCTGCTGCTCGCCCGCCGGCTGGCCGAGGCCGGGGTGCCGATGATCCAGGCGAACATGGGCCGGGTGCAGAACTGGGACAGCCACAGCGACAACTTCAAGCGGCTGAAGAACGTGCTGCTCCCGCCGCTCGACCGCGGCGTGTCCGCCCTGCTCGACGACCTGACCGAGACCGGACTGATCGACGACGTGATGGTGGTGGTGACCGGCGAGTTCGGCCGCACCCCGAAGGTGGACCGCTCCAACGCCGGGCGGGACCACTGGGCGGCGTGCTACAGCGGGGCGTTCTTCGGCGGCGGGGTGCGGGGCGGGCAGGTGGTGGGCAAGTCGGACGCCACCGCCGCGTACCCGTCCACCGTGCCGTACTCGCCGGACGACCTGGGGGCGACGGTGTACCACGCCCTGGGTATCGACCACACGACCGAACTCCGCGACCGCCAAGACCGGCCGGTGCAGCTGAACCGCGGCAGCGTCATCCAGCCGCTGTTCGGGTAGCGGCCGGGGATGGCCGCAAGAAACGCAAAAGGACGCAAAAAAAGCCAGGAAATCAGTTCTGATTCCCGCATTTCCTGGTTCTGATTCTTGCGGCTCTTTGCGTTTCTTGCGGCCATTCCTCTTCCCACAACCTCCACCCGACGCTATCTCGCGGTCATGCTGCGAATTGCATTCTTCCTGGCGGTGCCGCTGCTGGCCGGCTGCCAGATGTTCTCGGAAACGACGGTCGTCCGCCCCGGCGAGGTGGAGCGGGACGTGGCGTTCGAATCCCCGGACGCGGAGGACGTGTTCCGGGACGCGGTGAAGCGGCTGGACCCGCGGGTGCGGGAACGCGGGATCGGCAACGAGTGGCTGACCGTGTACTCGCACACCGAGGTGCGGACCGACGCCGCCCAGTTCAACCGGGCGGCCGCCGGCTGCGACCGCAACCACGACGGCACCATCTCCTACGCCGAAGCCGCCGCCTTCGCCGAGGGGGTGAGGTAGGGGCCCCTACTTTACCCCGCCGGCTTCACCCCTTCGACGATCAGGAAGTCGGACCGCTCGACGGCGGCCACGTCCGGGATGCGGCTGGTGTGGAACGTCATGCGGGCGACGTCGGCGAACCCGCACCCCTCGAACAGGTCGATCAGCTGGATCTCGTCGTACTGCCACTTGTGGTAGTGGCCCATGAACTTCCGCCCCGGCGGGCGGGTGCAGATGTCACGGAAGAACATGCCGGTCCGGTCCCGCAGCCGCCCAGCGTCCCGCTCCACCTTCGGTTTGGCCGCCTCCGCCTCGAACGCCGCCAGGTACGTCCGCCAGAACTGCACCCCGTCCGGCACGCACACCCGCAGCACCCCGCCGGGGGCGAGTACCCGCCGGCACTCGGTGGTCAGCCTGGCCGCGTCCGGGTACTCGAAGTGTTCCCACAACTCGCCGGCGTACACGCACCCCACCGAGTTGTCCGGGTACGGCAGCGGGTCGAACAGGTTGAGGAACCGGACGGTCGGGTTGAACTCGGTCGGCGGGAGGACTTTCAGCCGGGTGAGCAGGCGGTCGGCGGTGGGGAACTTGGTCGCCAGCTTCGCCCGGTTGCTGCCGTCCACGTTCACCCACCCGGCGGGTTGCACCGGCCCGCACCCCAGGTTCAGCTTCGGTCCGGGCGGTAGGGCGGGCGACATCGGGCGGTCTCGGGGTGTGGAAGTCCTCTACTGTCTAGCACCGGCCCGCCGCCGCGGGTACTCTCAGAGACGGTATCAATAGCCAATCGCCGGTGGCGATCGGCGGGCCGCCACAGAGGGCGGCCCCTACAAACCAGCCTCTTGTAGGGGCCGCCCTCTGTGGCGGCCCGTGGTCCGGCTTCGCCGGACCACTTCTGAATCAGTCTCTCGAATCCCCCACCCTCCCGAGGTGTTCCCGTGGCCCGCCACCTCCTCGTTCCGCTCGCCCTGCTCGCCGTCACCCCGGTGTTCGCCGCCGACATCACCCTCACCGCCCGTAGCCGCGGGGAGAAGGGCGAGACCACCGCCCAGAAAACCGTGGACCCGGCGAAATGCGCCGTCGTCATCTGCGACATGTGGGACGACCACTGGTGCAAGGCCGCCGCCACCCGGTGCGACGCGCTGGCGAAGAAAGCCGGGCCGATCATCGACGCCTGCCGCGCCGCCGGCATGACCATCATCCACTGCCCGTCCGACACCATGGACTTCTACAAGGGCACCGCGGCGCGGGTGCGGGCGTCGAGCGTCGAGCGGGTCCGCCCGCCGAAGGAGAAGGACCTGCCGTCCCCGCCGCTGCCGATCGACGACAGCGACGGCGGGTGCGACGACGCCGAGCCGGCCAAGCCGCACAAGGCGTGGACCCGCCAGCACGCGGCCATCAAGATCGACGACAAGACCGACTACGTGACCGACAGCGGGGCGGAGGTGTTCAGCATCCTGGCCGACCGCAAGCGGACGACGGTGTTGGTGCTCGGCGTCCACACCAACATGTGCGTGCTGAACCGCACGTTCGCCATCAAGCAGTTGCGGAAGTGGGACATCGACTGCCTGCTCGTCCGCGACCTGACCGACGCCATGTACAACCCGAACAAGAGCCCGTTCGTGTCGCACGACGAGGGGACGACGGCGGTGGTCAAGTACATCGAGCGGCACTGGTGCCCGAGCGTCGAGAGCGGGCAGTTGCCGAAGAAGTGACCGTCCGGCGAACCCCGACCGCCAGGGAGGGGGGTGGGTGATGCACACCCGCGGCCCTCGCGGGCCGGGTTCGGAGGCCCGAAGGGCCGGACTCCCTCAGCCCAGGTCGGAGCGAGCCGAAGGCGAGCGCAGGCCTGGGTTGCGAATCGAGGGGACCAAGCCCCGAAGGGGCGCCCTCCGGTAGCCCGCCCCTTCGGGGCTTGGGTGTTGGGGCGGGTCTACCCAGGGCGTCGCTCGCTCCGCTCGCTTGCCCTGGGCTGAGGGAGTCCGGCCCTTCGGGCCTGAAAACCGACGATCGCGTCCGAGCAATGCTGACACACGGCGTGTGCCTACTACTTTCCAGACCGGCTGGCCGCCTCCCGCACCGGGGCGAACGCCGTGCGGAACTCGGCCAGCGCCGCGGTCGCCCGGCCGGCGTCCTTCTCCGCGACCGCCTGCCGCACCGCCCGCAGGTGGTCCTGGGCCGATCGCGTTTGGGTCCGCAACTCGTCCGCCGTCGGCGGCTCCCGCCCCGTCAGGGACGCGAGCGCCGGCCCGACCGTCAGCCGGGCCAGCGCGGCCGACGCCCGGTCCGCCTGTTCCGTGGCCGCCGTCCAGTCTTGCTTCGCCACCGCCGGCTCGACCGCCGCGACCGACGTGTCGATGGTCGCCACCTGCTCGGCGGCGAACGGCCGGGCCATCGGCCCCATCGCCGGCATCGCCAGGCAGAACGACACCACCATCGACCCGGTGGCGATCACGATCACCGCCAGCAGCTTCACCGCCGCCCCGCCCATCACCGTCAGCCGCATGAGCGACTTGTTCTCGCTCTTCACCCGCCACTCGAACAGCCCCCACAGCACCGCCGCCCCGAGCACCAGGTGCGTGGTGTAGTTCCCGGTCACGGCCGCCAGGTTGCCCAGGAAGTGCGGCATCCACATCGCCCCCTGCTCGTCCAGGACCGCCGGGTCGATGATCCCGTCCGCCATCAGCTTCTTGAACTTGGGGACGATGAACATCACCAGGAAGGTGAGGAACAGCGCCTCCAGGGCGATCACCACGGCCAGCCCGAGGTGCGCCCCCGTCGCCCACAGCCACTTCGCGCGCATGGTGCTCTCCTTCCACCGCAGGGCCGTGTCGATGACCACCGCCATCGCCCGGTGCCCGTGGGTGGCTTCCAGTTCCGAGCGGACTTGCTCCGGCCGGCCGAACTCGGCCAGCGCCTGGGCGACCGCCGCCTCCTCCGACAGCCCGGCCGCCCGGTGCCGGGCCGCGGCGTCGTGCAGGTGCTCCCGCAGTTCCTGGCGGACGTGGTCGCGGAGCGGCCGCGGCCCGCCGATGCTGCGGCACACCTGATCCAGGTACCGTTCAAGCGGGTCCATTCGACACCTCCAGGACGCGGTTCACCGCCCGGCACAGCTCGGCCCACGCCGCCGTCTTCTCGGCCAGCGCCGCCCGCCCCGTCGCGGTCAGGCGGTAGTACCGCCGCTTGCGGCCGGTCTCCTTCTCCTCCCACTCGCCGGCGATCAGCCCCGCCTGCTCCAGCTTGTGCAGGGCCGGGTACAGCGACCCCTCCCGCCACTGGAACGCGCCGTCGGTGTCGCGGTGGACGGTGGCGGCGATCTCGTACCCGTACATCGCCTTGCGGCTGAGCAGGGACAGGATGAGCAGCGACAGGGTGCCCTTGAGCAGTTCGGTGTCCATGCCCCTCAGAACTTAGGAGTCAGATGCATCGAATATCTATGTATACTCGGCGAGCGGTGGGTGTGTCAAGCAGTCTGTGTCGAGAAAACCGGGGGTTACCGATCGGAGGCGGTTGGATACCCTTCCACAAAGGGTGGCTTGACCGAACCGGGACAAGAAAGGCGGGGTGTGGTGGAGTGTGTGGCACTCTTGGCACTCTTCCACTTTTTCAGCCGTTTTCGCTCTTAACTCCGCCAGAATGGAACGGCTTCACCGGACGAGTCGGGACACAGGAACCCGTTGACACCCCGGCCGGGGCGTCTATAAGGGTTGGTTCGGGTCACAAACCCAGACTCGGAGAGCGGATGCGAGTGCGGGCGGTACTAGCGTGGGCGCTCGGGGCGGCGACCGTGGCGGTCGTGGTCGGGGTGCCGACGGCCCACTGGCGGGCGGGGTACGACCAGTCGAAGCGGCTGAGGGTGGTGACCGACGGGCGGGTGTATCGGTCCGGGCAGATGACCGGCGACGGGTTCCGCGAGGCCATTCAGAAGTACGGCATCCGCACCGTGCTCAACCTGCAATCGTCCGCCGACGACCAGTCCGGGAAGGTGGACCTGGCCGACCCGCTCATCCCGAAGACGGCGTTCGGCGGGCCGCGGCGGAAGGAGAGCGAGGTGGTGGCCGACGCCGGGGCGACGTACCGGCAGATCGACTGCAACACGCTCGACCGCACCGGGCCGAACGGCTACCCGGCCATCCTCGACGACGTGTATAAGGTGTTCGACGACGAGCGGAGCTACCCGGTGCTCATCCACTGCAAGGCCGGGCTGCACCGCACCGGGCTGGTGACGGCCGCGTACCGCATGGAGTACGAGGGCCGCACCCGCGGGGAGGCGCTGGAGGAACTGCGGGCGAACGGGTTCGGCGAGTTCAAGGCGACGGACGCGAACGTGTACGTCAAGGCCGGCATCCACGAGTTCAACGTGCGGAAGCGGGACGCAGACGGCCGCCCGCGGAAGCCGGCCAAGCCGACCGCGGAGGGCGACCGATGACCACCCTCGACCGCATGTACTTCGCCGCCTACCTGCGGAACTTCCTGATCGTGCTGTCGTGCCTGCTCGGGCTGTACATGGTGGTCGATCTGTTCATGAACCTGAACGACTTCACCAAGGAGAAGGGCGGGGTGATGGACGTGCTGGCGCACGTCGGCGGGTACTACGCGGTGCAGATCGCCCTCATCTTCGACCGGCTGGGCGAGCTGGTGACGCTGGCGGCGGCGGTGTTCACCGTCGCCTGGATGCAGCGGAACAACGAGCTGCTGCCGCAACTGTCCGCCGGGGTGCCCACCCGCCGGGTGATCCGCCCGGTGGTGCTCGGGGCGGTGGTCACCACCCTGCTGGTGCCGCTCAACTCCGAGCTGTACATCCCGGCGGTGGCCGACCAACTGTCCGTCCCGCGGGACGACCCGGAGCGGCGGAAGCCGACCCAGGTGCGGGGCGCCTACGACCCGAACACCAAGGACCACATCGTCGGCGACTCGGCCAGCCGGGAAGCACCCGGGCCGAACGACCCGCCCGACCGCCCGCTGCTGACCGTGTTCCGGTTCGAGTACACGTCGTCCGCCGAGCGGACGGGCGAGCCGGTGCATTTGAGCGCGGCACGGGCGGTGTACGTGCCGCCGGACACGCCGAACAAGAAGCGCGAACGGACCGGCGGGTGGGAGCTGTACACCACCGTGCCGGAGGAGCCGAAGGGGAATCTGCCGGACAACGTCGCCCACATCGGACCGGGGCGGTACTTCGTAGGCACCACCGAGCTGGACTACGACGCCGTCACCCGCCGGCACTCGTGGTACCTGTACGCCGCGACGGACGCGCTGTGGGGGTCGCTGAACAAGGGGACGACGGCCAAGCAGTCCGGGGTGGCGGTGCTGTTCCACACCCGCCTCACCCGCCCGCTGGTCGGCCTCATCCTGGTGGTGCTCGGGCTGGGGGTGGTGCTGAAGGACCAGAACCGGCACGTGTTCATCTCGGCCGGCCTGTGCCTGCTGATGGCGGCGGTGTTCTACGCCTGCCTGCAGGGGGCGAAGTACCTGGGCGACCAGGACATGCTGCCCGCCCCGCTGGCCGCCTGGCTGCCGGTGCTGGTGTTCGGCCCGCTCGCGTTCGCCCTGTTCGACGCCATCCACACCTGACGCCAGTTCTGGTAGGGTGGGTCCGTCGGCGGCAGCCGACGTGACCCACGTCGCAACCCGTGGGTCACGGTCCTCACCGGACCGGACCCACCCTACAGAACTCACACCCGGAGCCGCCCCGTGTTCACCCCGCTCGTCCTCGGCCTGCTGCTCGCCGCCGACCCGAAGCCCGCCGCCCTGCCCGCCGACTGGCACGGCGAGTGGGCCGGCACGCTGGCGATGACCAGCCAGAACGACACGAAGACCGACGTGGCCGTCCGGCTGAAAATCGAGCCGATCCGC
Source organism: Fimbriiglobus sp. (assembly GCA_022841795.1). GTDB lineage: Bacteria > Planctomycetota > Planctomycetia > Gemmatales > Gemmataceae > JALHQU01. The sequence continues at coordinate 10,980 of JALHQU010000211.1, forward strand.
GGGTCGGACGACCTGACGTGGAAGCTCACCTACGGCACCGGCGACAAGCAGGTGGTGAAGGACTACAAGCTGGTGCCGACGACGGCGCCGGGGCGGTTCCGCATCGACGAACAAAACGGCATCGTGCTGGACGCCCGGCTGGTCGGCGGGGTGCTGTACAGCCAGTTCGAGGTGGGCGGGAACTGGCTCACCGCCCGGTACGAGCTGCGGGACGGCAAGCTGCGGTTCGAGGTGACGTCGGCCAAGCCGGCGAAGGACAAGACCGGCGGCAACAAGGTGCAGGGGTACGACATCGGCGGCGTGCAGACGGCCGAACTGACGAAGAAGTGAGCGGTCGCGGGCCGCCACAGAGGGCGGCCCCAACCGAACACGGCGCGTTGTATGGGGCCCCC
>JALHQU010000212.1 GCA_022841795.1 Fimbriiglobus sp.
AACCCGGCCGGGGTCATCTGCCCGCTGCGGTACAGCACGCCGTCTTCCACCACCCGGAAGTTGCGGAACGTGCGGTGCTTCGCCGCCCGGTAGGCGAACGGCCCGCCGACGATGAGCACGAGGACGACAAGCGAGAGGAGGACGGACAGCCGGGGCATCTGCGATCTCAAGAATTTGAACCACAGAGGCACAGGGACACAGAGAAGGCAGGGAACAATTTTCCGATCGACTGTCTGATGTTTTCTCTGTGTCCCTGTGCCTCTGTGGTTAGTTCGGCGGAAACTACACCGCCACGCCGGGGGACGGCAGGCCGTTCGCCTTCGGCTTCCGCAGCCAGCGGAACAGGTGCACGCCGTTCACCGGCGGGGGCACCAGGTCGGTGGCGGTCGGCCGCAGCACCATGAGGATGAGCAGCGGGGCGAACCACAGCACGTACACCCCGCCGCGGTCGGCGAACCAGAACTGGATGCCGATGAGCGCGGCGGCGTTCACCGCCAGCAGTTCGCCCAGGTTCCGCGCCTTCGGCCAGATGAACGTGCCCAGCACCAGCCCGGTGTAGGCGACGAACACCGGCAGGCGGTAGTACCACCGCCCGCCCGTCCACACGCTGTCGGCGGTCGGCTTCACCCACGGCTGCCAGTCGGTCGGGCTGAGGGTGTGCCACACCCCGCTGGCGTACTCCCCGCCGAGCGTCAGGGTGGCGGCGGTGAGCAGCAGGCTGCCGGCGAACGTCCCGGCGAACCACACCACGAACCGCCCGGACCCGCGGCCGTGGTAGAACTGCACCCACGCCGGCACCAGCACCAGCGGGAAGGCGGTGGTGCCGGCGGCCAGCCCGAGCAGCACCCCGGCCGCCGGCGGGGAGCGGTACCCGAGGATCGCCCCCAGCACGAACGCCGTCGGCCACACCTGGTACCACTGGTCGAACTGGTACCAGGTGACGGGCAGCAGCACGTACAGGGCGGCGGCGGTGGCGGCGGTGGTGGCGTCCTGGAAGTGCCGGCGGCAGATGAGGATGAGCAGGGTGACCACCGCCGCCTGGCAGGCGACGGCGATGCCGCGGGACACCCACAGGCGGGCGGCGCCGGGCGGGGCGTCCTCCGGCCGCGCCTGCTCGACCACCGCCGCCGCCGTCTGCTCCACCCCGTTCAGCGCCGCCGGCTTCGCCGCCGGCTCGGCGGTCGGCCGACTGAACACCGCCACGCTCATGCCCACCAGCACCGCCCCGGTCAGCCAGAACAGCGCCGGGGTGGCCAGGTTCGGCGCCACCCGCGGGCGGCGGACCACCCAGGCGTCGAGGAAGCACCGCACCTGCCACCACCCGGCCGCGGCCAGCAGCCAGATGTACCCGGTCAGCCGGGCGGCGGTGCTGCCCGTTTGCTGGGCGGCGAACACGAACAGGAACCCAGGGGCGAACGCGAACAGGGCGAGCAGGTCCCAGTTGCGGAGGACGAGCGGGCGGCGGAACTGGAACAGCACGGCCACGGCCACGGCGAAGGTGGCGTACAACCACCCCGTCGGCCCGGGCGGGTCGAACTGGAGGAACACCGACACGCGGGACTCCGCCGCGGCGGGAGAGGGGCGACGGGTACACCTGTTACGCCACCGGACCGGGCGAGTCAAGGGCGCACCGGCTCGCAGACCTCACCCCCGGCCCCTCTCCAAAGTGGAGAGGGGTGTTCAAACGAGGAACGCCTCCGGTCTTCGCCGCGACCTCCGGGAGCGGTCCAGCGTCCACCGCTCCCGAAGGTCGCGGCGAAGATTCTCCCCTCTCCGGCTCGGAGAGGGGGCCGGGGGGTGAGGTCTCTTCCGCCCGCCGATACAACAACACCGGACGCCCACCTCGAACGGGATCGCTTCATGCGGATCTTGCTTTCCAACGACGACGGCATTTACGCGCCGGGCATCCGGGCGCTCCGCAAGGAGCTGCAGAAGCTGGGCGAGGTGGTGGTGGTCGCCCCGGCCACTGAGCAGAGCGCCGCCGGCCACTCCGTCACCCTGCTCAACCCGCTACTGGTGACGGAGGTGTACGAGGACGACGGGCAGACGTTCCTCGGGTGGGCGGTGGAGGGCCGGCCGGCCGACTGCATGAAGCTGGCCCTGCTGGAACTGCTGCCCGAGCCGCCGGACCTGGTCGTCAGCGGGCTGAACGCCGGCAGCAACGCCGGCATCAACGTGCTGTACTCGGGCACGGTGGCGGCGGCGGTGGAGGCGGCGTTCTACCACTACACCGCCATCGCCGTGTCGCTGGAGTACACCAAGAACGCCCGGCTGGACTGGCCGACCGCCGCCGACCACGCCCGCAAGGTGATCGAGACCATACTGTCTCATCAGCCGGCCAAGGGCAGCCTGTTCAACGTGAACATCCCCCCCCTGGAGCGCGGGCCGGTGAAGGGGGTGAAGGTGATGCCGCAGAACGTCTCCGTGTACGAGGAGAAGTTCGACCGGCGGGTGAACCCGCGGGGGCGGACGTACTTCTGGACCAGCCCGGACTTCCGCTGCATCACCCCGCACCCGGACACCGACGTGACCGCCCTGGCCGACGGGTACATCACCGTCACCCCGCTCCAGTTCGACCTGACCAACCACCAGGTGATCCAGCACATGCAGACGTGGGCGTGGGGAGAGGGGTAGGCAGAGTTCACCGCCGAGGGCACATGAGGGCACGAGAGGAAGACCGACGAGTATTCACCGCAGAGAGCGCGGAGGACGCAGAGAAAAGGCATCGGAGAGATTAGAAGGAACGGGATTCTGCTTCACACCCTGTTCTTTTCTCCGCGCCCTCTGCGTTCTCTGCGGTGAAATCTGGCTTTCTCATGTGCCCTCATGTGCCCTCGGCGGTGAATCCTGTTTTCTGCTTGCAGGAGGGTTCATGCGAATTGTGATGATGGGCACCGGCACGTTCGCCGAGCCGACGTTCGAGGCGCTGCTGGCGGCGAACGAGAACGTCGTCGGGCTGGTGACGCAGCCGGACCGCGACGGCGGGAACAAGCGGGGCAGCACCCGGCAGACGGGCAAGGGGATGGCGACCATCGCCGCGGACGCCGGCGTGCCGACGATCCAGCCGCCGAGCATCAACACGCCGGACGGCCTGGAGCAACTGCGGGCGTTCCAGCCGGACCTGCTCGTCGTCGCCGCCTACGGGCAAATCCTCAAGCCGGACGTGATCGCCGCCCCGACGCACGGGGCGATCAACGTCCACGCCTCGCTACTGCCGAAGTACCGCGGGGCGTCGCCGATTGCCCACGCCATCCTGAACGGCGAGACCCGCACCGGCGTCACCATCATCCGCATCACCCCCGGCCTGGACGCCGGCGAGATGCTCGCCCAGGAAGCGGTGGACATCCAACTGACGGAGACGACGGGCGAACTCGAAACCCGCCTCGCCCCGCTGGGCGCCCGGCTGTGCCTGGACGTGGTGCGGCGGATGAAAGCCGGCCCGGTGAGCGGTACGAAACAAGACCCGGCGCTGGTGACGAAGGCCCCGAAGCTGACGAAGGAGCAGGGGCTGATCGACTGGACGCAGCCGGCCGAGCGGATCGCTAACCACGTCCGCGCGATGCAACCGTGGCCGACTGCGTACACGTTCTTCCACCGGCCGGGGAAAGAGCCAATGCGGGTGATCGTGTGCAGAGCATACGACGACGTGTTTTTGCCGTGTGGCCCCGACCGCCAAATTGCAGGAACGATTGTAGAGGGGAAACCTATCGAAGGAGCGGCGTCGGTTATCTACGTTTGGTGCGGAAGCGACGTCCTGCTCGGTATCCGCGAACTCCAACCTGCCGGGAAGAGGCGGATGACGGCGGACGAGTTCCTCCGCGGGTACCCGATCCAGGACGGCTACCGCTTCGGACCGGAGAAGGTATAATTAGGCTACTTATTTCATGGAGGTACTGACCCGTGCCCGAAGCCGCACTCAGCTACGACCTCGCCCCGATCCTGGCCCTTCCCGTCAACCAGCGGATCGCCCTGTCGGAAGCGATCTGGGCGAGCATTGAGGAGGACTTCCACGAGACGGAGGAGCTGTCGGGCGAGATGAAATTGGAACTCGACCGGCGGCTCGCGGCGTACCGGGCCGACCCCACCCGGGGAACCCCCTGGGAGGAGGTGCGGGCCGCCGCCGCCGCGCGGAGGCAGAAATGAGCCTGCCGCTCATCCTGCTGGACGAAGCCCGTGCCGAGTTCGATGACTCTCACGACTGGTACGAGGCCCGCCAGACGGGTCTCGGGGCACGGTTCGACGCCGCGGTGAACGGGGTTCTTGCCCTCATCGAGAAGTCCCCCCGCCGTTTCCCGGTGGTCTACAAGGACGTGAGACGAGCGATCGTGCCCGTCTTCCCGTTCCGCATCTACTACGCGGTTGAGGCCGGTCACATTCTCGTCACGTCCGTGTTCCACACCAGCCGCGATCCGGCCATCTGGCAGGGCCGGCGATGACCGCCCGTGCCGTTGCCGCCGATGTCCTCCGCCGCTCGCGGCAGAAGGAGGCGTTCGCCGCCGAGTTGATCGAATCGGCCGCGCCACACCTGTCGCCGCAGGACCGCCGGCTCGTCGTACAACTGGTCATGGGGGTGCTCCGCCGGCGGGGCACGCTTGATGCCCTGATCGCCCCGTTCCTCACCCGCCCGTTCCGCGACCTGCACCCGGACACCCTCGACCTGCTGCGGCTGGGGGCGTTCCAGCTCGCGTTCCTCACGCACGTGCCGAAGCACGCCGCCGTCCACGAGACGGTGGAGATCACCCCGCCGGTGGTGAAGAAGTTCGTGAACGCGATTCTGCGGAAGGTCGCGGAGGTGGTGACGGACGAGTTCACGGGCGCGATGGGGGCCGACGCGGTGCCGGTGGATTTGGTGAACCGCGGGTGTCAGCCCGCGGGTGGTGTTCCGAACCCGGCGGCTGACACCGCCGGTTCACCGTACCGCCGCCTCACCCGCCCGCTGCTCCCGGACCCGGCCACCGACTTCCCGGCTTATCTCGCCGCGGCGTTCAGTTGGCCCCGCTGGTTGGCCGACCGCTGGCTCGCCCGGCACGGCCGCGACGAGTGCGTCCGCCTCGGGTTCTGGTTCAACGCCCCGCCCCCGCTGTGGCTGCGGGTGAACACGACGAAGATCGACCGCGCCGACTACCTGCTGCAACTGGCCGCGAAGAGCATCGACGCCGCGGCGGGGGACCACCCGCAGGCGGTGCGGCTGCTGGAAGGGGTGAGCGTCCGGGAACTGCCGGAGTACGACGCCGGGCTGTTCGCCGTGCAAGATCACTCGTCGATGCTGGTGGCGTCGGCCCTGGCCCCGCAGCCCGGCTGGAGCGTCCTGGACCTGTGCGCCGCGCCCGGCGGGAAGACCACGCACCTGGCCGAGTTCATGCGGAACACCGGCCGCATCGTGGCGTGCGACATCGTGGCGAAGCGGCTGGATTCAGTGACGGCCCTGTGTCAGCGGATGGGGGTGACGATCGTGGAGCCGGCGGTGCTGACCGACGGGACGGACGCCCCGCCCGGCCCGTTCGACGCCGCCGTGGTGGACGTGCCGTGCAGCAACACCGGCGTCCTCGGCCGCCGGCCGGAGGTGCGGTGGCGGCTGCACCCGTCCGAGTTCGAGCACCTGATCCGGTTGCAGACGAGGCTGCTGTTCACGGCGCTCGACCGGGTGAGGCCGGGCGGGGTGGTGGTGTACTCGACGTGCAGCGTCGAGCCGGACGAGAACGGCGGGGTGGTGCGGGCGGTGATGCAGGGGATGCGGAGGCTGACGCTGGAGGCGGAACACACCGCCGTGCCGGGGCAGCCGTCGGATGGGGGGTACTGGGCACGGATCAGGAAGGCTTGATCCGTGGCACCGGCGGCCCGCCGGTGGTGTGGCATCACCGGCGGGCCGCCGGTGCCACGGAAGAAAGGCACACCGGCCGGCACGGTGCCGCACGGCGTGCGGCACCTACTTCATCTCGCTCAGCCAGTGGCGGACGACGGCGAAGTAGTACACCCCGCTCATGCTGCTCGGGGCGGCGGCGTCCACCCCGTACCCGCCGTCCTTGCGACGGCAACTCGCCAGGAATTTCTTCAGCCCGTCCACGTCCTGCGGCTTCTCCTTCAGCAGCATCAGCGCCCGCATCACCCGGTACGTCGATTCGGTGTCCGACGCCTTCGCATCCTTCTTCCCCCACCCGCCGTCGTCCCGCTGACCGGCCAGGATCAGAGCGGTCGCAGGCTCCAACTTCGCCACGGGCGGCTGGACCCCCAGCCGGAGTGACAGGGCCAGGGCTGACCCGTATGAGCGGGAGACTCCGTCGGCCGGGAGTTGCCCCCGCTCTTGCGACTCGTTGGCGGAGAGGAGTTCGAACGCCGTTTCCCGCACCCACGGCTTCACGTTGATCCCGCTCTCCTTTACTCCGAACGCCTCCACCGCCGCCGCCGCGATCCGCATTTCCTCGAACGTCTTCGCGTTCGCCGCCAGGTACTCCATCGCCTTCTTGACCTTCTCCCTCGGCACACCCACCTCGATCGCCGCCATCACCCCCACGCTGGTGATGGCCACGTCCGGCTTGCCGCCCGGCTCGGCGAACGCCCCGGTCTTGTCGTCGTAACAGCCCATCACGAACTTCGCCAGCTTGTCCTTGTCCGTCACCTCCCCGCCCAGGTACTTGATCGCCTTCACCGCCCCGTTCACCGCCCGCAGGCCGGGCGCCGGCTTCTCCCCGGCCTTCGGCGGGTTGACGGCGTAGGCGCCCGTGTCCGCGTCGCGGAGCGAGTCGATGAACTTGAGCGTCGCCTTGATCTCGTCCGCCGTCTGCGCCGGGGCGAACGGGGTGAGCAACAGCAGGACCGGGACGGCGAAGCGCATGGGGCACCTGGGGAATGAGCGAGGCGAGGTAATTGGCGGCCGCCTTTGTTGGTGTCCGGCCTTCAGGCCGTCTTCCGTACGAGGAACGAAGACGGGCTAAAGCCCGGACACCAGCGAAGAGGGCCACCCGCACCTCACGCCCGTTTGCCGCGGCCGATGGCGTAGTAGGTGAACCCGTACCCGGCCATCGCCTTCTCGTCGTAGATGTTCCGCCCGTCGAAGATGACCGGCGACGTCAGCAGCCGCTTCATCACCTCGAAGTCCGGGGCGCGGAACTCCTGCCACTCGGTGACGATGGCCAGCGCGTCCGCCCCCTCCAAGGCGCCGTAGGGCTTGTCGCTGTAGCTGATCGTGTCGCCGTAGATCGCCTTCACGTTCGCCGTCGCCTCCGGGTCGTGGACCCGCACCTTCGCCCCGGCCGCCAGCAGCGCGTCGATGAGCACCAGCGCCGGCGCCTCGCGGATGTCGTCGGTGCGGGGCTTGAACGCCAGCCCCCACACGGCGATCGTCTTGCCGGCCAGTTGCCCGCTGAAGTGCGCCCGCACCTTGCTGAACAGCACCTGCTTCTGCGCCTCGTTCACGTCGTCCACCGCCTGCATCATCACCATCGGCTGGCCCACCTTGCGGCCCATGCCGAGGATGGCGCGGATGTCTTTCGGGAAGCATGACCCCCCGTAGCCGGGGCCGGGGAACAGGAACTGGAAGCCGATCCGCTGGTCGTGCCCGATGCCGCGGCGGACGTCGTTGATGTCCGCCCCCAGCTTGTCGCACAGGTTGGCCGTCTCGTTGATGAAGCTGATCTTGGTGGCGAGCATGGCGTTCGCCGCGTACTTGGTCATCTCCGCCGACTCGGGCGTCATCACCAGGAACGGCCGCTCGGTGCGGAGGAACGGGGCGTACAGCTCCCGCAGCGTCTCGCCGACTTCCGGTTTTCGGACGCCGACCACCACCCGGTCCGGCTTCATGAAGTCGTCGATGGCCGCGCCTTCCTTCAGGAACTCCGGGTTGCTGGCGACGTCCACATGCGGGCAGCCGTTCTCGGCCAGGATTTCGGCCACCCGCTTGTTCGTGCCGACGGGTACGGTCGATTTGGTGATGACCACCCGCGATCCGGGGGGGCCGACCGGCTCCGACTTCAATGCCGTCGCGATCGCCTTCGCCACCGCCCACACCGCGCTCAGGTCGGCGTCGCCGGCGTCCGACTGCGGGGTGCCGACGGCGATGAACACGAGGCGGGCGGCCTTCACCGCGGCGGGCAGGTCGGTGGTGAACGTGAGCCGCCCGTCCTTGCGGTTCTTGGCCACCAGTTCGGCCAGCCCCGGCTCGTAAATCGGCATCCCGCCGGCGTTCAGGGTGTCGATCTTCTTCGGGTTGTTGTCGATGCACGCCACCTCGTTCCCGCTCTCGGCGAGGCAGGTGCCCGTGACCAGCCCGACGTACCCGGTGCCGACGACAGCCACTTTCATGGTGCAGGCTCTCGGTGAGAAACTTCCTGGCGAGCCGGGAGCGTGAGCGACCGGAGGATTTCAGACCTCCGGTCGCTCACGCTCCCGGCTCGCCTCGAACACGCCAACTCTCTAGCACGTCCGCCAGCGTGCGGCCGAGGTCGTACTTCGGCTGCCAGCCGGTGGCGGCGTGCAGCTTCCGCGGGTCGGCCCGGCTGACGGCGGTGTCCCCGATCCGCCCGGACGCCGCCTTCGCCTTCACCCGGATGGGCACCCGCGCCTGCGCGACCAGCAGGTTCAGCACGTCGGCCATCTTCCACACCCGCCCGCTGCCGGCGTTGTACACCGCCCCCTTCTCCCCCCGCCGGATCACCCGCACCAGGGCGTCGGCCATGTCCCGCACGTCGGTCAGGTCGCGGTACGCGGACAGGTCGCCGGTCTCCAGTTCGGGCGGCTGTTCGCCGCGTTCGATGGCGGCGATCTGTCGGGCGAAGTTGGGCACGGCAAACTCGGCGCTCTGCCGCGGGCCGATCTGGTTGAACAGCCGCACCCGCACCACGTCCAGCCCGGCGGTGCGGGTCACCTGGTACGCCAGCAGGTCGGCGGCCGCCTTGCTCGCGGCATACGGGCTGGCCGGCTTGAGGGTGGTGGTCTCGTCGGTCGCCTCGCGGCCGGGGTCCGGGTCGCCGTACACCAGCCCGGTGGAGGCGAACAGGATGCGGGGGCGGACGCCGGACCGGGCGACGGCGTCGAACAGCCGGCGGGTGCCGTCCACGTTGTCCCGCCAACAGGCATCCGGCTCGTCGAACGACTTGCCCGTCTTCGCGTACCCGGCCAGGTGGAACAGCCAGTCCGGGCGGACGCGGCGGATCACCTCTTCCACCGCCGCCGGATCGTGCAGGTCGGCGGGGAACAACTCGGCCTTGCCGGACAGGTGCGCCAGCTCGGCCGGCCACGCGGCGCGGCGGCTCACCCCGGCCACCGCGTGCCCGCCCTCGGCGAGCAGCAGCTCGGTCAGGTGCCCGCCGACGAACCCGGTGATGCCGGTGATCAGTACGCGCATTGATGATTGGGGATTGAAGATTGAAGATTGGAGGCCCGAAATCGGCAATCTTCAATCTTCAATCTCAAATGCCCCGGGCCTTGGTGTCCGCCGTGTTCCCGCCCTTCAGCTTCTCGATGTCCGACTTCACCATCCGCTCGATCATCTGCTCGAAGGTGATCTGCGGCGCCCACCCGAGCTGCCGCCTGGCCTTCGCCGGGTCGCCGATGAGCAGGTCCACCTCGGCCGGGCGGACGAGCGCCGGGTCGATCACCACATGCTTCCGCCAGTCCAGGTCGGCCGCGCCGAACGCCAGTTCCACCAGCCGCTGCACGGTGTGCGTCTGCCCGGTGGAGATGACGTAGTCGTCCGGCTGGTCCTGTTGCAGCATCAGCCACATGGCCCGCACGTAGTCCTGGGCGTGCCCCCAGTCGCGTTTGGCGTCCAGGTTGCCCAGCCGCAGCTCCGTCGCCAGCCCGAGCTTGATCCGCGCCACCCCGTCCGTCACCTTGCGGGTGACGAACTCCCGCCCCCGCCGCTCGGACTCGTGGTTGAACAGGATGCCGCTCACGCAGTACATCCCGTAGCTCTCGCGGTAGTTGATGGTGATCCAGTGGCCGTACAGCTTGGCCACCCCGTAGGGCGACCGCGGGTAGAATGGGGTGTCCTCCGTCTGCGGCACCGCCTGCACCTTGCCGAACATCTCGGACGACGACGCCTGGTAGAAGCGGATGCGGTCCTTGCCCAGCAGGCGGATGGCCTCCAGCACCCGCGTCACCCCGATGGAGGTGAACTCGGCGGTCAGCACCGGCTGCTTCCAGCTGGTGGGCACGAAGCTCTGGGCGGCCAGGTTGTACACCTCGTCCGGGTTGGCCTCCTTCATCACGTCGATCAGGCTCATCTGGTCGAGCAGGTCGGCCTGGTGCAGGTGGACGCGGCTGGCCAGGTGGTCGATCCGCTCGAACTTCTCGGTGCTCGCCCGGCGGACGATGCCGTGCACCTCGTACCCCTTCTCCAGCAGCAGTTCGGCCAGGTAGCTGCCGTCCTGCCCGGTGATGCCGGTGATGAGTGCCCGCTTCATGAAAGGTCTCGGTGTGGTCTGACGGGTAACTTATGGACGCGGCCGGGTCAGGGCAGCAGCAGCCGGGGCAGGTCGGCCCGCTCGGCCGCCGTCCGCTCCTGCGGGTCGGCGCTGCCGCGGAGGTACCGCCAGCGGTTGTACGAGCTGCCCGGGATGCCCTCGGCCGGCAGGGCGGCGGCGGCGTCCGCGGCCGACACCCGGTGCGCCCGGCATTGCTCGTCCACCGCGTCGATCTGCCGGAGCGCGTCCGCCTGCCCCGGGATGTCCGGCGGCGAGCCGACGACGCCGCGGGGGGTGTGCAGGACGGTCAGCACCGCCACCAGGACGGCCACCGCCCACGCCTGCCGGCGGGTGAACGGCGTTCCGGCCCCGCCGCCCCACCCGCCGCCCACCGCCACGGCCAGCCCGAACTGCGGGAACAGCGCGTACCGCGACCAGGTGACCAGGCGGTCGTACTCCCAGCCGGCGCGGGCCGCGTGGATCAGCCAGTACGAAGCGAACGCGAACCCGACCCCGACGGCCACCAGCCGGCGGTCGGCCGCCCGCCGCCACCACCACCCCAACCCGGCCGCCAGCCCGACCGCCGCCGGCACCGTCACCCACACCGGGGTGGCGACGGCCGGCGCCCCGACCGCCCCGACCGCCGAGCAGTCCACCATTGCCCGCACCGCGTTCCACCCGCCGGTGAGCGGGGCGAACGCCTGCACCGCCGTCCGCCCGCCGTAGTGGCCGGTGTGCAGGATGCGGTCGCCGGCCATGTACAGGTTGACCGCCAGGAACGCGGCGGTGCCGAGCGGCGGGACCAGCCACGCCCACCACCGCCCCCGGCCGGTCGGCCCGCCGCGGCCGATCAAGTAGGCGGCGGCCAGCGGGCCGACCAGAACCCCGCCGGCGAACCACCCCGGGGCCAGCGCGCACCCGCCGGCGGACAGGGACGGCCACCCCAC
>JALHQU010000213.1 GCA_022841795.1 Fimbriiglobus sp.
CAGCCGCCGGAGTTCGCCATCGTGCTGGGCGGCCACCCGGCTGTCCCGCTGCCGCGGCGGCGGGCCGTCCTGACCGCCGCCCTCGGCCGCCAGCCGGCCGACCTGATGACGCTCATGACGCTGGGCGGCACCTACCCGATCAACCGGAAGGAGGGGGCGGAGGAGCGGGTGCGGTGGTACCAGGCGGCGGTCGCCGTCGCCCCGGCCAACCCGGCCGCCCTCAACCTGCTCGGCATCGCCCTGATCGACCGCGGGCAGCACGCCGCGGCCGTGCCGGTGCTGCGGGCGGGCGTCCGCCACGCCCCCCGCGACCCGGTCCTGCTGGCCAACCTGGCCATCGCGCTGCACGGCAGCGGGGAGGTAGGCGAGAGCCTGGCCGTCGTCCGCGAGGCGGTCCGCGTCGCCCCGGACTACTACCCCGTCCGCCGCGACCTGGTGAGCGTGCTGCGGCTGACCGGGGACCACGACGCGGCGATCGCCGAATGCCGGGCCGCCCTCCGCCTGCGGCCGGACGACCCCAGCATGCACATCCACCTGGGCCTGAGCTTGCGGGCGAAGAGCGACCTGCCGGGGGCCATCACCGCGTACCGCGAAGCCATCCGCCTGGATGCGAAGGTGGCGAGCGGGCACAACAACCTGGGCGTGGCCCTGTACCACAGCGGGAAGACGGATGAGGCGATCGACGCGTTCCGCGAAGCCGTCCGGCTGGACCCGAACTACCTGGACGCGCGGATGAACCTGGGCACGGTGTACCGGGATCAGAAAGACCTGCCCGCCGCCATCGCCGTGTTCCGGGACGCCGCCCGCCACGAACCGGCGAACGCCGTCGTCCAGTACAACCTGGCGATCGCCCTCGGGCAGCACCGCGACCGGGCCGCCGCCGAGGCGGCGTACCGGGAGGCCATCCGCCTGGACCCGACGCACGCGGAGGCGCACTGCAACCTCGGCCAACTCCTGTTCCGCGGGCTGGGCCGGCCGGCGGACGCGCTCCCGTACCTGCGGACGGGGCACGAGCTGGGCAGCCAGCGGGCGGGGTGGAAGTACCCGTCGGAGCGGTGGGTGGCCGAGTGCGAGAAGGCACTGGCCGAACAGGCCCAGCGGGAGGTGCTTCCCCCGCCGCGGCGGGAGTAATTGTTGGCGAGCCGGGAGCGTGAGCGACCGTAGGATTCCGCACCCTCCGGTCGCTCACGCTCCCGGCTCGCCAAGATCCCGGCTCACCAATCGGTCACTTCTTCCCGTACTTCTGCTTGTCCGCGTCCGTCACCGTCCAGGTGTGCAGCTCGTAGTTGTCGCCGTCGGCGTTCACCCCGGGGGTGGTGGCGGTGGGGGCCCAATCGCCCATCTTGAAGCGGTACGAGATCACCCGCGCACCGGCCTTCAGATCCCGCAGCAGCACCGGCCGCAGGGCGGTGTTCCCCTCCTCCCCGGCGTACAGGAACACCACCGTCGCCTCGGCGTAGTCCTTGCCCTCGGGCGGGTCGGTCTGCTGCACGTCCACCTTGCCCTCCAGCTCCGCCTTCTTCACCTGCTCCTTCGCCGCGGCGGCTTTGGCCGCGTCCGGCTGCACCAGCACCCCCCGCTTGGCCCCGCCCTTCACCGCCGCCACCGGCAGGCGGGCGTCCGCCCCGCCCAGGTCGAACACCACGTCGTCCTTGGTCAGCTTGGCCGCCTTCACCGCCTCGGCGATCACGTCGTCCGTCGGCGGCTTGAGCGCCACCACCGCCTTGTCGTTCCCCTCGTCCCTGGTCAGGTCCACCTCCACCGCGTCGCCGGCGGTGAACTTGCGGGTGGCCTTGCGGGTGACGGTGGTGAACTTGTTCGGCTTCCACGTCACCTGGAAGTCGTAGATGTACCGCTTGCCCGCCTCCATGTCCGGGGTGTCGAACTCCCGCACCTTGCCCTTGGCACTCGTCGGCTTCCCCTCCACCGTCAGCTCGGCGTCGTCCTGCGGCACCGTCACCTTCACCTTCGACTTCACCCCGGTCATCGGCTGGGCGGGCGGGGTGGCGGGCGGCTGGGCGAACGCCGGGGCGGCGAGCAGGGCGACGGACAGGGCGAGGAAGCGCCGGGTCATGGTGGGGAACCTCTTCGGGGATGCGTCGGCGGACCGGAGGGATTGTCGCACATCGGTCGGGCACTGGCAACCGGGCGAAGCAGTTCAGACCTCACCCCCCGGCCCCCTCTCCGGCTCGGAGAGGGGGTGTCCAAGCGAGGGACGCTTCGGTGTGACCACCGTTCGCCGTGGGGGAGCCGGCGTCACACGCGATCACCTCCGGCCGTTGAACACCCCCTCTCCACTTTGGAGAGGGGGCCGGGGGGTGAGGTCTTCGCCCCGCCCATACAACACCACCCACACCCGAGAGGTGCCTGCCGTGTCCGAAATGCTCGCCGTCGACGGGTTCGACCCGCTGCCCGTCCGCCGCCCGCGGTCCGTGGCCGAGGTGTGCGAACTGGTGAAGTCCGCCGACGGCGGGGTGTACCCCGTCGGCGGGGGAACGGCGCTCGACCTCGGGCTGGTGCCGACCAAGCCGGGGGTCGTGCTGGACACCCGCGGGTTGAACGCGGTGGTGGAACACGCCTCCCGCGACATGACCGTGACCGTGCAGGCCGGCATCACGGTGCAAGCCCTCGCGGACGTGCTGGCGACGGAGGGGCAGTGGCTGCCGATCGACGTGCCGCACCCGGACCGGGCGACGGTCGGCGGGGCGGTGGCGGCCAACCTGAGCGGCCCGCGGCGGCTGGGGCACGGCACGTTCCGCGACTACGTCATCGGCATCTCGTTCGTGACCGACGAGGGGGTGGAGGTGAAGGGCGGCGGGCGGGTGGTGAAGAACGTGGCCGGGTACGACCTGATGAAGCTGATGATCGGCTCGCTCGGCACGCTCGGCGTCATCACGCAACTCACGCTCAAAGTGAAGCCGAAGCCGGAGGCGACGGCGGTGGTCACGTTCGGCGTGAGCGCCGCGGCGGTCGGGCCGACGCTCGACCGATTGCACGCCAGTGCATCTCGCCCGATGGCGGTGGAGGTGCTGAACGCGGCGGCGAAGGCGGGCGGGCTGACCACCGCCGAGCCGTGGCTGATCGCCTGCGGGTTCGAGGAGAAGCGGGTGACGGTGGACTGGCAGGTGGAGACGCTGATCCACGAACTGAAAGGGGCGCCGGCGCGGGACGTGACCGTGTTCCGCGACGCCGACGCCGCCCCGGTGTGGCACGCCCTCACGCACCTGCAAGCGGCGGCGGACGGCCGGTTCACGCTGAAGGCGAACGTGATGCCCAGCCAGACCGCCGAGTTCGCCGCGGCGGGGGTGCATTCCGAGGCGGCGGTCCACGCCCACGCCGGCAACGGCATCGTGTACATTCACCTGCCGACGGAGATCGGCGTGGAGCGGGCGAGCGGGATCGTCGCCGAGCTGACGAAGCGGACGACGGCGAACGGCAACGTCGTGGTGCGGCGCTGCCCGCCGGACTGGAAGCGGGTGCTGCCGGTGTGGGGCGCCGACCGCGGCGACCGCGAGCTGATGCGACAGGTGAAGCGGACGCTCGACCCGCGGGGGGTGTTCAATCCGGGCAGGATGTGACGGGTAGGAAGATTAACCACAGAGGCACAGGGACACAGAGAAAACGGGCGAAGATCGTTGAAAACACGGTCTTCCGTCTTCTCTGTGTCCCTGTGCCTCTGTGGTTAGTTCCTCGTCCCTACTTCACCTTCAAGTCCGCCCCGCCGTCGAGGGTCAGGTAGAACCCGTGCGGGTTGTCGCCGTTGTTCACCTTCAACAGCACCGCGTTCGCCCCCTTCTTCAGCTTCACCCGCACCTGGTCGCGGTCCGGCGTCGCGGCGTCGTGCCGCTCGTGCCCGAACACCTTCTCCCCGTTCACGAACAGCCGACAGCCGTCGTCCGTGCCCAGCCGGATCGTGACTTCCTGATCCACCGGAGATTCAATCGTGCGGTACGCATAGCTGACCGTCTTCGTCGCCGTCCGGTTGCCGTGGTGCGCGACCAGGTCGAAGTACCCGTTCGCCCCGACCCGGCCGAGCTGCCAGCGGAACACCGGCGGCTCGTGCCGCCCGCTGTTGAACGACCCGTCCGGTTTGAACGCCTCCTTCTCCGGGCCGAAGTCGGTGTCCAACACCTTGTCGTCGGCCGCGGGGAACGGGCCGACGACGTGCCACGAATCCGGCGTGAGCGACGGCGTTTGCAGCGTCATCAGGTACTCGACCACGTCGATCAACTCGTCCTCGGTGAACGCCTTGATCGAGTCGTCCGGCATGATCGACTTGGCGTCCTTCTTCTTGGTCACGTCCTTGGCGGCGAACGTGTAGTCCTTGCCGTTCGCATCCCGCACGGTGATCTTCGCCGGCGTCTCCTCGACCAGCAGGCCGACGATGCTCTGCCCGTCTTCGCTGTCGATCCGCCAGGAAACGTACTGGTCGGCGATGGCCTTGCTCGGCGTCAGCAGGCTGTCGTACAGGTTCTCCTTGCTCCCCTTCTTGCCGATCATGCTCAGGTCCGGGCCGATGCTCCCGCCGGTGCCTCGCACCGTGTGGCACTTCAGGCACTGCGCCTCGCCGGTGAGGCTCTTCGCCAGGATTTGCTTGCCGTTCTCCGCGCTGCCGACCTTCTTCGCCAGTTCGGTGATCGCCGGCAGCTTCTTCGGATCCAGCTTGGCGGCGGCGGGGAACAGCAGCAGCGCCTTGTTCCGCTCGCCCTGGAACGGCGAGTTCCGCAGCAGCCGGCCGGCGTCGGCCGCCAGCGCGTCCGGCATCTTGCCGTCCTCTTTCAGCTTGAGCAGCCAGCCGGTGCCGGCCCGCGACCCGGCCAGCGCAGCCAGGATCGCCTGCTTCACCGGCGGGTTGGTCGAATCTTCAAGAAGTTGCTCCTGGAGCGAGGCGAGCGCCTTCTGCCCGTCCTTGCGGCCGGCCTGCTGGGCCATCGCCTTCACCGCCTCCTGCTGCAACTCCGGCGGGCCGCGGCGGATGACGCCGTCGAGCAGGTCGATGGCCTCCACATCGGTGAGCGCCCCGAGGGTGCGGGCGCACTCGATCCGCAGCGGCGGCGGCACCGTCTTGTTGTTCACCATCGTTTTGATGACGGGCAGGGCGGCGGTGTAGTTGGTGACGGCGGCCAGTTGCAGCCCGGTAATCTGCTCGGTGCGGCTGCTGAGCAGCGAGTCGAGCGTGGTTTTCAGCTCCCCGGCCTTCGCCAACTCCTTCCACTTCGTCGGCAGGAACAGCTTCAGGTTGTCGAGCGCCCGCTGCTTCACCTCGGCGGACGCCTCGCCCTTCAGCAGGCCGAGCATCGTCTTCCCGGCGGCCACGTCGTCGGACGCGGCAAGGATGTCCACGATGCGGGCCTTCTGAGCGCCGGTCAGCTTGGCGTCTTTCAGCAGGGCATCCAGCTTCGGCAGCATGCTCTTCGGCCGCAGCTCCCACACCAGGTCAGCCACCTTGTCGTTCCACTCCGGGAAGTGCTTGTCGAAGTCGGCGAGGATGGCGTCCCGCCGCGCCGGGTCGGTGCCGCAGGCGATGTTCAGCGCCGCCCGGTAGAAGATGTCCGAGCCGTCGTACTGCTTGGCGAGCAGGTAGAAGGACGCCGCTAGCTCCGGCGTTACCGGGCAGCGGCCATACAGAATCAACATTTCGCGGCCGAACGCGGGGGGGCAGTTGTTCAGGGCGTTAGGAGGCAGTCGCCCGAGGTGTGCCTTTCTCGCGTACTCTTCCGACCTGCATGCTGCTTGCATAATCCTCGCGCCAAGCTGGCGGTGTACTTCATCCTTCTCCCGGAACATCAAATGTACCGCCAGCCCTTCCCACTGAACCAGCTCGCTCACCTCCGGCATCACCGAGATGAATCGGATGAACTGCTGGGGGGTCGCCTTCCGCATCAGATCGCCGGCCTTCTCAGGCAGCCTTTCATCCACACGTTGCGATCGTAAGTAATTGTGCGCCACCGCCCGCACTGTCAGGTTCGGGCTGCCCATCGCCGACTGCACGCCCTCCTTCGTGTCCAGCTTCACCTCGGGCACCTTGTAACCCTTGTGCCCTGTAGGCGTCAGGCGGTAGATCCGCCCGCGGGTGGTGTCGCCCATGCCGTGCCCGCCGACGCCGGGGTCGTACCAGTCGCACACGAACACGCTGCCGTCCGGGGCGGTACACACGTCGCTCGGCCGGAACCAGTTGTCGGTGCTGGTCAGCATCACCGCCTTGTCCAACTCGTACCCGGCGCCCTTCGGCTTGCGGGTGAACGCGCGGATCTCCCGCGGGCCGGCGTCGGCGTGCATGAGGGTGTTGTGGTACTGTTTGGGTAGCAGCGACCCCTCGTAGAACTGGATGCCGCACGGACTGCCGAACCCGGTGCGGAGCGTCTTGTGGACGATGCCCGGCTGCTCCTCGTGCCAGTGCGTCTGGCCCGGCCCGCGGGGGAAGTACCCGTAGTTCCCGCCGGGGAACACGAAGCAGATGCGGGTCTGCTGGTTGCCGTCGTCGTCGTTGTCGGACAGCCAGATCTCGCCGAACGAATCGACGCACGCCTCGTAGTTGTTGCGGAAGTTGTGGGCGATCAGCTCCAGGTTCTTGCCGTCCAGGTCGCACCGCCACACCGTCCCGCCCTGGCAGTCGGTGGCGTTCGTCTTCCACGCCCGCCCCTTGCCGTCGGCGGACTGCAGCGGGGGGATCGGCTGGCCGTCCTTGTCCTTCCCCTGGCCGACGCCCTGATCCCCGACGGTGAAGTACAGCTTGCCGTCCGGCCCGAGGTGCAGGCCGTGGACGCCGTGGTCGTGGTCGAACCCGCCGAACCCGGTGAGGAACACCTTCGGCGGGCCGTCGGCCACCGGGTTAGTCGCATCCCGGCAAGTGAACTCCAGGATGTCCGGCGACTGGGCAACGAGGACGCGCAAGCCCCCCGCTCCCTGGCGGTCGCGGCTCGTCGGAATCACGCACACGCTCAGCGGGCCGAACACCTCCGGCCCCTGGTAGAACGTGACCGCCTTCGTCGCCTTCCCCTCGCCCTTCTCGTCGATCAGCACGACGATGCGGTCGCCCTCTTTGCGGTTCAGCGGCACCCGCCGCAGCCGGCAGCGGTAGTTCACCGCCTCCGCCACCCACACCCGGCCGAGGTGGTCCACGTCGATGGCGGTGGGGTTCAGCAGCATCGGCTCGGCCGCGAACAGTTCCACCTGCAACCCGTCGCCGGGCTTCATGGACGCGAGGGCTTTGTCCGGCGGCAGTTGGGCGAACGCGGGGGCGGGGAGCGCAAGGAGGACGAGCGCGAGCAACCGGCGAGGCATGGGGAGACGCTCCGGGGAGGTCGGGAGGCGGGGGATAGTGTAACCGGAGGCGGGTGAAGTGCAAAAGGGGGCGGGGTGTTCGTCTTCCGGTGCCGGAGGTGCGGGGGGATGAGACACCGCTTGGCAATGTTGGCAATGTTGAGAATGTCCACCGCCTGTTCGACAACGCCCGCGGGGCACCCGTAGCGGCCGGAGCTAAGCCGCTCCATTCAGTCGCGGCTAAGAACTTGCCCTGGCAGGGGGCGGCTCCGTCAAGAAATGCCTTTACTTCGCCCCGCCGGCGATCCACGCTTTGATCAGCTTCTTCTCGGCGTCGGTCAGCTTGATCTTGGCGTCCGGAGGGGGCATGGTGCCGGCGTCGATCGCCCCCCACAGGTCGCTCTCTTCGGGGCTGCCCGGCTTCAGAAACCCCTTCTTCTTCATCATCGACGCGACGGTGCGGACGTCGATCCCCGACTCCTGCTTCGGATCGCCGTGGCAGGTGGCGCACGTCGCCCGCAGGATGCCCTGCACCTTCTGGAACGTCACCACCTCCGTCTTCGGCGGCTCGGGTTTGGGCGGTTCGGGTTTCGGCGGGGCGGGCTTGGTCGGTTCCGTCTTCTTCGGCGGGTCCGGCTTCTTGGGCTCGGGTTTGGTCGGCTCGGTCCGCTTCGGCGGTTCGGGTTTCGGCTCGGGCTTGGACGGCGGGGTCGGCTCCGGTGCGGGCTTGCTCGGTTCCGCCTTCGCCAACTCTTGCGGCGTCGGCCTGGTTTTCGCCTTCGGCTCCGGCTGGCTGAGCGCGGCCACCACCCCGAACCCGATGCCGCCCAGGAAAATCGTGGCGACGGCGAACTTGACGGCGACGGACGCGGGCTGAGCGGGCATCGGCAATCCTCGGGAAGTCGTCGTCAGCATAGTTCCGAACCGGCGGTCACGCACCGTTTTGGACGGCCCGCGTGCGGATCAGTTCCGCGTAATCCTCCGGCGTGTTCACGTTCACCACCGATTCCAAGTCTGGGTCCACGTCGGCGAAGTGGGCCAGCGGCAGGGTGAGGGTGGGCACGGCGTCGAACAGGGCGGCCATCTTCAGCCGGCCGGCCGCGAGGTGAGCGCGGACGACCGGGAGGATGGAGGTGCGGTACGCCGCGGCCAGCGGGTGCAGGCGGGCGTGGATAAGGGGGACGGAAATGAAAGCAGAACCCCCCACCCGGCTCGACTGTGTCTCGCCGACCTCCCCCGCAAGGGGGGAGGTGAAGAGGGCGGCCGGGTCTTTCACCTCCCCCCTTGCGGGGGAGGTCGGCGGCGGGAGCGGAGCGACGGCGACGGGTGGGGGGTTCTGATGCAGCCACTCACCCCCAGGGGCGAGGGGAGCCAGAACCTGTCGCACGAACCCTTCCCGCAGCAGCGGCACGTCGCACCCGGACAGGTACACCACCTCCACCCGCCCGGCCAGCGCCGCCAACCCCGCCGCCAGCCCGCCGAGCGGGCCGAGCCCCTCCTGCTCGTCCCGCACCACCTCCACCCCGGCCGGCAGCGGGGGCACGTCCTGCCCCGGTGCGGCCACCACCACCACCGGGTCCACCACCGCCCCCACCACCCGCACCACCCGGTACAGCATCGTCTCCCCGCCGACCGACAGCCACGCCTTCGGCCGCCCCATCCGGCTCGACCGCCCGCCGCACAGCACCACCCCGCCCGCGCTGGTCAAGGCGTTCGTCCTCGTCGTGGTCTGAGAGTGGTAGGCACACTCCGTGTGCCGTTCTTCGACCCAAGCAACGGCACACGGAGTGTGCCTACCACTCTCAGACCCTACCATATCCGCACCCCGACCCGAGGCCCGCCATGATTCGCCCCGCCGTCGCCGCGCTCGCCGTCGTGATTTCCGTCACCCCGCTCGTCGCCCAGGACGCGAAGGCGCAGAAGGCGGCGTCCGAGTATGTGGTCAAGTTCGGCGGGCTGCCCATCCCGGACGTGAGCCAGAAGGACCAGCCGATCCTCACCGTGTCGCTGAACGAGAAGGACGCCACCGGGTTCGAGCTGAAGCGGCTGGCCGCGTTCCCCAAGCTGATCCGCGTCACCCTGTCCGGCACCAAGAACGCCGACGCGGTGCTCAAGCAACTGGCCGACCTGCCGCAGCTCACCTCGGTCGCGCTCGACGGGTCGGACGTGACCGACGCCGGGCTGAAGGGGCTGGCCGCGCTGCCGAAGCTGAAGGACGTGGACCTGACGCGGGCGGCCAAGCTCACCCCGGCCGGGTTCAAGGAACTGGCCGCGTGCAAGGTGTTGGAGACGCTCGACGCCTCCGAGACGGCCATCGACGACGCGGCGATCAGAGAACTCGGGGCGGTGAAGACGCTGACCAAGCTGACCCTCAAGGGCACGAAGCTGACGCTCGCCGACACCGGCGGGGCGTTCGCCGGCTGGACCAAGCTGAAGGAACTCGACCTGTCCGACGGCAAGGTGACGGACTCGTCGCTGGTGCCGCTCGGGGTGGCGAAGGGGCTGGAGGTGCTGAGCCTCCAGAACGCCGCCGTCACCGACGCCGGGCTGAAGCCGCTGAACAAGCTGACCAGGCTGAAGGCGCTCCACCTGGGCGGGTGCAAGGGGGTGACGGGCAGCGGGTTCGCCGACCTCGCCGACCTGACCGCGATCGAGGAGCTGTACCTGAACGACACCGCCACGTCCGATGCCGGGATGAAGGCCGTCGCCCGCCTGCGGGACGTGAAGACGCTCGACCTGGATCGCACGAAAGTGACCGACGCCGGGGTGCGGGAGCTGGCCACCCCGCGGGGGCTGGTGTCGCTGTCGGTCGAGGAGACGGCGGTGGGCGACGCCGGCCTGGCGGCGGTGGCGGAGAAGGCGAACAAGCTGGAGAAGGTGGGCGTGCGGAAGTCGAAGGTGACGGACAGGGGCGCCGCCGACGCCCGCCGCAAGGCGCCGAACCTGACGGTGAGTTTCGATTGATCCGCCTGTGGAACCCCGACCGCCAGGGAGGGGGTGAAGACCACGACACCCCCTCCCTGGCGGTCGGGGTTCCACAAAACAACACAAGGCCTCCCCATGTTCCCCGTCCTGCTGCTCGCGTCTGCCCTCTTCGTCCCGACCGCCGACCCGGCCGTGCCCGCCCAGCTCGTCGTCCTCAACGGCAAGGTGTGGACCGGCGACGCCGACAAGCTCGAGGTGCAGGCGTTCGCCGTAGTCGCCGGCACCGTGTTCCGCGTCGGCACCGACGACGAGGTGAAGAAGCTCGTCGGCAAGGACACGAAGGTGATCGACGCCGGCGGCAGGCGGGTGCTGCCCGGGTTCTCCGACAGCCACCTGCACCTGCTCGGCGGCGGGCTGCAACTGGCCCGCGTGGAACTGAAAGACTGCCCGGACGAGGCCGAGTTCGGCAAGCGGCTGAAGGCGTTCGACTCGAAGACGCCGAGCGACCGCTGGATGCTCGGCGGCAACTGGGACCACGACCGCACGTTCAAGGGCGAGTTGCCCACCGCCGCCACCCTCGACAAGTACGTGCCGAACCGCCCGGTGTTCCTGCGGCGGTACGACGGCCACATGGGGCTGGCGAACTCCGCCGCCCTGAAGCTGGCCCGCATCACCGCCGACACGAAGGACCCGGCCGGCGGGGTGATCGGCCGGCTGGCCGACGGCAAGACGCCGTCCGGCATCCTGAAGGACAACGCGATGGATTTGCTCGACAAGCTCATCCCCGAGCCGGACGAGGCGGAGATCAAGGAGGGGGTGAAGGCGGCGCTGAAGGCGTGCGCGGCGAGCGGCATCACCAGCGTGCAGGACATGGAGGGGAACACCCCGGCCACCCGCAAGAAGCTGTACGCCGTGCTCAAGGGGATGGCAGTGAACAGCCAACTCACCGCCCGCATCGACCTCCGTTACCCGATCGCCAACCAGAAAGAATGGGGCGAGCAGACCGGCGGGTGGCACGGCGACAAGATGTTCCGGTTCGGCGGGCTGAAGGGGTTCATGGACGGGTCGCTGGGCAGCAGCACGGCCAAGATGTTCGCCGGGTACGAGAGCGACAAGAACA
>JALHQU010000214.1 GCA_022841795.1 Fimbriiglobus sp.
GAGCGCGAGCGACGGGGTGAGCGCTCACCCCGTCGCTCGCGCTCCGGGTTCCAGGAATGGGCGTCGTCCCGTCCTCCGCTCATTCGTGGTGTTCGTGTTCTTCGTGGTCGCCCTGAATCTGCTCTTCGCGCTCGTCCTCAACCACGGTCCGCCGCACCTCCGCGATCCGGAGTACGGCCTGCGGCTGACCTCGCTCCGTCAGCGAATGCGGGACCACCCCGTCCGGCCGCTGACGGTCATCCTCGGCAGCTCCCGCACCGCACAAGGCATCCGGCCGGACATCTACGAACACACGGCGACACCGAATGACCCGCTGCTGTTCAACCTGTCGCAGTCCGGCGGCGGGCCGGTGCTGCAACTGCTCACGCTGCGGCGACTGCTCGCCGACGGCATCACCCCGAACGCCGTCGTGGTCGAGTTCTGGCCGCCGTTCCTCCGCGGCGACCCGCCGTTCCGCGAGCAGGGCCGCATCGACCCGAAACGCCTGCGAACCGTGGACGAGCCGACCGTGCGAGAGTTCTTCGACGACCCCGATCAGGCGTGGGCCGCCCGCCACGGGGACTCGCTCGTGCCGCTGATCGCCCACCGGCGGGCCGTACTCACGCGGCTGTGCCCGGACTGGCTGCCGCAGGCCGAACGCACCGACGAGGTGTGGGGCGGGGTGGACGGCTGGGGGTGGTGGCCGGGGCGGGTCACGGCCACCCCGGAGCAGATTTCCGGCGGCTGGCCGGCGGTCGAACAGTTCTACGGCATGCTGTACCTGGCGTACCGCATCGACCCGACGCACGACCGGGCGTACCGCACCCTGCTGGCCGAGTGCCGGAGCCGCGACATCCCGGTGTCACTGGTGCGGCTGCCCGAGTCGGACCGGTTCCGGTCGCTGCAAACCCCGCCCGCCGAGGCCATCGCCGAAACCTACCTGGCGAACCTGCTCGCCGAGTTCCCGGTGCCGGTGATCGACGGCCGGACGTGGGCCGACCCCGCCCACCTGCCGGACGGGTTCCACCTCACCCAGGCCGGGGCGGAGGCGTTCACCCGGCGGTTTGCCAGCGGTCAGCGGTCAGCGGTCAACGGTCGGTGAAGGCGATGATCGCCGGGCAGTTCCGTAAAACACGACCGGGTATGCCGTTCCAACTGACTCCTGACCTCTGACCCCTGACTCCTGCTGTGAACATCCCGCACGTCCAACTCGTCCGCCAGACCGCCGTGCAGCCGGCCGTCGCCGACGTGTACGCCGAGGCCCGCCGCGCCTGGGCCGAGTCGAAGCTGACCGCCCGCATCAAGCCGGGCATGAGCGTCGCCGTCGGGTGCGGCAGCCGCGGCATCAAGAACCACGGCACGCTGGCGAAGGCGACCGTCGATGCGCTGAAGGACCTCGGGGCGAAGCCGTTCGTGGTGGCGGCGATGGGGTCGCACGGCGGGGCCACCCCGGACGGCCAGCGGAGCCTGCTGGCCCACTACCAGATCGACGAGCACACCCTCGGCGTGCCGGTGATGACCGAGATGGACGTGATGCAAGTCGGCACGAACAGTTGGGGCGAGCCGGTGTGGTGGGACCGCAACGCGCTCGGGGCGGACGGCGTGGTCACGGTGTCGCGGATCAAGCCGCACACCGACTTCCGCGGCGACTTCGAGAGCGGCATCCTGAAGATGCTGGTGATCGGCCTGGGCAAGCGGCACGGGGCCGACCAGCACCACCGCTACGGTGTGCGTGGCCTGCGGGACATGATGCCGGAAACGGCGAAGGTGCTGATCGAGAAGACCAAGTTCCTCGGCGGGCTGGCCATCCTGGAGAACGCGAAGGAGCAGACGGCGAAGCTGGAGGTGGTGGACCGGGATCAGTTGATGACCCGCGAGCCGGTGCTGCTGAAGGAGGCGTTCGCCCTGCTCGGCCGCATCCCGTTCCAGCAACTCGACTGCCTGGTGGTGGGCGAGTGCGGGAAGAACTACAGCGGGGCGGGCATCGACCCGAACGTGGTCGGCCGGCTGCTCATCGAGGCCCACCCGCACCTGGAAACCAACACCCCCAGCATCACCCGCATGTGCTGCCTGGACATCTCCCCGGACTCGGACGGCAACGGCACCGGCATCGGCATCGCCGACCTGACCACCAGCCGGGCGCTCAAGGCCATCTGGAGCCGGCCGTTCGAGATGAACAACCTGACCGCCCGGTTCCTGTGGCGGAGCAAACTGCCCATCGGGTTCGGCACCGACCGCGAGTGCGTGGCCGCCGGGGTGGACACCTGCTGGCAGCCGAACTTCGACGCGGTGCGGTTCGCCGTCATCCCGAACACGCTCGAGGTGGCCGACCTGTGGGTGAGCCAACCGCTGGCGGATGAGGCGATGACGCTGCCGGACCTCGAAGTGATCGGCGACCCCCGCCCGCTGCCGTTCGACGAGACCGGCACCCTCATTCATGAAGACCTGTTCCCCGAGTGCGTGCGGGCATTGCGGCGGAAGAAGCGTTAGACTGGATGCGTCCGACTTCGATCGAGTCACCCCCATGAACCGACTCGTCCTCCTCGCCGGCGTGGTGGTCACATCTGCCGGGTTGTTGGCCGCCCCGGTGCCCAAGCCCAAGCCGGACTGGCGGCTGGTGTGCGAGCGGGCGCGGAACGAGTACCACGCGCTCGACCTCGACTCCGGCGAGAAGACAGCCCTCCGCACGCCGGACGAGAACCCCAAAGGGCACGACAACTCGCTGCCAGTTTGGTCGCCGGACGGGAGGCGGAAGGCGTGGGTCCGCTCCCACGACGACGAGTACACCAAGTCCCGCACGTTCGACGTGGTCGTGGCCGACGCGGACGGGAAGAACGAGGTCAAACTGGAAGCCGACCGGCTGTGGTGGGCGGGTCGGCCGGCGTGGTCGCCGGACGGCAAAACCCTGTACCTGATGTCGTTCGGGATGATCGCGTACAGCCAGAACGGGGAGCTGTTCGCCGTCGCGGCGGGCGAGAAAACCCCGCAGGTGATTTCGACGCGGCAGGTGATGCGGGCGAGTGAGCTGATGCCGACGGCCAAGGGGGTTCGCTTCTTCGGCGTCATCCCCGCTACCGACACCACCCGCGAGAGGTGCGAACTGGTCACGATCGAGAACGGGAAGGAAACGGTCACCCCGCTGCCGGACGATTACACGACCGGCGGGCACGTTTCCCCGGACGGCACCCGGATCGCGTTCGTGAAAGCGGACCGCTGGAACGTGCTGGTCGTCCACGACCTGGTGACGGGCAAGCGGGGCGAGTGGGACGTGTTCAAAGAGCAAAAGGGGTGGGGCGTCGAGCAGATCTACCTGGTCCGCTGGAAGCCGGACGGGTCCGGGTTCGCGTTCGCCGCCCGGAACGCCGCCCGCGGGGAAGGCGGGTTCGCCCACCGCATCGGGTTCGTGAAAGTGGACGGCCTGGAGATGACCGTCGCCGCACACGAAACCGACCGTGTGCGAACCGGGAGCGCCCCGGTGTACGCCGGGCTGCACTGGGTGGACGGGAACCGCCTCGAAAAGTAACCCGGCAACACGGCCGATCACCCTTGCAGCACCGCCCGCACCACCCGCACCAGCGCGTCGTACCCGAACGGCTTCTGGATGAACCCGGCCAGCCCCTTGCCGGCGAACTGGCTGGTGGCCGTCTGCTCGTTGTACCCGCTGGTGAGCACCGCCTTCATGTCCGCCCGCACCCGCCGCATCTCGCGGAACGCCTCCTCGCCGCTCATGTGCGGCATGGTCATGTCCAGCAGCACCAGCCGCACCCGGTCGGCGTGCCGGCGGAACACCTCCACCCCCTCCCGCCCGTCGGCGGCGGTGAGCACCTCGAACCCCATCGCCTGGAACATGCGGACGGCCAGCTTGCGGATCGCCTCCTCGTCGTCCACCACCAGCACGGTGCCGCCGGCCTGCCAGCCGTCGGTCAGCCCCGCGCGGGCGCCGGACCGGACGGCGGCGGCGGCCACCGCCGGGAACAGCACCTTGAACGTGGTGCCGCGGCCCGGCTCGCTGTACACCTTGATGCCCCCCTTGTGCCCGCGGACGATGCCCAGCACCGCCGCCAGCCCCAGCCCGCGGCCGGTGAACTTGGTGGTGAAGAACGGGTCGAAGATGCGGGCCTTCGTCTCCGCCGTCATCCCGCACCCGGTGTCCGCCACCTCCAGGAACACGTACCGGCCTTCCGGCAGGCGGTCGTCCAGGTACACCTCGGACAGGTACGCCCGGTCGCAGTCGATCGCCCCGGTGGTGACGCCGATCACCCCGTCCGCCTCGCCGATGGCGTCGGCCGCGTTGATGATCAGGTTCATCACCACCTGACGCAACTGCTGGGCGTCCGCCTCGACCGCCGGCACGGCCGGGTCCAGCCGGTTCTGCAGGACGCACCGCTTGGAGATGGACACCTGCAACAGCCGGCTCATCCCGCCCACCAGGTCGGACAGGTTCACCGGCTCGACCACGAACTTGCCCTTGCCCGAGTATGCGAGCATCTGGTTGGTCAGCTCGGCCGCCCGGCGGGCGCCGGTCATCACCTCCTCGATGTGCTCGCGGGCGATCGAACTGGCCGACAACTCGCGGCTGGCCAGGTCGGCGTACCCGAGGATGCTGGTGAGCAGGTTGTTGAAGTCGTGCGCGATGCCGCCGGCCAGCACCCCCAGGCTCTCCAGCTTCTGCGTCTGCTGGAACTGGTCTTCCAACTTCCGCCGCTCCTCCTCCGCCTTCTCCCGGCTGGCGATCTCCCGCTTCAGCTCGTCGTTCAGCCGGGCCAGCCCCGGCAGGGCGAGCGCCTGCGGCACCAGCGGGATGAGGGCGAGTACCGTCGCCCACGACACCACCGCGGTGAGGAACTTGACCGCCCCGGACAGGCGGTACCACGGGTGCCAGAAGATGGTGGCCTCGATGGCGTGGCCGATGCCGCAGCACAGGATGAACGCGGCGAACAGCCAGAACACCCGGTGGAACGGCACGTCCTTCCGCCGCAGTACGAAGTACCCGAGCACCGCCGGGATGGCGAAGTACGCCCCGAAGATGGCCGCGTCCGACCCGACGTGCAGCCAGCCGTGCTCGGCCGTCCACTGCCCGCACTGCCACCGCGGCGGGAACCCGGATGTGTCAAACAGCCGGGCGAATAAATCGAACATGCGACACCGCGGGTCGGGCGTCAGACCGTCTTGGTATACACAGAGTACCCGACCTCGCATGATCGAGGGAGGCGGCCGGCCGGTTGCCCTCGACAACCGGAATTCCCGCCGCTATCCCGCCGGCGGAATCGGAATATCCGTTCGCCTATCTCGGGGGGGAGGCGCCATGCGACGGACGATCGCGGTGCTGGTGTGCGCCGCCGGCGGGCTGGCCGGCGTCGGGTGCAACAGTCTGAAGTACACGGAGCAGACGCCGGACGGCGGGGTGATCGCGTTCAAGGTGAAGGACCGGGACGCCGCCCTGGCCAAGCTGAAGCGGGATTACGGGGAGGTCGAACACGAGGCCGAGTACGACCCGATGGCGAACACCCCGGGCAAGCCGTTCGACCCGTCCGCCCCGGTGAAGCCGAGCGAGCGGCTGGTGGCCGGCGGGGTGGGGTCGCTGGTGGGCGGGGCGGACGACGGGGTGATGCACATCAAGTTCCGCAAGAAGCCGACCACCCCGGCCGGGCTGCCGCCGGCCCCGCCGGACGACGGGCTGGTGCAGGCCGGGTACTCGCGGCCGGCGGTCGGCGGGCCGCCGAAGCGGGGCGGGTCGGCCCTGCCCCCGCCGGACATGACCGGAATGCCGGGGCACTAACGTAATCGGCACATGCGGTCGCAATGCTCGGCGGGGAATGCCTTGCTGACCCTGAAGGGGGCACCGGGAATAGCCAGGGGTGGAGCGAGTGCCACCCCTGGAACTCGTGGGCCAACTAGCCAGCAGCCCGGAAGGGGCGGGCCGGCGGAGACACCGGCGGTACTCGATGCCGGCGTCAATCGCGAGTGGCAAATCACACTTCCCGCGGCGGCACCGGGTGATCGGGTGTTACATACTCCGCGTGGCACCTTGTCCCGGAGACCCGCCGTGAACCGCCTCGCCCTACTTCTCGCCGTACTCGTTCCCACCGCCGCCGTCGCCCAGCCGCCGCGGATTCTCCCGCCCGACCCGCCGGCCGTCGGCATCCAGTGGTTCACCACCTGGGAGTCGGCGAAGGCCGAGGCCGCCCGCACCGGCCGGCCGAT
This sequence comes from Fimbriiglobus sp., assembly GCA_022841795.1. Lineage (GTDB taxonomy): Bacteria > Planctomycetota > Planctomycetia > Gemmatales > Gemmataceae > JALHQU01. The sequence continues at coordinate 6,184 of JALHQU010000214.1, forward strand.
CCTGCTCGTGTCCGCCGCCCCGCACTGCGGCGGCGTGTCCGGCATCTGGTGACCGGGCAAGCAAGATATGGACAGGAGTTTCCTGTCCCAGCCCGCGGTCATCGCCGCCTCCCGTCAGTACGTTTGTGCCCGCCTCGCCACTTACGAGGATGAGGCCGAGGGCAAATTCCTCAAAGCGCTCGTCCGCACCGGGTCGGGCGAGTTGGAGAACTCGGTGTTCGCCATCTTCGGGCCGGACGGCAAAGACCCGCTGGTCCGCCCCGGCCGGAGCATGAAGGGGGTGTACAAGGACGCGGCGGCGATGGCCGACGGCATGACCAAGCTGGCCGAGTGGTTCCCGCCGAAGGCGGACCCGGCGGCGGTGCCGCTGGTGGCGGACGTGCGGTTGGCCCTGGACGTAGCGTCGGCCGACGGTCAGCCGCTCGTCATCCTGGTGGCGAAGGACGCGGGCAAGCGGAAGGAACTGGAAGCGGCGGCGGCGAAGCTGGCGTGGGCGAAGGAGTTCGTCGGCCGGTTCGTGTACGTCTCGTGCGGCGGCGGGGACGACCTGGCCGGGGTGAAGGGGTCGGACGTCGACTCGGTGCTGCTCGTCGTCCAGCCGGACAGGTACGGGCTGAAGGGCACGGTGATCGCGCAGACGGCGGACGCGGCGAAGCTGGCCGACACCCTCACCGCCGGGAACAAGAAGTTTGTGCGGGCGGCCAAGGCAGCCAGCCACGTGCGGGACGGGCAGCGGGAGGGCGTGTTCTGGGAGACGAAGACGCCGGTGACGGACCCGATGGAAGCCGCCGCCCGCGAACGCGGACGGAAGAAGTGAGGCCCATAAGTAGTAGGCACACTCCGTGTGCCGTTCTGTGAATCACGACGGCACACGGAGTGTGCCTACTACTTACAGCGGGTCGTTACGCCAGAATGTCCTTAATCACCGCCCCGTGAACGTCGGTCAGGCGGCGGTCGATGCCGTTGTGGTAGTACGTCAGCTTCTCGTGGTCCAGCCCGAGCAGGTGCAGGACGGTGGCGTGCAGGTCGTAAATCGTCGCCACGTTCTCCACCGCCTGGTGGCCGAACTCGTCCGTCGCCCCGTGGCTGAACGCCGGCTTCACCCCCGCCCCGGCCAGCCACACGGTGAACCCCTTCGGGTTGTGGTCCCGCCCGCTCGCCCCCTTCTGGAACGTCGGCATCCGCCCGAACTCCGTCACCCACACGACGAGCGTGTCCTTCAACAGCCCGGTCCGTTTCAGGTCCGTCAGTAGCGCCGCACACGGGCCGTCGAAGATCGGAGCGTGAACCTCGTACTGCGTCTTCAGCGTCTTGTGCCCGTCCCAGTTGCCGACGCCCTCGCCCATCGCGTAGGAGCCGTTGAACAGTTGCACGAACCGCACGTCGCGTTCCAGCAGCCGGCGGGCGAGCAGGCAGTTGCGGGCGAACCCGGCCTTGATCTTGTTCGCGTCGCCGGTGCCGTACTCGTCGTGAACCGACTTCGGCTCCTTGCTCAGGTCCGCCACCTCGCTCGCCCGCAGTTGCATCTTGGCGGCCAGTTCGTGCCCGGCGATGCGGGCGGCCAGGTCGGTGTCGCCGGGCCGGGTCTTCAGGTGCTCGTCGTTCAGCATCTTCAGGAAGTCGCGGGAAGCGGCATCCGCCTGCGGGGTGATGTTCGCCGGGCGGTGCAGGTGCGGGATGGGTTTATCCGCCGTGAATGCGGTGCCCTGGAACACCGCCGGCAGGAACGCGCTGCCCCAGTTGTTCGGCCCGACCTGTGGCACGCCCCGCGGATCGGGGATGGCGACGAACGCCGGCAGGTCGCGGCACTCGCTGCCCAAGGCGTAGCTCACCCACGCCCCGGCGCTCGGGAACCCGTCCAGGGTGAACCCGGTACTCATCTGGTTTTCGGCCGGCCCGTGCGTGTTGCTCTTCGCCGTCATCGAGTGGACGAAGCACAGGTCGTCGGCCAACTCCGCCAGCCTCGGCAACAGGTCCGACACCATCTTCCCGCTCTTCCCCCGCGGTTTGAACTTCCACACCGGCTGCACGAGGTTGCCGTTCTCCCCCTGGAACGTGATCAGCTTGTCGGACGACGGCAGCGGCTTCCCGTCCCGCTTCACCAGTTCGGGTTTGTAGTCGAACGTGTCGAGGTGGCTGACCGCCCCGGAGCAGAAGATCGTCAGCACCCGCTTCGCCTTCGGCGCGAAGTGCGGCTTCTTCGGGGCGAGCGGGTTGGCCGGCTCGGCGGCTTCGGCCAGTAGGGAAGCCAGCGCGATCCCACCCAGGCCGGTGGCGGCGTGAGCGAACCAGTCACGACGGGTAGGTGAGAGCATCGGGTCAATCCACGTACAGGAATTCGTTCGCGTTCAGCAGCGCCCGGCAGACGGCACTCAACCCGTGTTCGTTCGCCAGCCTCACCGCCGCTGACAGATCCTTGTCAGTCGGCTCCCGCTGGAACGCCAGCCGGAACGCCCGCCGCACCCGGTCGGCTGGCTCCGTCGTCTCCTTCGCCACCCGCTCGGCGAAGAACCCGGCCTGCTGCATGAGGAACGGGCTGTTCAGCAGGTTGAGCGCTTGCAGCGGGGTGGTGGAGGCGTTCCGCTTCGGGGCCACCTGTCCGGCGTCGGGGCAGTCGAACCCGCCGAACGTGTCGTCCAGTTGCATCCGCGGCTTCTGCTGGTAGATCATGCGGCGGAACTCGGCCGGCCCGAACTCCTTCTTCGGCGTGTACACCTTCACATAATTCGTGTTCGGCTCGAACAGGTCGAACCCCGGCCCGCCGGCGGTCAGGTCGAGCTTGCCCGACACGGCCAGGATCGAATCGCGGATGGCCTCGGCTTCGAGACGTCGGGGAGGATACCGCCACAAGAGGCGAGTGCCCGCATCCTTCGCCACGCCGTCGGCGGTGGAGGTGGAGGATTGGCGGTAGGTGGCGGAGGTGACGATCAGGCGGTGCAGGTGTTTCAACGACCATTTCTTGTCCACCAGCTCCGTCGCCAGCCAGTCGAGCAACTCCGGGTGGGTCGGCCGCCCGCCGTTGAACCCGAAGTCGCTCGGCGTCGCCACCAACCCGGTGCCGAAGTGGTGCTGCCACAGGCGGTTGACGATCACCCGCGGGGTGAGCGGGTTGGCCGGGTCGGTGATCCACTTCGCCACCGCCGCCCGCCGCTCGGCGTCGGTCGCCTTCACCGGGATGACGAGCTTGGGCGTGACTTCGGACAGCACCCCCGCGCCCACCACGTCCCGCTTCTCCATCGGGTCGCCGCGGTGCAGGCGGTGGACGGGTTCCGGCGGGGTGAACTTGCCGATGTACGCCATGTCCGCCTGGATCAGTGCCGCCAGCCGCTCCCGCGCTTCCTCGGCCTGCCGGCTCAGCCGTCGCCACTCCGGTCGCTCGTCCCGGCTCAGCCCCGGCGGAAGCGTCACCTTCGACCCCACCGCCGCCCGGTCATCCGACGACGCCACCACCTGCCACGTTCGGCCGTCGGCGGACACGTCGATGCGGTAGCGGGTGGACAGCCGGTCCTGGAATTTCCCATCGCGGTCGCGGCCCCACACGACGCGGTCGATCTCGACGAGTTCGGCCAACTCGATCGTCAGCCGCCCGCGGCCGGCGGTGTTCGAAATCCAGCTCCGGCCGTTGCCGTACCGGCCGTCGTTCACGAACGCCAGCCGGTGGATGTCGGGTGACGCCGAGTAGTCGCCGGACGATGTCGCCTTCGCCCCGGCCGACGCCAGCGCCACGTTCTTCGCATTCGTTCCCGACGTGAACACCTCGAATTCGTCGATGCACGGCTCCAGATTGCTGGTGTCCGACACCACCAGCCGCACGAACTTGGCCGTCACCGGGGCGAACCGCTCGACGTTCCGCCGTGAATTCACCGGCAGCCGCCGCGGGACGACCGCCCCCGGATCGGCGAGCGGTTCCAGATTCTCCAGCGCCGCTTCCGCCACGGCGATCTCGCCCCGCACCGCCTCGGCCTTCTTCGCCCGCTCGGCCGCGTCGGGTCGCCGCACCGCCCGCTCGCCGTGCTGCACCCCGGCGAACGCCGCTTTCAGCCGGTAGTAGTCGAGCTGCGGGATGGGGTCGAACTTGTGGGCGTGGCAGCGGGCGCAGCCGACGGTCAGCCCGAGGAAGGTGGACCCGACCGTGCCGACGATGTCGTGCAACTCGTCCGCCCGCTGGTTGGCCGTCAGCACCGGGTCCGGGCTTTTCACCGCGTCCCACGGGCCGGCCACCAGGAACCCGGTAGCGGTATCGGACCCGACAGTGTCGCCGGCCAGTTGCTCGAACACGAAGCGATCGTAGGGCATGTCGTCGTTCAGGGCCTTGATCACCCAGTCGCGGTACGGCCAGGCGGTCGGCCGGGCCAGGTTCGTCTCGAACCCGCTGCTCTCGGCGAACCGCACCACGTCCAGCCAGTGCCGCGCCCACCGCTCGCCGTACTGCGGCGACGCGAGGTACTTGTCCGCCAGCTTCTCGTAGGCGTCGGCGGACGTGTCCGCGATGAACGCTTCGACCTCCTCCGGCGTGGGCGGCAGGCCGAGCAGGTCGAACTTCAGCCGGCGGATGAGGGTGCGGCGGTCGGCCACCGGCGACGGAGACAACTTGGCCTCGGCCAACTTTGCGAAGATGAACGCATCCACCGGGTTCGTCGCTCCCGCGCTCCCCTTCGGGTCGCGGCTAACCTTCGGAACATCCGGCCGGACCACCGGCCTGAGCGCCCACCAGTCGCGGCCAGCTCGCGCCTTCGTGGTGTACGCCAGCGGGTCGATCGGGTCGGTGCCCCACGCCGCCCCGGCGTCGATCCACGCCTTCAGCACCTGCTTCTCGTCGGCGGTCAGCGGCTTCTTCGGCGGCATCTCGTTCGCGTCCACCCGCCGCCACACCTCGTCCAGTGCGGCGGTCGCGGACTTCTTCCGGCTCAAATCGAGTTTGGCCTTCGCCTCGGCCCCGCTGTGGCAGTCCAGGCAGGCGGTCAGGATGGGGGCGACGGTGCGGTCGAAGTCTTGGGCCGCGGCCGGAACGAACCCGGCAGAAGCGAGCAGCAATGGAAGCGACAGGCGGACCATCGGGCACCGGCGGCGGGAGAGGGCCGAGGCGGGTTTGGTAGTGTACCACACCGC
>JALHQU010000215.1 GCA_022841795.1 Fimbriiglobus sp.
AGCCTCCGCATCGCCGCGGTGTGCCACGCGGTCATGTTCGGGGTGCTGGTGGTACTCGGGTTCGCCAACCCGTATTTGGGGTGGGTGTACGCGGTCGGGCTGGCGGCGGTGGGCGGGCTGCTGGTGTACGAACACCGGCTGGTGCGGCCGGACGACCTGACGCGGGTGAACGCCGCGTTCTTCCAGGTGAACGGCGTGATCAGCTTCGGGCTGCTGGTGGTGGTGCTGGTGCAACTCCTCATCCGGTGAACCCCGACCGCGAGGGAGGGGGTGTACACCACCCACGGCCCTTGCGGGCCGGGTTCACCTAAACTGATCGGCATGTCCTTCTTCGACCGCTTCTCCGCCGCCCGCACCGACGCCGACCCACAGGGGTTGCAACTCCTGTTCTTCGCCCCGCCGGAGCTGCAATCCGACGCGATCGTCACCTTCCTCCGCCCGCACCTGCCGGGGGTGACGTGCGAGCTGGCGAACGTGGCCGACGTGCCCGGCGTGTTGTCGCTGCTCGGCGACGGCCCGCCGGCGGCGGTGGTCGGGCTGATCGCGTGGGCGGATCACGCCGTCAAGCTGGTGGTGTGCCACGCCCCGATGCCGTATGGCCCGGTGGAATCGTGCGTCGGCCCGGCGCTCATCCCCCCGCCGATGAAGGTGGACGCCAAGCAGCACCAGGCGCACGCCCTGCTGTACTACGCCGGGACGAACCCGGACCCGCTCGAACGGTTCGTGGCGTTGTGTGCGGTGGCCGGGGCGGTCGCCCGGTTCGACGCGATCGTGGTGTTGAACGAGGAGGCCCGCACCGCCGCCCCCGCCCTCGACCTGATCCCGGACGACGGCGAGGACGCGCTCGCCACCTACCGCGGCCTGCCCATCCCGTACCTGCTCGGCGGGTTCACCAGGATGGACGCCGGCGACCCGGACCGGCCGTGGGTCCGCACGTTCGCCAACCACCGCCTCGGACTGCCCAACCTGGCTCGCCACCTGGACGGCCACCACCAGACCGGGGAGACGTTCCAACTGTTCGCCGGGCTGCTCGGGTATTTGCGAACGATGGGCGAGACGTTTACCGCCGGGGACACGATCGACCTGGGGCACGGCCCGAAGCTGCGGCTGCGGGAGCCGACCGAGAGCGAGTGGTTCCTGGAATCGGCCGGGGTGATGCTGGTGGTGGAGTAGCCGGAACTCGGCGGCGATGATGCGGGTCGTACTCTGAGGCCCGAAGGGCCGTCCTCCCTCAGCCCAGGTCGGAGCGAGCCGCAGGCGAGCGCAGGCCTGGGACATGAAGTGAACGAGAACAAGCCCCGAAGGGGCGGGCTACGGTAGAGCGCCCCTTCGGGGCTTGAAAAATGGGACGGTGTAACCCAGGGCGTCGCTCGCCTTCGGCTCGCTTGCCCTGGGCTGAGGGAGTCCGGCCCTTCGGGCCTCCAAACCAAAAAGCCAAACCGGAAACGCCCCTCACGGCTCGTACCAACTGACCGGCAGCACGAGCGTCTTGCCGGCCGGCTCGGCCAGCGTCACCGTCACCTCCGCCTGACCGGACCCGCCCGCCGTCTTCGCGTCCACGAACACCCGCACCGTCGCCACCGGGCCGCTGCCCCCCGAGTGCTTCGCCGTCACGCCGGGCGTTTTGCACTCCACCTTCGCGATCCCCACTGCCTTCCCGCCGTGGCGGATTTGCACCAGTGTGGACGCCTCCGCCTGCCCCTTGGTGAATCGCACCGTCGGCGCCGACGGCGTGGCCGCCGGGTCGTCCGCCCCCCGCTTGTGGACCTTCACCGGCACCACCAGTTGTGGGCACTCCGGGTCGGTGGTGTGAATCGTCACGGTGTCGTCGTGCGACCCGGCCGGCAGGTCGTCCGCCACCTTCACCGTGATGTCGAACCCGTTCGCCGCGGCGGTGATGGCCGGGTTGGTGGTCGTCACCTTCGACACAACCAGCGGCTTCGGTCGGCGGTCCTCCACCTTCAGCGTCTGCGTGACCACCCCGGTCGTGGACACGGCCAGCAGCGGCGGGGTGACGGTGATCTCGCGGACCACCGTGGCCGTCACCTTCAGATCGAGCGCCGTTTCCTTGCCATCGAGCGCATACCGCACCGTCACCGGCCACACGTTCGCCCCCGCCTTCTGCGTCAGCGTGTTCACCCACACCGTCAGCTTGGCCGACCCGCCCGGCTGGAGCGCCTTCGCGGACAACTCCGTCTTCACGCACCCGCACCCGGCGGTGACGCCGACGACGCCGACCGCCCCGCCGGTACCCGCGTGCTTCAGCTCGAACGTGTGTTCACGGACCGGGCCGGACTTCACCTCGCCCAGGTCGGCGGTGGGGGCGGCGGCCGTCAGCGGGCCGGTCGGATCAGCCACGGGGGACATAGTCAACAGCACGAGCGCGAGGGTGGTGTTCATGCCCGCCGGACGTACCCGGAGTGCGGGGTGGGGGCAAGGGGAAGTGGGTGGAAGACCTCACCCCCCGGCCCCCTCTCCAAAGTGGAGAGGGGGAGATTCTTCGCCGCGACTGAAAGGAGCGGTGGTTGCCCGCCCGCTCCTTTCAGTCGCGGCGAAGACCGGAGACGATCCGCGCTTGAACACCCCCTCTCCACTTTGGAGAGGGGGCCGGGGGGTGAGGTCCGTCTATCGAGCGAGCCGACCCCTTCCCGTCGTCCTGTTACCATCAGACCACCCGCCGGCCGCGTCGGTACACTATCCGCTCGCACTCGCATTCCCGGCTCGGTGTACGGAGCGTTTGATGCCCGGTTCGGATCGCATTGCCGTCGTCAGTTTCGCCGTTCGATTCCCCGGCAGCGGAGCCGACCCCGACGCCTTCTGGCGGAACGTGGCGTCCGCCGCCGACTGCTCCCGCGAGGTGCCCGCCGGCCGCTGGATTCTGCCGTCCGCCGTGGGGTCAGTTTCCAACTCGCCGCAGCCGGATCGGGTGGCGCACGCCCGCGGGTACTACCTCGACCCGTTCGAGCCGGACGTGGGCGGGTTGACCCTGCCGGCCGGCCTGGTGGAACAACTCGACCCGCTGTTCCACCTGGTGCTGGACACCGGCAACCGGGCGTGGCGGGCGGCGAACACGGCGGCGGTGGATCGTCGGAAGGCGGGCGTCATCCTCGGCAACATCTGCCTGCCGACGGACAAGGCGTCGGAGCTGGCGCGGCACCACCTCGCCGGGGGGAACCCCGTTCACCCGCTGAACCGCTACGTCGCCGGGCTGCCGGCCGGGCTGTTGGCGCAGGCGCTCGGGCTGGGCGGGGGCACGTTCACCCTGGACGCGGCGTGCGCCTCCACCCTGTACGCGGTGAAGCTGGCGTGCGACGAGCTGCTGAGCGGGCGGGCCGACCTGATGCTGGCCGGCGGGGTGAACCGCTCCGACTGCCAGTACACGCAGATGGGGTTCGCCCAGTTGCGGGCGCTGTCGCCGTCCGGCCGTTGCTCGCCGTTCGACGCCGCCGCCGACGGGCTGATGGTGGGCGAGGGGGCCGGGGTGTTCGCGCTCAAGCGGCTCTCCGACGCCGAGCGGGACGGCGATACGGTTCACGCCGTGCTGTGCGGGTGGGGGCTGAGCAACGACACCAGCGGCAACCTGCTCGCCCCGGCGAAGGAGGGGCAGCTGCGGGCGATGCGGGCGGCGTACCGCCGGGCCGGGTGGGAGCCGAACGCGGTGAACCTGATCGAGTGCCACGCCACCGGCACCCCGGTCGGCGACGCGGTCGAGTTCGACAGCCTGCGGGCGCTGTGGGAGAGCCGGCCGGGGCGGGCGGTGATCGGGTCGGTGAAGTCCACCGTCGGCCACCTGTTGACGGGGGCGGGAACGGCGGCGCTGGCGAAGGTGATCCTGGCCATCCGCAACAAAACCCTGCCGCCACAGGCGAACTTCCGTTCACCGGGGGCGAACCTGGGTTACGCCGACGGGCCGTTCCGGGTGCTGGCGCAGGCCGAGTCGTGGGACTCGACCGGCCCGCGGCGGGCGGCGGTGAGCGGGTTCGGGTTCGGCGGGGTGAACGCCCACCTGCTGGTGGAGGAGTACGCCGGCCCGCAGCCGACCGCGGTGAGCGTGTCGGCCGTGCCGTCGCCCGGCGAACCGATCGCAGTTGTCGGATTGGGAGCGCACGTCGGCCCGTGGGACGGCGAGCGGTTCCGCGAGTTCGTGCTGGGTGGCGGGGAAGCGCACGACCCGCAGCCGAAGCGGAACGGCTGGGGCCGTTCCACCGCCGTCTGCCCGCCGGGGCAGTTCATCGAGACGCTCACCACCCCGCTCGACCGCTTCCGCATTCCGCCGAAAGAGCTGGAGGAGATGCTGCCGCAGCAACTGCTGATGCTGCAAGTGGCGGCCGACGCGGTGGCCGACGCCGGGCCGGTCGGCCCGTCGGAAGCGGCGGTGAAGACGGGGGTGTTCGTCGGCCTCGGGCTGGACCTGAACACGACGAACTTCCACGTGCGGTGGGCGGGGGTGAAAGACCTCCCCCCCCTCACCGCCGACCGCACCATGGGCGCGCTCGGCAGCATCGCCGCCAGCCGCATCGCCCGCACGTTCGGGTTCGGCGGGCCGAGCTTCACCTGCTGCTCCGAGGAATCCTCCGCGGGCACGGCGGTGCAGCTGGCGGTGCGGGCGCTGCGGCTCGGGGAGATCGACCGGGCCGTCGTCGGCGGGGTGGACCTGACCGGCGACCCGCGGCAACTGCTGGCGACGGCCGAGGTGCGGGGCGAGACGACGATGGCGGACGGGGCGGCGGCGGTGGTGTTGAAGCGGCTGTCGGATGCGGAACGCGACGGCGACCGGGTGTACGCCCTCATCCGCGGGGTGGGGGCGGCGGTCGGCGGTGAGCCGGGCCGTGGGCGGACGGACCCGGCGGCGTATGCGTCCGCCCTGCTCCGCGCCTGCACCGACGCGACCGTCGATCCGACTTCGATCGACCTGCTGGACGCCGCCACCGGACACCCGGCGGACGGGCAGGTCGAAGCAACGGCAATGCACGCAGTGCTGGTGGCGAAGGAGCGGCCGTTCCCGCTGGCCGTGGCCGCGTCCCGCACCACCGTCGGGCACACCGGGGCGGCGGCCGGGGCGGTGGGGCTGGTGCGGGCGTGCCTGGCGCTGCACCACCAGATCCTCCCGCCGTCGTCCCAACTCGACCGCGTGCTGGTCGAGCAACTGTCCCCGGCGTCCGCCCCGCGGTACTGGTTGACGGACCGGGATGCCCCCCGCCGCGCCGCCGTCGCCTCGATCGGCGCCGACGGGTCGTGCGTGCAGGTGGTGCTGGAGGAACACGCGGGCAAGCCGGCGTTATCGGCCCAGCCGCTCGGCGCTCGGCCCGAGGCAGTGTTCGTCGTGGACGGCGGTAAGCCGTCCGACCTGCTCGTCGGCATCCGGCGGCTGGAAGCGTGGGCGGCGGAACGATCCGGCTGGCCGATCGAGCGGCTGGCCCGCGGGTGGTTCGCTGAAACGCCACCGCACCCGGCGCGGAAGTTGGCCGCCGCGGTGGTGGCCCGCGACGCGGCCGAACTCCGCGACCTGCTCGGCGTGGCCGCCGCCGCGGTGCAATCTGACGCGCCGCCATCTGACCCACGACCCGGCGTCCGCGATCGCGTGTTCTATTCGCCCAACCCGGTCGGCTCTTCGGGGAAGCTGGCGTTCGTGTTCCCCGGCTCGGGCAACCAGTTTGCCGGCATGGGGCGGGAACTGGGCACGCAGTTCCCCCACGTCCTACAGCGGCAGCAGTCCGAAAGCGCACTCCTGCGGCAGCAGTACAGCCCGCACCTGTTCTGGGCCGACGCCATCCCGCCGGCCGCCACCGCCAAGCAGTTCCTGTTCGACCAGGTGACGCTCGGCACGCTCGTCAGTGACACGCTGGTGTCACTCGGTCTGCGGCCGGAGGCGATGCTCGGGCAGAGCCTGGGCGAGAGTGCCGGGCTGTTCGGCCTGCGGGTGTGGGCGGACCGGGACGAGATGCTGCGGCGGATTCAGGCGTCCACCCTGTTCGGCCCGGACCTCGGCCCGCCGTACAACTCCGCCCGCCGCCAGTGGGACGTGCCCGATTCCCAGCCGCTGAACTGGGTGACGGCGGTGATCGGGGCGTCGGCCGACGCCGTGCGGGCGAAGCTGCGGCCGGACCTGCGGGCGTTCCTGCTGATCGTCAACACCCCGGCCGAGTGCGTGATCGGCGGGGTGGCGGCGGACGTGAACGCGCTGGCGGCGGCGGTCGGCAAACCGGCCCTGGCCCTGTCCGGGGTGACGCTGGCCCACTGCGAGGCCGGGAAGCCGGTGGAGGAGCCGTACCGCGACCTGCACACCCTGCCGGTGACGCCGGTGCCGGGGCTGAAGGTGTACAGCGGGGCGTGGGGTCGGACGTACAGCCTGACGCGGGCGAACGCGGCCGACAGCATCACCGCCGGGCTGGTGGGTACCATCGACTTCCCGGCGGTGATCGAGGCGGCGTACGCGGACGGCGTCCGCGGGTTCGTCGAGGTCGGGCCGGGGAACTCGTGTACGCGGATGGTGGCGGCCGTGCTGCGGGATCGCCCGCACCTGGCGCGGGCGGCGTGCGCCCCGCGGCAGGGCGAGCTGTCGCAGGTGCTGCGAGTGCTGGCCGCGTGCGCGGCCGAGCGGTTCCCGGTGGACCTGGGCAAGCTGTACGCCGGCCCGCCGACGGCCGCGGGGCACCGGGAAGCGGTGGCGAATCAGGGGGTGACGGTGCCGGTGGGCATTCTCCCCCTCTCCAAAGTGGAGAGGGGGAGTTACCGCACCCCCTCACCCCGTTCGTCATCGCCAGTTCCGCCACCGCCGCGGCGACGGCCGAAGCCCACGACGTGTTCCTCCGCATCCAGGCCGGTGTAACGCACACGGCGGCGGCGGCGGTGGCGGTGCAGAACGAGGTGTTGAGGAGGTTGCTGGGGGATGAGGATTTTGGAACCCGGAGCGCGAGCGACGGGGTGAGTCGGTCCCACCCCGTCGCTCGCGCTCCGGGTTCCACCGATTCCGAAGTCCCCCGCGCCCTCACCTTCGAGCAGTGTACCGCGTTCGCCGTCGGCAAGATCGGCGACGTGCTCGGCCCGCTGTTCGCCGAAATCGACGCCCACCCCACCCGCGTGCGGTTGCCGGAAGGCCCACTCATGCTGGTGGACCGCATCCTCTCCATCGAGGGCGAGCCGAAGTCGATGAAAGCCGGTCGGGTGATTACGGACCACACGGTTCGCGCCGACCGCTGGTACCTGGACAACGGCCGCTGCCCGACCAGCGTGACGGTCGAGTCCGGGCAGGCCGACCTGTTCCTGTCCGGGTTCCTGGGCATCGACTTCCACACGAAGGGGCTGGCCGTCTACCGCCTGCTCGACGCCGTGGTCACGTTCCACCGCGGGCTGCCGGCGGTGGGCGAGCGCATCGAGTACGACATCCGCATCGACGAGTTCTTCCGCCAGGCGGACTCGTGGCTGTTCCGCTTCCGGTTCGAGGGGAAGGTGAACGGCGAGCCGCTGCTGAGCATGAAGAACGGGGTAGCCGGGTTCTTCACCGCGGCGGCGCTGGCGGCGGGGCAGGGGATCATCCACACCAGGCTGGACAAGCAGCCGATGCCGGGGGTGAAGCCGGACGACTGGCGGCCGCTGGTGAAATTCGACGCGCCGACGAGTTTGGATGCCGAGCAGGTGAACGCGCTGCACCGCGGCGATCTGGCCGCGGCGTTCGGCGAGGTGTTCGCTGACATCCAGTTGTCGCAGCCGATGAAGCTGCCCGCCGGGATGCTCAAGCTGGTGGACCGGGTGCCGCTGCTCGACCCGACCGGCGGGCGGTTCGGCCTGGGGTTCGTGCGGGCCGAGTACGACATCAAGCCGAGCGAGTGGTTCATCGAGTGCCACTTCGTGGACGACAAGGTGATGCCCGGCACGCTCATGTACGAGTGCTGCCTGCACACGCTGCGGACGCTGCTCATGCGGACGGGGTGGGTGTGCGAGGACGGGGAGGCGGTGTGCGAGCCGGTGCCGGGCGTGAACAGCCGGCTGAAATGCCGCGGGCAGGTGCTGGACACCACCAAGCTGGTGACTTACGAGGTGAGCGTGAAGGAGGTCGGCTACCGGCCGGAGCCGTACTGCGTGGCGGATGCGCTCATGTACGCCGACGGCAAGCCGATCGTGGAGATCACCAACCTGAGCCTGCGGATGAGCGGGCTGACGCGGGAGCAGTTGGAAACGATCTGGGCGAGCCGGTGCTATACGGCCCCGACCGCATCCGCGCATTCTCCAACGGCAACCCGTCGGAGGCGTTCGGCGAGCCGTACCGGGTGTTCGACCGCGATCGGGTGATCGCCCGGCTGCCCGGCCCGCCGTACCAGTTCCTCGACCGCATCACGGCCGTGACCGGCGAGCCGTTCGTGCTGAAGGACGGCGCCGCCTGCACCGCCGAGTACGACGTGCCGCCGGGCGAGTGGTACTTCGACGCCAACCGCTGCGAGCGGATGCCGTTCAGCGTGCTGCTGGAGATCGCGCTCCAGCCGTGCGGGTGGCTGGCCGCGTACTGCGGGTCGGCGCTGACGAGTGACACCGACCTGTCGTTCCGCAACCTGGGCGGGAAGGGGACGCAGCTCGCCCCGATCGGTCCCGGCATCGGCACGCTGACGACGGCCGCGACGATGACCAAAGTGTCCAAGTCGGCGGGGATGATTATCCAGAATTACGACATGACGGTGTCGGCGGGCGGGCGGGCGGTATACGAGGGCACCACCTACTTCGGGTTCTTCGCCAAGGACGCGCTGCGGAACCAGGTGGGCATGCCGCAGGCGAAGGTGCCGTTCCTGACCGACGACCAGAAGGCGTTCGCCGACCGCGGGGAACTGCCGCACGACCCGCCGTTCCCCGCCCCGGTGCTGCGGATGGTGGACAAAATCGACGGCTACCTGCCCCGCGGCGGGAGGGCCGGGCTGGGCCTGGTGCAGGGCCGCATCGCCGTCAATCCGACCTTCTGGTTCTTCCAGGCGCACTTCTACCAGGACCCGGTGTGGCCGGGGTCGCTCGGGTTGGAATCGTTTTTGCAACTGCTGAAGTTCGCCGCCTGGAAGCGGTGGAAGGCCGCGCCGCCGGGCGGGTGGCAGACGGTGGCGGTGGGCCAGCCGCACACCTGGACGTACCGCGGGCAGGTGGTGCCGACCGACCGCGAGGTGACGGTGGTGCTGGAAGTGACCGCCGTGGACGACGCGAACCGGCGGCTGACCGCCGACGGGTTCCTCACCGTGGACGGGCGAATCATCTACCAGATGCAGGATTTCACCCTAGAGTAGACCGTCGCCCCCGGTCTCACGACCGGGACTACGCTATTTCGTCCCTCCGGGACTCAAAAATCCGAAGCCCCCGAAGGGGGCGGCATACCGTAGCCCCGGTCGTGAGACCGGGGTGATTCCGGACACCGATGCGCTACAACCGGGTGTACATCGAGGCGATCGGGTACGAGCTGGCCCCCGTGGTGGTGGCCACGTCCGCCCTGGAACAGCGGCTCGACCCGTTCCTGAAGGCGCACGGGTTCCCGGCCCCGCGGCTGGACCTGCTGACGGGCATCACCGAGCGCCGCTGGTGGGAGCCGCACGACCGGCTGAGCCGCGGGGCGACGGCCGCCGCCCGCGACGCCCTCTCGCGTACCAACCTGGCCCCGAAGGACATCGGCACGCTCATCTACGCCGGCGTGTGCCGCGAGCAGTACGAGCCGGCCACCGCCTGTGCGGTCGCCAGCAACCTGGGGCTGAAGCCGCACACCCTGATGGACGTGAGCAACGCCTGCCTGGGCGTGCTGAACGGGGTGGTGCAGGTCGCCAACCAGATCGAACTCGGGCAGACGAAGGCCGGGCTGGTGGTGAGCTGCGAGAGCGCCCGCGAGATCAACGACGCCACCATCGACCGGCTGAACTCGGCCGCCGCCACCCTCGACCGCAAGGAGGCCGAGGAACTGTACCGCGAGTGCCTGGCGACGCTGACCGGCGGGAGCGGGGCGGTGGCCGTGCTGGTGGCCCACGAGGACGTGGTGACCGCCCGCCGGCGGAAGCTGGTCGGCGGGCACAGCATGAGCGCCCCGGAACACAACGGGCTGTGCAGTTGGGGGCTGCAATCGGTTCAAGAGACGGCGCTGGTGCGGTTCCTGCAACGCGGCGTGCCGGGGGCCGTCGGAGCGGTGCTCGGGCAGAAGGCGGCCGGCATGTTGGAGTGGGGGATCAAGCTCGGCATGAACACCCTCGGGCACGGTGCCCGCACCCTGGACGACGGCCTGTCGCATGTGAAACTGCCGTTCATGAAGACGCACGCCGGCGAGGTGCTGCGGCACGGGGTGGAGCTGGCCCTGCGGAACTGGCAGGCGTTCGTCGAGAAGCTGGGCATCGCCCCGCAGCAGATCGACAAGGTGATCTGCCACCAGGTCGGGTCGGCCAACCGGGACGCGGTGCTCCGCACGCTCGGCATCGACGCGGCGAAGGACTTCAGCACCTACGAGTACCTGGGGAACATCGGCACGGTCAGCCTGCCGCTGACGGCGGCGCTGGCCGAGGAGCGGGAGTTCCTGCAGCCCGGCGACCGGGTCGGCTGGCTGGGCATCGGCAGCGGGCTGAACTGCATGATGCTCGGGGTGGAGTGGTGATTCACAACGCCGCGGGATAGCCATCCCGCGGCTTTCTGATCCTGCATGTCCTCACTCATCTACCCTCCCTTCGATGACCCGGAATTCACCCGGCTTTACCCGTTCCGTGGGATGATGGGACAGGTGAACACGTTCCTGCGGCCGGACCTGACCGGGCGCGTTCACCTGAAGATGAACTACCTGGACGAAGGCTCCGGCGATCCGGTCGTCATGCTGCACGGCAACCCGACGTGGAGCTTCTACTACCGCAACCTCGTCCTGGCGCTCCGCGACAAGTTCCGCTGCGTCGTGCCGGACCACATCGGCATGGGCCTGTCGGACAAGCCGCCGGCGTCGCAGTACGACTACTCGCTGAAGTCCCGCATCGACGCCCTGGAAGCGCTGCTCGACTCGCTCGGCATCACCTCCAACATCACCCTCGTCATGCAGGACTGGGGCGGGATGATCGGCATGGGGTACGCCGCCCGGCACCCGGAGCGGATCAAGCGGATCGTCGCCACCAACACCGGCTGCACCCGCCTGCCGAAATCCAAGCCGTTCCCGTGGAGCCTCTGGCTGGGGCGGAACACCGCGTTCGGGGCGTGGCTGATCCTGAAGCGGAACTACTTCTGCCGCAAGGCGGCGGACTG
>JALHQU010000216.1 GCA_022841795.1 Fimbriiglobus sp.
CGCCGCCGGCCGGGTGTCCGCCTTCCTCTCCGACGCCGAGGACCTGACCGTTTTGCTCGGTCACTGGTTAGCAGCCGGGTGGGTGGTGGAAGGAACCCCCGGGCCGACAGCCGGCACCCGCACCCTGTCCCTTCGACGTGGCTCCGAGCGATCGATCGCCTGGGTGATCCCGTCTCGCCGCCTGGACCGCGCCCACCTGCTCGTCACCGTTTCCCCAGGTGGTTAACCCGACGCGCGAGCGAGGGTCGTACCCGTCACCCCTCGCTCGCGCGTCGGGCTAACACCGGCACCCAACCCCCGACCCGAGGACCGCCCGTGAACCCGAAGTACCGCCTGCTCATCCCCGTCGCCCTGGCCGTGGCCGCCGCCGCCGCCAACTTCGTGCTGCTCAAGCGGGCGACCGCCACCACCGCGGTGGTCGTGCTCAAGCAGGACGTGCCCGCCGGCCGGCCGGTCGAGTTGGCCGACCTGACCGTGGCCCAGGTGCGGGCCGACAAGGTGGTGTTCCAGTCGGCGTACCCGGCGGCGGACGTGAAGTCGCTCTCCGGGTCCACCTTCCGCCGCGACCTGAAGAAGGGCGAACTGGTCATCACGTTCGACATCGACGTGGACCAGCAGACGTGGGAGCTGCGGCCGGGCGAGCGGGACTCCTCGCTCACCCTGCCGCCGGGCGAACTGCCCGACGGCCTGCGGGCGAACGACACGGTCGTTTTCGTCCTGCCGGGCGGCGAGCCGGTCGGGCCGTACCGCTTCCTCGGGGCCAGTGTGGTGGCGTCGAAAGGCCCGCGGGGGCCGCTCACGCGGGTGTCGTTCGCCGGGGCGGACGTGAAGCCGGTGACCGAGTGGAAGGCGGCCAACCCGGATCACGCCCGACTGGCACACGGCATCCAAATGCAGCGGGTGGGTGGCGGCAAGCCGACCCCGGCCGGCAACAAGGTGGCCGCCCGCTGATGCCACCCCCCGGCGGGCCGCCGGCTTCTTCGTTCGCCCGACGCGCCAGCGAGGGTCGGGTGGTTCACCCTCGCTGGCGCGTCGGGCGAACAACACAACACCGCCGGAGGCCGCCATGCGGATCGAGTACGTCAACAAGGTGACGAACAAGTCCGGGCTGACGGAACTGCCGCCGCGGCTGAACCCGGTGCGGATCGGCCACCACCCGGACAACCACCTGGTGCTGGACAGCCCGTATGTGGGCGGCGAGGCGGTGGTGCTGGACAACGACGCGGCGGCCGGCGGCGGGTGGCGGTGCTGGAACCGGAACGGCATCGCCGTCAAGGCGGGCGGCACCCTGCTCACCGCCCGCGACCAGTTCGTGCTGGTGACCACCGACCGGCTGGTGATCGAGTGCTGGCCGTTCGTCCTCACCGTCACCCTGACGGCGGACGAGCTGGCGACCGCGGCGGACGACACCCACCGGCTGGACCGGGCGGCGGCCGAACTGGTGCGGGACGTCCACCGCGATCTGGTCGCCCTGCACCCGAACGACCCGGCCGACCGCTCCGAGTGGCTGAAGGACGGGTACATCAACCCGCTCGAACGGGAGATCGCCGAGCTGCTCGGCGGGCGGTCCGACTTCCCGTCCGACGAACTCGCCCAGACGGAACTGGGCACCCACCTGGCGGGGGTGGCGGTGCGGTCCGCCCTGCTCCAGCGGATGACCGGGCTGGGCGAGGTGAACGCACTCACCGGCGAGGCCGGGGTGTGGAAGCGGCCGCGGATCGTGCTGCCGGAATTGGAGGCCGCGCTGGTTCGGCTGGTGGACGCCGCCCGCGGGGCGCTCAAGCTGGACCGGCTGGCCGACCTGACCGCCCAGGTGCGGGAGGTGGACGCCCGGTTCTGGCCGTTCTGGGCGGCCATGCTGGCGCAGCCGGGGGCGGTGCCCCCGCGGGTCGGCCGGTACCTGGCGGTGCGGCGGGTGACGAAAGAGATCAAGGACATCTGGTTCGGGTTCGGCCCGCTCGAAGACCTGCTCGACGACCCGAGTGTGAGCGAGATCATGGTGGTCGATCGGGACCACATCTTCATCGAGAAGGGCGGGCAGATCGAGAACTCCGGCCGGCGGTTCCTGACCGACCCGCTGGTGGTCGCCCAGCGGATCATGTCCAAGGCCAACCGGACGGTGAACACCGCCCAGCCGATGGCCGACGCGCGGATGCCGGACGGCAGCCGGGTGAACGTGGTGATCGACCCGCTCGCGCTCAAGGGGCCGTGCGTCACCATCCGCCGGTTCCCGCCCGAGCGGGTGACGGCGGACGACCTGGTGCACAAGTTCGGCTCGCTCACCCCCGCCGCCCGCCGGTTCCTGGAGGCGGCGGTGGTCAGCCGGCGGAACGTGATCGTGGCCGGCGGCACCGGCACCGGCAAGACCACCATGCTCAACTGCCTGAGCGCGTTCATCCCGGACAAGGAGCGGGTGGTGACCATCGAGGACACGGCCGAGCTGCAGCTGAAGAAGGCGCACGTCGTCACCCTGCAAGGGCGGCAGAGCAACCAGGAGGGGGCCGGGGCGGTGGCCATCCGCGACCTGGTGAAGAACAGCCTGCGGATGCGGCCGGACCGCATCGTGGTCGGCGAGTGCCGCGGGGGGGAGGCCATCGACATGCTGCAAGCGATGAACACCGGGCACGACGGCAGCATGACGACGCTGCACGCCAACACCCCGGCCGGGGTGGTGCGGCGGCTGGAGGTGTTGGTGCAGCAGAACGCGGATTCGGACCTGCCGGTCGAGTCCATCCACGCCCAGATCGCGGCGGCGGTGGATTTGGTGGTCCAGCTCGGCACCGTCGTCCGCTCGGGGAAGAAGCGGAAGGTGGTGGCCGAGATCACCGAGTTCGTCGAACACGACGCGGCCGGCGGGGGCATCCGCATGGTGCCGCTGTTCAAGCGGGGCACGGACGGCGAGCTGCGGGCCACCGGCCACCTGCCGACGTTCCTGCCCGACCTCATCGCCGCCGGGCTAGTGAAGGACGCGGTCGAGTTCGTGCGGGCGGTGGAAGCGAGTTAGCCCGACGCGCCAGCGAGGGTACAAGCCAGAAGTGACATCCGGGCGGCGAAGGTGAGGGCGGTTTTCGCCCCGGAGGGGCCGCCGGGTGTAGCCCAGGGCGTCAGCCCTGGGAGCCGAGTGAGAACACACCCGCCCCGGAGGGGCCGGCGGCGAACACGACGGCCCCTCCGGGGCGGGTGTGATTGGCACCGCACAACCCAGGGCTTCCGCCCTGGGCTACACCCGACGGCCGCTCCGCGGCGAGCAATCAAGAGGCTCCCCCATGACCGAAGTGCTCACCCTGACGGCGGCATCCGCCATCACCGGCGGGGCGGTCGGGTTCGGGTCGTGGGTGGGGGTGCCCGCCCTCGACCGGCTGAACGACCGCGCCCTGCGGCGGCTGCGGCCGCAGGTGGCGGCGGTCGGCGGGGATGTGGCCCGCCTGCCCGAGTTGCTCCGCTGGTGGCGGGCGGTCACGGTCGGCGTCGGCCTGCTGGTGTGGTTCGGGTTGCAGATGCCGCCGGTGGCCGTGTTCCTGGCGTTCGTCGTCCACCAGGCCGGCCCGCTGCTGGTCGAGTTCTGGGCGGCGCACCGGCGGAAGAGGATCACCGAGCAGGCGGCCACCGCCGCCCGCGGGCTGGCCGCCCAGGTGCGGGTGGGGGTGACGCTGGCCGAGGGGTTGGCGGCCGTCGCCCGCGACACCCCCGACCCGTTCGGCGGCATCCTCCGCCAGGTCACCGCCCAACTGGAGCAGGGGCAGGACGTGCGGGAGGTGCTGGCCGACTTGAAACGGAAGGTGCGGGTGGACGCGGTGGCGCTCATGGCCGCGTCCCTGCTGGTGGCGGCCGAGAAGGGGGGCAAGCTGGCGGACGTGCTCACCCGCATCAGCGGCAGCCTGGACGAGCTCCAGCGGGTGACCCGCAAGCGGGACGTGGACACCGCCGCCGGCCGGTACATGGTGCTGCTGCTGTCCGTGTTCCCGGCCGGGTTCCTGGTCATGCTGTGCGGCATGGACGCGAACCTGGCCCGCACCCTGTCCGACACCCTGGGCGGGCAGGTGGTGCTGGCGGTGGTCGGGCTGCTGGTGTGGGTGAGCATGAGGTGGGCCAGCCGCATCCTGGCGAAGGTGGAGTAGTTGTCGGTGCCGCGAGCCGAGCGGCACCAGTTCAGGGTGGCCGACTCTCTCCGAGAGTCGGTCCGATGTCGCTCTCGGAGGGAGCGACCCACCCGATCCGAACCCCTGGACCGGGTGGCCGACTGTCTCCGACAGTCGGTGCCGAGTCGCTCTCGGAGAGAGCGACCCACCCGTGGAGAAAACCGACATGGAACCGTACCTGCTGCTCGGCGTACTCCTGTCCGCCACCGCCGTCGGCGTCGGCGGGGTGCTGCTCACCGTCCTCGGCGGGCGGGCCGGGCCGATCTCCGCCGCGGACGCCGCCCGCCGCACCACCCTCCGCACCCGGTCGTTCACCTACCGCTGGTTCGAGCCGACCGTGGACACCCTGGCCCCGCTGTTCCGCCGGCACGCGGGCAAGACGGTGGACCGGCTGCGGCACCACCTGGAGGTGCTGGACGAGACCGGGTGGCAGGCGGACGAGCTGCTGGCGGTGAAGCAGGTGGAGGGGGTGCTACTCGGGGCGATCGCGGCGGTCGGCGGCGTGCTGGTGTTCGG
Organism: Fimbriiglobus sp.; assembly: GCA_022841795.1. Classification (GTDB taxonomy): domain Bacteria; phylum Planctomycetota; class Planctomycetia; order Gemmatales; family Gemmataceae; genus JALHQU01. The sequence goes on from JALHQU010000216.1 coordinate 4,656, forward strand.
CCCGGCGGCGGCAATCCTGCTCGGGGTGGCGGCGGTGGCCCTGTTCCCGCTGCTGGCGGCCAGCTCGTACAAGGCGAAGGCCGAACGGCGGGTGGGCGAGGTGCGGGCGCGGCTGCCGTTCGCCATGGACCTGATGGCCCTGCTGCTGGAGGCCGGGGCGGGCACCCTGCGGGAGTGCTTCGAGCGGGCTGGGGACGAGCACCGCGGGCAGCCGCTGGGGGACGAGATCCGCCGCACCCTGTTCGGGGTGGAGAAGGGGGCGGACACGGCCGACATGCTGCGGGCCATGGACCGTCGGCTGGCCGACCCGGACGTGAAGGAGGTGGTGCAGGCGATCACCACGGCGGAAGACCGCGGCATCGCGCTCAAGGACGCGCTCCGCGGGCTGGCCGACCGCATGCGGCTGCGGAAGGTGCAGTGGATGGAGAAGTCGGCCGAGCAGGCGAAGGTGAAGATCACCGGCCCGGCGATGGTGACGATGGTGGCCTGCCTGCTGATCATCGTCGCCCCGCTGGTGCTGCAGATGTTCGGGCTGGCCAGCCAGGGGCAGTAGTTAGCCCGACGCGCCAGCGAGGGTTCTTCGCTAGCCCGACGCGCGAGCGAGGGACGGGCCACATTTCGCACAGGTGATTCGCCCCTCGCTCGCGCGTCGGGCTAACCCACCAACAGGAGCCGCACATGGCGGTCGCAATCGAGGTGGCGGCGGGGGCCGGGCTGGGCTGGCGGTACGTGCTGGCCGCCGAGGAGGTGCGGGTCGGCCGCGGGGCCGGGCACCAGGTGAAGCTGGACGACCCGTCGTGGGGCGGCGGGCACCTGCGGGTGCTGTTCCGCCACGGCGGGTACGTGGTGACCAACCGCATGGGGCACGCGGTGCTGCTCGACGGCCGGCCGCTGGCCGACGGCGAGCAGGCCAACTGGTTCACCGGCACCGGCCTGCAGCCGACCGGCGGCACCCTCCTGCAGTTGGCGACGGCCGACCGACCGGCCGGGGCGGAGGCCGTAGCCGGGGTGATCGCCGTCCCGCCGGGGGCGGGCGACGCGGCCCGGAAGAAGCGGGTGCAGAACTGGATCGCGGTCGGCGTGCTGGCGGTGGCCGCCGCCGGCTTTGGGGCGAAGCAGCTGCTCAAACCCGCCCCGCCCGTGCCGGCCGAGGTGCTGGACGCGCAGATCGGGCCGGCCCTGGCCGCCGACTACCGGGACGGCCGCGGGGAGGAGATCACCGCCGCCATCCGGAAAGGGCTGGTTTGTCGGTCCAAAGGGGACGTGGCCGGAGCTAGGCAGAAGTACCACGACGCCCGCCGGCTGATCGCCGCCCTGGCCGCCCCTGGCGTCGAGGTGGACAAACTGCCGCCGCCGCTCGCCCAGGCCCGCCGGTTCGTGGACGCCCGGCTGGACGAGCTGCCGGCGGCGGGCGACGCCAACGGGAGACTCGCGCCGTGACCCTGACCAACCGCAACACGATCCGCGCGAACGACGACTGGGTGCTGTGGCGGGGGCAGACCCCGGCCGATCGCCAGATGTGCCTGGTGAAGGAGGCACGGGCGAACTCCCCGTACCGCCCGATCCTGCTCACCCGCCTGGCCGACGAGTTCAAGTTCCTCGACCAGTTCCACCACCCGCACCTGCTCCGCCCGACCACCCTGGACGCGACCGGCGGGCGGGCGGTGTTCGCCGACGCCCAGTGCAACCTGACCCAGTACATCGGGGCGAACGGGCCGGTGCCGCCCACCCTGGTGGCGAACGTGCTGGCGATGGCCGCCGACGCCCTGGACCACCTGCACGCCCGCGGGTTCCTGCACGGGTCGGTGGGGGCGGCCGGGCTGTTCGTCACCCCCACCGGGCGGGTGGCGTTCGCCGACTTCCACGGCCACCCGTTCAAGTCGGCCGACCCGCTGCCGGTGCCGAACGCCGAGCCGAAGTACCTGGCACCGGAGCTGATCGACGCCACCACCTGGGGCAAGCCGACGCCGGCCACCGACCTGTACGCGCTCGGGTTCCTGGCGCTCGAACTGCTGACCGGGGCGGACCAGTTCACCCGCCTGTTCGGGGTGGCGGACGGGGCCGACTGGCTGCGGTGGCACTCCGACCCGCTGCACCAGTTGGCCGACTGGAAGCCGGCCCTGGAGCACGCCCCGGCCGGGCTGCTGGACGTGATCGCCGGGCTGATCCCGAAACGGCCGGCCGACCGCCAGTTCCAGTCGGCGTCGCACCTGAAGGAGTTCCTGGTCAAGTCCCGGCTCACCTCCGACGCCCTGCTCCGGCCGTACAGGTTCACCCCGTCCGGCGGCACCACCGCCATCCCGCGGCCGCCCGAGCGGGAGCGGACCGGCACCCTGCCCCGCCGCGTGCCCCGCAAGCCGAAGCTCGTCCTGCACCCGCTGGCCGGGCCGGGCCAGCCGTGGCGATGGCGGCCGGATTCGCCGGTGCTGGTCGGGCGGAAGAGGCGGTGCGAGATGCAGTGCGACGGGCGGGCGGTGGCGCCGAAGCACGCCCTGCTGGTGTGCGGGCAGGACGGGGTGTGGCGGGCGTTCGACCTGAGCACCGCCGGGGTCACGTTCGTGAACGGCACCCCGGTGCGACGGACGAAGCTGTACCCGGACGACGAGCTGTACTTCGGCGAGGTGGGGGTGCGGGTGGAACTCGACTACACCCGCCCGCAGTCCGCGTTCGACCAGTTCGAGCTGGTGGCCAAGCTGCACCAGGGCAGCCGCGGGACGGTGTTCCGCGGGCGGTGGACGGCGAAGGGCGGGCGGGAGGTGGCGGTGCGGGTGTTCCCGCGGCGGTTCCAGTTCGACACCGCCGGCCTACGCCGGCTGCTCCGCGGGGTGCCGGAGGCCGCCCAGGTGACGCACCCGAACCTGGTGCGGGTGTACCGCGCCGGCTCCGAGCGGGTGAAGAACTGCCGGGTGTGGTTCCTGGCCACCGAGTACATGCCGAACGGCAGCCTGCGGAACCGGCTGGCCAAGCACGGGCGGCTGCCGGCGGGCGAGGCGGCGGCGGCGGTGCGGGGGGCGGCGGCCGGGGCGAAGGCGATCGCCGACCGCGGGCTGGTCCACCGGGTGATCAACCCCGGGTGCGTGTTCCCAAACGGCGACGGGGCCAAGCTGGGCGACTTCTTCTTCGCCCGGCCGACGCAGGTGGCCGCCGGGCAGGAGGTGACGGCGTTCGGCAGGCACGAGTTTGCCGACCTGGTGTACCAGCCGCCGGAGTGCGTGACCGGGGCGGCCGACCTGACCCCGGCGTGCGACGTGTACAGCCTCGGGGCCACCCTGTACGAGGCGGTCACCGGCCGCCCGCCGATCGACCCGGCCGGCCCGCTGCCGGAGGTGAGCCAGCAAATCCTGGCCGGCGACATCATCCCGGCCGGGGAACTGACGCCGGGGCTGCCGCCGGCGGTCGGGGCGGTACTGGCGAAGGCGCTGCACAAGAACCCGGCCGAGCGGTACGCCGACGCCGGCCAGCTGACCGCGGCGCTGGCGGGGGTGTGATGAGTAGTAGGCACACGCCGTGTGCCGTCCGCGGACGGACCGGGGGACTGGCTCATTTTCGCCCCGGCCTGCCGCGGGGTGAGGCGAGTGCCGAAAATGTGCCTGTCCCCAGTCCGCCTGAAAGAGGAACACGGGGACAGGCACCGTTTCGGCATTCACCCCGTCGGCGTTACGCCGGCGACGAAACGGAGCCAGTCCCCTTCACCCGGCAGACGGCACACGGCGTGTGCCTGCTACTTTGCCGGCCGCCCCGCGGAATCCGCGTCACCCGCGTGCCGATTTCATCCCACCCCGTCACGCCGGCAGGAACTTGCCGATGGCCGCCGCCGCCTTCAGCCACGCCCGGCTCACCTGCTTCGGCTCCAGCCCGGTCTCGCGGGCGATCTCCGCCTGCGTCATGTCCATGATGAAGTGCATCTGGAACACGTCCCGCTCCGCCTCCGGCAGGCCGTCCACCCGCACCAGGAACTCGACCCACTTCGCCTGCTCCTCCGGCGACCGCCCGCGGTCCACCGCCCCCGGCAGCGGGTCCACAATCGAGTCGTCCGTGGCGGTCGGCTCGATCCGCCCGTGGCACAGCCGCCGGTCGCGGTCGGCCATGTCCAGCAGCACCTGACGGATCTTGAACGCGGCGAACCGGAAGAAGTCGGCCGGGGTGGGCGGGGTCTTCGCCGCGGTCGCCATCTTGGCGAGCGCGGCGTGCAGCCGCAGGTAGGTGTTGTTCAGCACGCTGTCCAGGTCGTGCTCGCGGCCGACCGCCCCGAACGACTGGCTCAGCATCTTCCCCGCCAGCCGACGCAGCCGGTCGTAGGCGAGCTCGGTCAGCTTGCCGACGGCCGACGGGTCGCCCCGCCGCAGCTGGTCGAGCAGGGGCTGGATGAGGACGGATTCGCTCGACATGTCACCTCCGCGGGCGGGCGGCCCGGTCGGAGGCGTGTTTTATCGGCCGGCCGCGGCGGGGGAAGGTAGCCCGCTCACGCCGTGAGCGGCCGCTGCAGCCCACGCAGTGGGCCGGCTACTTTGATTTGTCGGCCGTCAGCCGGGATTCGCTCGCCCGCACGCCGGTGCCGGTGGCGGTCGCCGTCAGCGGGGTGCGGGACGCCGGGTCGTACCGCACCACCACCAGCTCGTCGCCGTCCAGTTTCCATCGCTCGGTCACGCCGCGGGCGTCGTTCAGCACCACCACGGCTCCGTCCAGCCGAGACAAACGGACCGCCGACGGCCGCGGGCCGGTCCGCCCAGAGGTGAGCGAGCCGACCACCTTCCACAGCGACGGGGCGGTCGGGGCTTCCACCGTCATCTTCCGGTCGCCGCCCGGGGTCAGCTGCTCGGCAAAGAGGACAGCCTGAGCATCCACAAGGCCCTGGTGCCCCTGTACGGCCTGGGGACGTACCACTGCAGCGCGTACCCGCGGCGGGCAGTTGCACGGCCGCGAACGCCAGCAGGTACACCGGCAGGCCGCCGGCGGTGAACACCCCCGCCCCGTAGGCCAGCCCGCCCCGCCACCCGCGGAACTCCCCGCGGGCGGCGAAGGCCAGGTGGCCGCCCGCGAACACCACCCCGAACCCGAACGGGGGCAGGGCCATGTAGGTGGACGTCCACCCGGCCCACGGGTGGAACACCGCGGCGTTCCCGAACTCCGCCGCCACCCGCGGGGCCACAACCGGGGTGGCCACGTGAAACAGGCCTCCGACCGCGAACAGGGTCAGCCCCACCGCCACGGCACACCCGCCCCACCGAACCCATCTCATGCCAGCGCCCTCCGGCGGGTGCGTCACTTCGCGTCCCTCCCCGCCTGGGGCAGGCGGAAGACCAGCACCGCGCCGTCGGAGGTGCCGGCGGCCAGGTGCCGGCCGTCCGGGGCGAACTGCACCGCCGGGAAGGTGCGGCCGTTCGTCCACCGGAACAGCACCTTGCGGGCGGGCGGGTCGGTGGTGCGGTCGAACGTCACCAGTTCGCCGGTGCTGCTCCCGGCCGCCACCCGCCGCCCGTCCGGGCTGACGGCCAGGCCGAGCGGCACCCGAGCGAGCATGTTGTTCCCGCGGACGAGCGCGGCCTGGACGCCGGGGAACTCTTGAACCAGTTCCTTCCGATCCCACCGCCAGACCCGAAACTGACCGTCCATCCCCGCCGCCAGAAAGCCGGAGTCGTCCGGCAGGCCCCGCACCCCCCAGGTCAGCGGCGTGCCGGCGTACCCGGACGCGGCCGAGATTGGCCCGGACCACTGTTCGTTCCCGGTGGCGAAATCACTCACCTGGAGCCGGCCGTCGTTCGCGGCGACGGCCATGCGGGCGCCCGTGCGGTCGAAACAGAAAGACTGGATAACCTGCTTCACATCCACCCGAATCTCGCCGGGCAGTTTCCGCTGCGTGTCGATCACGTAGATGCCGCCCGCGTTCAGCGCGGCCGTCAGGAACCGGCCGTCGGGCGTGTACGCCAGCCCGGTGACCATCTGATTCCGGTGCTGCGAGGGGTATGCGGTCGCCGGCTCCCCGGTTTGGGTCGGGCGGACCTCGATCTGGTTGGTGACAGTCCAGGGGGCGGTGGCGATCCATTTCCCGTCTTGCGAGACCGCAGCGTTCGCGGCGTTCAGACCGAGCAACTGCACGCGGCGGCGGACCCGCCCGGTCGCCGTGTCCCACGTCAGCCAGTGGCGGTCCAAGTCGCAGGTGGTGTGCAGCGATTTTCCGTCGTCGGCGAAAAACAGGTGAGCCACCGTGCCCCGGTGAGACACCCACCCGTTGCGGTACTCGTGGGTGTCCGCGTCGATCACCCACAGCCGGTCCTGCCAGGCGGTCCCGCCGCCGGCGATCGTCTTGCCGTCCGGGCTGAGTTGGTACGTGTTCCAGGTGCCGCAGAACGGGGCGCCGATGCGGTCTTGCACCGCCCCCGTCTCCGCGTCCAGTTTCGCCAACTCGACGTGCCTCGTGGGCGTCATGGTCTGTTGGTTGATCGGG
>JALHQU010000217.1 GCA_022841795.1 Fimbriiglobus sp.
GCGCGGTTGTCAAGCGCTCCCCGTTGGGTCGCGGCTACGAAGCGCGGTTGTCAAGCGCTCCCCGTTGGGTCGCGGCTGCGAGCGGTCGCGGCCACGCAAGGCGACACGAGCCACCCATGACCGACATCATCGCCCACCACCTCGTCATCAGCGCGTACGGGTTTTGGTTGCCGAACGACCCCAGAGGGTCGTGGTCCTCGTTCGTCGGATCGCCCGCCCTGTACGCCTTCGGCCCGGCGACCAAGACGGACGAAAAGCGGTCTCTGGCGGCGGAACCGCATGACCGGGAGAGGCGTTTGGCCTCAAAGCAGGTGCTCCGGTACCCGCCCGTCATTTTCTCGACCGAGCAGATTCAGGCCGTTGCCGGCGGTTTCGGCGACTACGTCCGCACCTCGGGGCTGGTGGTGCGGGCGTGTTCCGTCATGCCGGACCACGCGCATTTCGTGATCGACGAGTTCCGGTTGCAGATGGAAACCGTGTCCAACATGTTGAAGGGTGCGGCCACGAAGGCGCTAAACCGCGCCGGGGTTCATCCGTTCGCGCGGTATACGACGCCGGGGCAGCGGGTGCCGAAGTGCTGGGCGGAAGGGCAGTGGGACCGCTGGATTCAAGATGAAGCCGACTTGCGGGCGTGCATCCTGTACGTCGAGGAGAACCCGATCAAGGCCGGTTTACCACCACAACGGTGGCCGTTCGTGACGCCCCTGCCGTAGCCGCGACCCAACGGGGAGCGATTGACAACCGCGCTCCCCGTTGGGTCGCGGCTACAGTCGCTCCCGGTGGCTGGGAGCACGTCGGGTCGAACGCGCTCCCCGTTGGGTCGCGGCTACAAGACCGCGCTCCCCGATGGGTCGCGACTACCGCCGCCACACCACCACCGTCGGGTCGCCCCACACGGCGGTCAGCACCGTCTTCCCCTTCAGCGGCACGGCCAGCGCCCGCATCCACTTCTGGTCGATCGGCAACTCCGACTCCTTCTTTCCGGTCTTGGCGTCCAGGCACACCCCGCCGGCGTACAGCTTGTCGTCGCCGGTGAACGCCAGCCCGCCCCCGATGTCCCTGTCCGCCGTCCAGACCGTCTTGCCAGTCTTCAACTCCACCAGCGTCAGTTCCTTCCCGGCGACGGCGGCGTGCAACCCCTCGGCGTCGATGGCGATCAGCGCCTCGCACCGCTCGTTCGCTGGCCCGATCACCCGCACCCGCTCGCCGGTCTTCACGTCCCACAGCACGAACCGGAACTTGCCGTCGCCCTCCCCGCCTGGGCCGCCGACCGGCGCAGGCGGCGGGGCGTTCGGGTTTTCGCCGGGCACCCGTCGCGGCATCAGGCACACCATCGACACGATGCCGGTCGAGTCCGGCGTCCAGGCGAAGTGCCACGTCATAGCATCCAAACCGTTGAACCCGGTCAGTTCGCGAATCGGGTCACCTGTCCTGGCGTCGAACAGGCGAACCGTCAAGTTGCCGACGCCGACCGCGAGCGTGTCGCCGTCCGGGGAGAACGCCACCTCCACCAATTTCCCAAGCCCTTTCGCCTCCCACACCGATTTGCCCGTGGTGAGGTCGAACACCCGCACCGTATCCCAGTCACCGGCTGCCAGCCGCTTGCCGTCCGGCGATAGCGCTAGTGCTATCTCATCCCGATACCCGCGGAAGGTGTGCAGCAGCTTGCCGGTGCCCGCGTCCCACACGCGGGCGGTGCCGTCGTGCCCAGCCGTGGCGGCCAGCTTGCCGTCCTGGGTCACGCTGATCGCCTGCACCGCCCCGGCGTGCCCGGCGTCGTCGAACAGTTCCTTGCCGGAATCCGTCTCGAAGATCCGCACCCCGTACACGTCCACCGCCACCCGCTTCCCGTCCCGGCTGAACGCCACCCCTTCCGACCACCCCTGGACCGGCAGCGTGTGGGCGATCTTCTTCGCCACCACGTCCCAGATGTCGCGGCCGTTGCAGAAGTACCGCCCGTCCGGGGACACCGCCAGCCCGTACCCGGAGCCGAACCCGTCCAGGTCGGCCGCCTTCTTCCCGCTGCCCGCGTCCCACAGGGTGTACCGGTAGATGCTGTCCGTGCGGATCGGGGCGATGACGTGTTTGCCGTCCGGGGTGAAGGCGATCGCGCCGTACCCGCGGTCGGTGTCCAGCGCCCACCGCTCCTCGCCGGTGAGCGGGTTCCACCCCCGCACCCCCTCGCTCTGGGCGGCCGACGCCAACGTCTTGCCGTCCGGCGACCACGTCAGCGAGTAGATGCGCTGCAAGGTCTTGCCGGGCTTCACCCGGCCCGGCGCGAACCCGTGTTCGGGCATCGGCGGGTGGCTGACGTCGAAGTCGTACAGCTTGCCGTCGGCCAAGTCGAACAGGCGGACGTGTCCCTCGAACGTGCCCACGGCCACCGTCTTCCCGTCCGGCGACACGGCGAACCGCTGGATCGCCTGGTCGGGCACCTCCAGCGTGTGCAGCCGCTTCTTCGTCGTCCGGTCGAACACGTGCAGCCGCTTGAAGTCGTCGAACAGCAGCTTGCCGCCGTCCGGGGTACACTTCAGCCGCATCGCATTGGTCACGTCCGGGGTGGGGATGGTCCGCCGCAGGGTGTTCGCGTCGGCGTCCCACTCGCGGATGCCGGTGAGGTGGTCGGCGGTGAACAGGGTGCGGCCGTCGGCGGCGAAGTCGCCCACCCAGCCGGTGCCGTGCCGCATCTGCCGCGACCCGAGCCGGAGAAGTGCGCCCTTCGGCGGTTTGTCGAACTCGGCCGCGTCCGGGTCGGGCTTGGGGATGGGGACGAGTTTGATCGCCGGCTGCGGCACCGGGGCGGCGAGGGCGGCGGACAGCGCGAGCAGTGTGAACATGGCCGACCTCCGGAACGAACACCGCCACGGTACCAGGACCGTGGCGGCGAGGGGAGAGAGAGATCGGGTGGCGTTACACCGGCGGTACAGTCGCGGCGGTCAACTGTCCCCGCCGCAGTCGATCCACAGGTCGTCCTCGACCGGGCAGCGGCGGGTGCCGGTGCCGCGGTCGAACTCGCTCAGCACCGCCGCATACTCGCGGTGGCGGGCGGCCAGCCGCTGCAGGGCCGGGCGGAAGCGGGCGCGGAACTCGTCCGGGTCGTTCAGCATCTCGGGCAGGGTGCGAGCGGAGGAGAGCACGTCGGCCAACTGGTCCGGGGCGTTGCGGCGGGCGTGCTCGCCGGCCAGAGTCAGCACGCGGCCGACCGCCCGCAGGGCGGCCCGGGTTTCGGCCTCCGACAACATCTCGACATCAGACAGGACAGCTCGGTTCATGAACAGGCCCCGTAAGGAGGGACGGGAACTTGCGCCGGGTCCGCCCCAGACGGGGGACGGACGGGACCGGCCGAGCGAAACGGGCTGTCGCCCCGGAAGAGGTTGGACGACCCCCGACAAATACCAGCCCGGACGGGCCGTGTCGAGCGCGAATTGAAGGAAACATGAGAATCGGGGGAAGAACCCCGACACCGGGCGGGAAGCGGTAGCGGTGGGGGGAGATGAACCGCCATCTTGGTGAACCCGGCCCGCGAGGGCCGTGGGTGCGGTCACGACTCGCTTGCACCCACCGACCTTGCGGTCGGGGTTCACCAAGACCGGCTCCGCTCCCGTTGGTCGCGGCGCAGACCACTTCTTATACCTACCCCTTGCACCCGCCCGGCCCCGACCCCGCACCCATGACCCACCGTCCCCCCGTCGGCCTGTGGCGGCCCGACGGCCCCGCCCCCGCGGCCGACCCGGCGGCCGCGGCCGCCGTCCTCGGCACCCTGCGGGCGGCCGTCGCCGTGGTGGAAGTGAAAGGCGAGCCGGCGGTGGCCGCCGGCGGCCTTACTATCCTCGGCCCGGTGGCGGACCACCCCGGCGGGCTGCCACTGCTCGCCCACGCCGGCCCGCTCCGCCCGCAGTACCTCGGCTCGCCCGCCTTCCTCGCGGACCACCGGCTGACCTACCCGTACATGACCGGGGCGATGGCCAACGGCATCGGGTCGTGCGACATCGTCGAGGCGATGGGCCGGGCGGGGATGCTCGGCAGCTTCGGCGCGGCGGGGCTGTCCGTCGAGCGGGTGACGCAGGCCATCGACCGCTTGCAAGCGAACCTGGGCGACCGGCCGTTCGCCGTCAACCTGATCCACAGCCCGAACGAGCCGGCGCACGAGATGGCGGTGGCCGACCTGCTGCTGCGGAAGCAGGTGCGGCGGGTCGAGGCGTCGGCGTACCTGGACCTGACGCCGGCCATCGTGCGGTACCGGCTGGCCGGGCTGCGGCGGAACCCGGACGGGTCGGTCCACGCCGCCAACCGGGTGATCGCGAAGGTGTCCCGCAGCGAAGTCGCCACGCGGTTCCTGTCGCCCGCCCCGGACCGGCTGTTGAAGGAACTGCTCGCCGCCGGGCAGATCACCGCCGAGCAGGCCGAACTGTCCAAACACGTTCCGATGTGCGACGACCTGACCGCCGAGGCGGACAGCGGCGGGCACACCGACAACCGCCCGGCGATCACCCTGCTGCCGACGCTCCTGGCAGTGCGGGACCGGCTGCAACAGCAGTACGGATACCCCCGCCCGGTGCGGGTCGGGCTGGCCGGTGGAATTGCGACCCCCGCCTCAGTTTCGGCCGCATTCGCCCTGGGAGCGTCCTACGTTGTCACAGGCTCAATTAATCAGGCGTGCCGCGAATCCGGCAGCTCGGACCCGGTGCGGGCGATGCTCGCCCAGGCCGACCAGGCGGACGTGACCATGGCCCCCGCCGCCGACATGTTCGAGATGGGCGTCAAGGTGCAGGTGCTGAAGCGGGGCACCATGTTCGCCATGCGGGCGCAGAAGCTGTACGACCTGTACCGGGCGTATTCCGGGTGGGAGGCGATCCCGGCGGCGGATCGGGTCCAGGTTGAGAAGACGCTGTTCCGGCGGGGGTTCGACGAGGTGTGGGCGGACACGCACGCCTTCTTCACCCGCCGCGACCCGACCCAACTGGCCCGCGCCGACACCGACCCGCGGCACAAAATGGCCCTGGCGTTCCGCTGGTACCTGGGGCTGAGCAGCCGGTGGGCGAACGCCGGCGAGGCGGACCGCCAGCTCGACTACCAGGTGTGGTGCGGGCCGGCGATGGGGGCGTTCAACGAGTGGGCGAAGGGCAGCCCGCTGGAACAGCCCGCGAACCGCACCGTGACGGCGGTGGCGCTGAACCTGCTGTACGGGGCGTGCGTCCACACCCGCCGCCAGACCCTGCGGCAGCAGGGCGTGGACCTGCCGGACGACTGGTTCCCCCTGCGGCCGATGAGCGAGCAGGAGTTGGCGAGTCTTTTGTGACCCAGGGCTGACGCCCTGGGCTACGCCCGGCGGTCCCTCCGGGACGCAAGCAATCTCCCCGCCTTCGCCGCGGAGCGGCCGGCGGATGTAGCCCAGGGCGTCAGCCCTGGGTTCCGGTATCTTGAGGCACCCTGTTGAACACCGATTTCTCCCCGCTGGCGATCGTCGGCATCGGCTGCCTGTTCCCGAAGGCCGGCGGCCCCGGCGCGTACTGGGCGAACGTCAAGCACGGCGTGGACGCCATCACCGACGTGCCGCCCACGCACTGGAACCCGGACGACTACTTCGACGCCGACCCGAAGCGGCCGGACATGACCTACGCCCGCCGCGGCGGGTTCCTGGACGTGGTGGACTTCAACCCGCTGGAGTTCGGCATCCCGCCGAAGGACATCGAGGCGACGGACACGTCGCAACTGCTCGGGTTGGTGGCGGCCAAGCAAGCGCTGGTGGATGCCGGGATCGTCCTGGCGAGCCGGGAGCGTGAGCGACCGGAGGATCACCAGACTCCGGTCGCTCACGCTCCCGGCTCGCCGAAGCCCGTTTCCCGCGATCGGGTCTCGGTCATCCTCGGCGTCACCGGCACGCTGGAGCTGGTCATCCCGCTCGGCGCGCGGCTCGGGCACCCGCACTGGAAGCGGGCGCTCAAGGACGCCGGCGTGCCGGACGACCAGGCCGCCGACGTGATCGACCGCATCGGCGAGGCCTATGTGCCGTGGCAGGAGAACAGCTTCCCCGGCCTGCTCGGGAACGTGGTGGCCGGGCGGATCGCCAACAAGCTGGACCTGCACGGCACCAACTGCGTGGTGGACGCGGCGTGCGCCAGCTCGCTCAGCGCCGTCCACCTGGCCGCGCTGGAGTTGCAGACGGGCAAGGCGGACGTGGTCGTCACCGGCGGGGCGGACACGTTCAACGACATCTTCATGTACATGTGCTTCAGCAAGACGCCGGCGCTGTCGCCGACCGGGAACTCGAAGCCGTTCGACGCCGCCGGTGACGGCACCATCCTGGGCGAGGGCATCGGCATCGTGGTGCTCAAGCGGCTGGCCGACGCCGAGCGGGACGGGGACAAGATCTACGCCGTGCTGAAGGGGCTGGGCACCAGCAGCGACGGCAAGGGGAACGCCATCTACGCCCCGAGCGCCGACGGGCAGAAGCGGTGCCTGACGGATGCGTACACCCGCGCCGGGGTGGATCCGCGGACGGTGGAGCTGGTGGAGGCGCACGGCACCGGCACGAAGGTGGGCGATGCGGTGGAAGCGTCGGCGCTTCGAGAGGTCTTCACGGCGAGCCGGGAGCGTGAGCGACCGGAGCACCAGAAGACTCCGGTCGCTCACGCTCCCGGCTCGCCCAAGACGGCCATCGGCTCCGTCAAGTCGATGATCGGGCACACCAAGGCCGCGGCCGGCGCCGCCTCGCTCATCAAGGCGGCGCTCGCCCTGCACAACAAGGTGCTGCCGCCGACGCTGAAAGTCACCGCCCCGGTCGAGCCGCTCGCCGCCGACACCCCGTTCTACGTGAACGCCAAGATGCGGCCGTGGCTGCCGCAGGCCGATCACCCGCGGCGGGCGGGGGTGAGCGCGTTCGGGTTCGGCGGGTCGAACTTCCACGCCGTGCTGGAGGAGTACGGGTCGGCGAAGGCGGCCCCGGACTGGGACGGGAGCGTGGAAATCCTGGCCCTGAGCGGGGACTCGGTCGCTCGGGTGGCCGACTCTCTCCGAGAGTCGGTGAAAGCAGTCACTCTCGGAGAGAGTGACTCACCCTGTTGGCCCGACTTCGCCCGCACCGCCGAAGCCTCTCGCTCGTCCTTCGACCCGGCCGCCGCGTGCCGGCTGGTGCTGGTCGCGCACCGCACCCTGACCGACCTGCCGAAGCTGCTGGCCGTGACCGCCGCCAAGCTGACCGCCGAGCCGGACGCCGACGGGTGGAGTCTGCCCGAGGGAGCACACTTCGGCCGCGGGCCGGCGGCCGGCAAGCTGGCCGTGCTGTTCCCCGGCCAGGGGTCGCAGCGGGTGGACATGCTGCGCGACCTGGCCTGTACGTTCCCCGAGTTCCTGGCCACGCTGGCGGACGCCAACGCCGAGCCGATCGCCGACGCCCGGCTGACCGACCGCGTGTACCCGCCCACCAGCTTCGCCCCGGACGCGAAGGCGAAACAGGACGACGCCCTCCGCCGCACCGACGTGACGCAGCCGGCGCTCGGGGCGGTCAGCTACGGGGCGTTCAAGGTGCTGCGGGATCGGTTCGGGGTGACGGCGGCGGCGTTCGCCGGGCACAGCTACGGCGAACTGCCGGCGCTCACCGCCGCCGGCCGGCTGGCCGAGGCCGACCTGCACCCGCTGAGCCGCCTCCGCGGGCGGCTGATGGCCGCCGGGCCGAAGGGCGGCGACCCCGGGGCGATGCTGGCGGTGATCGGCCCGCTGCCGGCGGTCGAGCGGGTAGTGAAGCAGTCCGGCACGCGGGTGGTGATCGCCAACAAGAACTCGCCCACGCAGACGGTGCTGTCCGGGCCGACGGCCGACATCGAGGCGGTGGACAAGCTGCTGAACGAGGCCGGGCTGCGGGGCGTGCGACTGCCGGTGGCGGCGGCGTTCCACAGCGAGCGGGTGGCCGACGCGGTGCGGCCGTTCCGCGAGGCGCTGAACGCGGTGGCCGTCCGCCCCGGCACCGCCCCGGTGTACGCCAACGTGACCGCCGCCGAGTACCCGGCGGACGCCGCCAAGGTCCGCGACCTGCTCGGCTGCCAACTGGCGAACACGGTCGAGTTCGTCGAGCAGGTCCGGGCGATGGTGCGGGCAGGGGTGCGGACGTTCCTGGAGGTCGGGCCGGGCGGGGTGCTGACCAAGCTGGTGGACGCCATCCTGAGCGAGACGAGCGCCGCCGGCCGCGGGCTGGCCTTCCCGCTGGACGCGAGCGGGGGCAGCCGGCCCGGGCTGCTCGATCTGGCGACCGCCCTGGCCCGGCTAGCCGCCCGCGGGCACGCGGTGAACCTGGCCGCGTGGGAACAGGGCAGCGCGTGCCGCCCGCCGGGCAAGCCGGCCAAGCAGTCGATGACCGTCCCCATCTGCGGGGCGAACTACGTCACCCCGCGGGCGAAACGCCCGCCCCGCCCGGCCCCCGCCGGCCGTACAACAGCCCAACCCCAGACGACCGTTGGTACCCGTCGCATGACCGACAACCCCGAGTTGGCCCAGGCACTCCAAGCGACGCACCAGACGCTCGCCGCCCTCCAGCAGTTGCAGGAGACGACCGCCCGCCTGCACCGCCAGTTCCTGGAACAGCAGGAGCAGGCGCAGCGGACGCTGCTGGCGCTGGTGCAACAGCAACAAGCCGCACTCGGGCCGCAGGCGAAGCCGGTGGTGGTGCCGCATATCCCTGCGCCGGTAGTTCCGCCGCCGGTCGTGGTGGCTGTGCCCCAGCCGGCGGCGGTTCCGCCTCCCCCGCCCGTCGCCGCCCCGGCTCCGAAGCCGGTTCCTGCTCCGGTGTCGTCCGGCCGGGCCGACGAGGTGGGGCGGGTGCTGCTGGGGGTGGTGGCGGAGAAGACCGGGTACCCGGCGGGCATGCTCACCCTGGGCATGGCGCTGGACGCCGACCTGGGGGTGGACTCGATCAAGCGGGTGGAGATCCTGTCCGCCCTGCAGGACAAGCTGCCGGACGCGCCGGCGGTCAAGCCCGAGCACCTGGCCCGCCTGCACACCCTCCAGGACGTGGCCGACTTCCTCGCCGCCGGCCCGGCCGACCACAAACCGGGCACGAACGGGGTGGCGGCGTACCCGCTCGACCCCGAGGACACGGAAACGCTGCGGGCGACGGTGATCGCCCAGAGCATGCCGACCGCGGCCGAGCTGGAATCCATCCTGGTCACGCCGCGAACGCGGCCGACCACCGACACCCCGCCGCCGAAGGGAACCGATCACAAGGCGGAGGTGGGGCGGGTGCTGCTGGGGGTGGTGGCGGAGAAGACCGGGTACCCGGCGGGCATGCTCACCCTGGGCATGGCGCTGGACGCCGACCTGGGGGTGGACTCGATCAAGCGGGTGGAGATCCTGTCCGCCCTGCAGGACAAGCTGCCGGACGCGCCGGCGGTCAAGCCCGAGCACCTGGCCCGCCTGCACACCCTCCAGGACGTGGCCGACTTCCTCGCCGCCGGCCCGCAGTCCGGCTCCCGCTTGTCCGAACTGTCCGGCCCGAAGACGGAGACGGTGGACACCATCCGGCTGGCCAGCGTGCTGGACTCAACCCCGGTCACGGTGCCGTCCTATGTGCCGCCGGCGCCGAACGCCAGTTGGGTGTCGGCCGCCGAGGTGATCGACCGCAGCACCCTGCAGGTGGTGGACATCAACCTGGCCGCCCCCCGCCCGCGGGTGCCGCTGGCCGACGGCAGCGAGGTGTGGGTGGTGGCCGACCCGGCCGACCCGTTCGCCCAGACGCTGACCGCCCGCCTGACCGAGCTGCGGTTCCAGCCGAGGACGTGGGGGTGGGTGGACCCGGCGGTGCCGCTGGCCGCCGGCAGCCCGGCGGCGGTGCTGCTGGTCGCCCCGGCGGGGGCAGCCCCGGTCAACCTGAACCGGCTGGCGTTCCGCTGGCTGCAACACGCCGGGCCGAAACTCCGCGCCGCCGCCCGCGGCGGGGCCGGGCTGTTCGCCACCGTCGCCCGCCTGGACGGCTCGTTCGGCCTGGGCGACCTGGCCGCGGACGCCGACCCGACCGCCGGCGGGCTGGCCGGGCTGGTGAAGACCGTGTCCCACGAGTGGCCGGAGGTGATGGCCAAGGCGATCGACCTGGACCCGGCGTTCGCCGCGGCCGACCCGCGGAAGGCGGCGGCGGCGGTGGCCGAGGAACTGCTCACCGCCGGGCCGGTGGAGGTCGGGGTGTCGGCCACCCACCGGGTCGGGCTGGAGCCGGCCCGCACGGTGCGGAAGGCGGGCGGGTCCGGCGGGGTGACGGTGTTCGGCCCGAGCGACGTGTTCCTGATCACCGGCGGCGGGCGGGGGGTGACAGCCGAGGCGGCGGTGGCGCTGGCCGGGGTGTTCCGCCCCACCCTCATCCTGACCGGCCGCACCCCGGCCCCGACCGGGCCGGAGCCGGACTGGGCGGCGGGGGTGACGGACGAGGCGCTGCTGCGGTCGGCCGCGGCCGAGCGGATGGGGCCGGGTGCCACCCCGAAGGCGGTGGGCGAGGCGGTGCAGCGGCTGCTCGCGCACCGGGAGATTTCCGCCACCCTCGCCCGCATCGAGCAGGCCGGGGGGAAGGCGGCGTACCTGCCGGCGGACGTGACCGACCCGGCCCAGGTGGCCGACCTGCTGCGGCAGGTGCAGGCGACGCACGGGCCGATCACCGGCCTGATCCACGGGGCCGGGGTGCTGGCCGACCGGCGGATCGAGGAGCTGACCGGCGAGCAGTTCGACAGCGTGTACCACACCAAGGTGACGGCCGCCCGCGGGCTGCTCGACCACCTGGCCGGCCAGCCGCTCAAGGCGGTGGTGCTGTTCAGCAGCACGACGGCGCGGTACGGGCGGACCGGCCAACTGGCGTACGCGGCGGCGAACGAGGTGCTGAACAAGCTGGCCCAGCGGGAGGCGCGGCGGCGGCCGGACGCGCGGGTGGCGGCCATCAACTGGGGGCCGTGGGAGGGCGGGATGGTGACGCCGGCCCTGCGGCGGGTGTTCGAGGGCGAGGGGGTGGGGCTGATCCCGCTGGCCGACGGCGGGCTGTTCCTGGTGCAGGAGCTGGCGGCCACCGGGCGGGCGGTGGAGGTGATCGCGCTGGCCAAGCCGCGGAACAAGGGCGGGTCG
>JALHQU010000218.1 GCA_022841795.1 Fimbriiglobus sp.
CCACCAGTGCGGTCGAGGTGCGGGCGGCGGTGGTCGAGTGCTGGGCGGACGCGGCCATTTTGCAGAGCGAGTACAACATCCCGGTTCACGCCAACTTCGTGCGGAACGCCGCCCGGCTGGCGAACCTGCGGAAGCCGGCGTTCATCGACGCCGCCACCAGCCCGGACCGGGTGCTGACGTGGCCGAAGGCACTGGTCGGGGCGTGGGGGCTGGCCGGCTGGCTGAACGGGCGGCTGGCCGCGGACGAGAAGTGCGTCGGCGTGTGGCTGCCCACCGGCCTGGGGTCGGCGTTCGCCAACATCGCGCTGGCGTTCCTGCACCGCACCAGCGTGAACCTGAACTACACCGCCGGGCCGGACGCGGTCCACTCGGCCGCCCGCCAAGCCGGGCTGAAAACCGTCATCACGGCCAAGCGGTTCACCGCCCGCATCCCGCTCGACCTGCCGCCGGACATCACGGTGATTCACCTGGAAGACGCGCTGGCCGGCATTTCCAGCTTGGCGAAACTGTGGCGGCTGCTGGCCGTCATCCTGCTGCCCGGCTGGTTCCTGGAGCGGGTGGTGCTGCGGTGCCGGCGGTTCCAGTGGGACGACCTGCTGACGATCGTGTTCAGCAGCGGCAGCACCGGCGAGCCGAAGGGGGTGATGCTGAGCCTGCGGAACATCTCGTCGAACGCCGACAGCTTCCAGAAGGGGGTGAACTTCACCACCCAGGACCGCATGCTGTGTACCCTGCCGTTCTTCCACAGCTTCGGGTACACGGTGTGCCTGTGGGCGCCGGCGTCCATCGGCATGACCAGCGTGTTCTACCCGGACCCGCGGGCGGCGAAGGAGGTCGGCGAGCTGGCCGAGCGGACGAAATGCACCATCGCCCTGGGCACGGCCACGTTCGTGCGGTTCTACGTTCGGCGGTGCGAGCCGACCCACTTCCGCTCCGTCCGCCTGTTCATCTGCGGGGCGGAGAAGCTGCCGGTGCCGCTGCAACTGGAGTTCACCCAGAAGTTCGGCACCCTGCTGCTGGAGGGGTACGGGTGTACCGAGGTGTCGCCGGTGGTCGGCACCAACCTGCCGGACGTGACGGTGAAGGGGTACGCCCAGACGGCCAACACCCTGGGCACCATCGGCCAGCCGCTGCCGGGGGTGGTGGTGAAGGCGTTCGACCCGGACACGCGGCAGCCGCTGCCGCTGGGCGAAGAGGGGGTGCTGGGGGTGAAGGGGCCGAACGTGATGGTCGGCTACCTGCACCAGCCGGAGAAGACGAAGCAGGTGATGTTCGGCGAGTGGTACAACACCGGCGACGTGGGGCACGTCGAGCCGGCCGGGTTCATCCGCATCACCGGCCGGCTGTCGCGGTTCGCCAAGATCGCCGGCGAGATGGTGCCGCTGGAGCGGCTGGAGGAGGAGATTCACGCGGTGCTCGGGCTGGCCGGCGACCGGGCGGTGGCGGTGGCGGCGGTGCCGGACAGCCGGCGGGGCGAGCGGCTGGTGGTGCTGCACCTGGCCGAGTGGGGGGCGAAGCTGAAGGGGGCGTTCGACGCGCTGCGGACGCGGGGGCTGCCCAACCTGTGGGTGCCGGACGTGCGGGACTGCTTCCCGGTGGAGGCGTTCCCGGCGCTGGGCAGCGGCAAGCTGGACCTGCGGGGGCTGACCGACCTGGCCCGCCGGCTGTCCCCGGCGGGGTGAAAGTAGTCGGCCCACTCCGTGTGCCGTTCCGGGTGAACCCGGCCCGCAAGGGCCGTGGGTGTCGTGGTTCGCACCCCCTCCCTGGCGGTCGGGGTTCACCAGAAAAGGCGAAGAACGGCACACGGAGTGGGCCGACTACTTACCCGACCACCCCGGCAGCGCCGCGGCCTGCGTCACCCAATTCGCCATCTGCGTCTCATCCAGCCCGTCGGCCTCGTAGATGTCGATCCACCGCGCCTCCTTGCTCTTCGGCGTGCCACCGGGCGGGACCGGGTGCAGCGAGGCGCCGGCGAAGAACGTCACCTTGACGTACCGGGTGAGGACGTGGAACGACAGGAACCAGCCGCCGCCCTCGACCCCGTAGAACGGCGAGTTCCACCGCACCGCCTTCCGCACGCCGGGCACCGCCCGCCCGATGAGCGCGTCCAGCCGCCGGCCGAGGTCGCTTTTCCAGCCGGGCATGGCGGCGATGTACGCCTGAACGGGGGCGTCGCCGTCCGCCTTCGCGATCTGCGGGTTGCCGCCGGCCAGCAGCTTCACCGGCGTTTCGGCTTTCACCTTCGCCATCGGTCGTCCCTCCGTGTTTGATGGCCGACCCCAATCACGCCGCCACCGCCGGGGCCGGAACGCCGACGGCGAACGCCAGGATGCCGAGGATGCGGTCCGCCTGGTTGAGGTTGTACTCGGTCAGGTCGAGCGTCAGGGCGGTGCCGCTCAGCCGTAGGAACCGCCACAGGCTGCCGGTGGTCACGCACCCGTACAGGTGCGGCTCGTTCACCCCGTGCCGGCGGTT
The DNA here is from genome assembly GCA_022841795.1 of Fimbriiglobus sp. Lineage (GTDB taxonomy): Bacteria > Planctomycetota > Planctomycetia > Gemmatales > Gemmataceae > JALHQU01. The sequence goes on from JALHQU010000218.1 coordinate 2,476, forward strand.
GAACCGCTGCGCCCCGACCACCCCGGCCACGCACTGCCCCAGGCCTTCGTTGATGTTGTCCCGCTTCGCCTCGAACACCATCACCGTCGGCGGCGTGACCGTCACCTGCTGCGGGCTGCGGCAGAAAAGGAAGTCGCAGTATCCGGTCAGGTCGGCCGCCGGGTCGGCCTGGAAGTCCACCCCGGAGTACAACCCGACCCGCCCGTGGTACCGCCCCCACAGGTCGCCGAGCAGCGGGGCGACGATCCACTCCGACCGCGCCTTTTCGTTGTTGATCATGGTGGCCAGCCGCGAGGTGGTGGCCATCACCTGACGGGTGGCGTCCAGCGGCGGCAGGCTCGGCACCCCGGCGAACAGGTCGTCCACCGGCTCGTAGGTCAGCCCGAGTTGGGCGATCACATCGGGGTATTTGAAATCGCTAAACGCCATGGTGGGCCTCCTTCCGCATAGTGTACCACGCCTCACACCAGCGCCGGCACCTTCTCGGCCACCTGATGTAGGGCGGGCCGAGTCGGTCCGAAGGACCGGCGAGCCCCGCCGTCGGGAATCACCGTCGCGGCTCGCCGGCCTCGCGGCCGGCTCGACACGACCTGCAAGTCAGGGTCACACCATCGCCGGCACCTTCTCGGCCACCGCGCACAGCGTCGAGGTGAGGCGGTGCAAGCCGGCCGCCCGCACCAGCAGTCGTTTCCACCCCGCCGCCCCGCCGACCGCGTCGTGCCGCGTCTGGTACCCGAGCGCTCGCGGGCGGAACCCGTGGTGCAGCAGCATGTGTCGGAACTCGGCCCGCGAGTACAGCCGCGGGTGTGCCCCGGCCTTCCGCACCTCCCGCTTCCACCACTCCTCGTAGCTCCACTTGTTCGGCAGGTACGTCACCACGAACCGCCCGCCCGGTTTGAGCACCCGCCACACCTCCTTGAGCGACTCGTAGTCCATGGCGACGTGTTCGAGCGTGCCGGACCCGACCACCGCGTCGAACGCGGCGTCCGGGTACGGCAGGCGATAGTGGTGGTCGAGCCGGGTGTAGGTGAGGCGGGCGAACGTGTGGAAGGCGGCGAACCGGCCGCAGTCGTCGAGGTCGGCGGCGTGCAGGGTGACGGCGTCGCCGAACGCGGCCCGCAGCAGGCACGAGTCCGGGGCGTGCCGGCACCCCCAGTCGAGGATAGTCAGTGAACCCGGCCCGCCAGGGCCGCGGGTGTCAAACCCACCCCCTCCCTGGCGGTCGGGGTTCACCAGATGTGGCTGATACCACCCGAACACGGCCGCCTGCGTCCGCACCACGGCGGGGCGGGCGTGCTGCTCGATGTACGGGTCGCCGGGGGTGAGCCGCTGCTGCTCGGCGTACAGCCGGAGCAGCAGGGCGACCAGGTCCGGCGGGGCGGGCGGGGGCAAAGCTTAGTCCCGGCGGTCGCGGCGGGGGCGGTCCCCGCCCCGATCCCCACCGCGGTCACCACCGCGGTCGTCCCGGAACCCGCCGCGGTCGCCGCCGCCCCGCGGGCCGCGGTCGCCGCCGAACCCGCCGCCGCCACCGCCGCCCTCGTCCCCTTCGCCGGCCGGCTTCGGGGCCATCAGCGCCTTGCGGCTCAGCTTCACCCGGTCCTGGTCGTCGATCGAGATCACCTTCACCTGCACCCGGTCGCCGACTTTGACCACGTCCGACGGGTGCTGGACGAACCCGGTGTCCAGTTCGCTCACGTGACACAGCCCGTCGCGGCCGGGGCTGATCTCGATGAACGCGCCGAAGTCCTTGATGCTCGTCACCTTGCCGTCGTAGATGGTGCCCACCTTGATCTCGGCGCACAGCGCCTCCACCTTGCCGCGGGCGGCCAGGGCGCTGTCCATGTCGCTCGCCGCCACCGTCACGGTGCCGTCGTCCTCCACGTCCAGCTTGGCGCCGGTCTCCTCCTGGATGGCGCGGATGGTCTTCCCGCCCGGCCCGATGAGCAGGCCGATCTTCTCCGGGTTGATCTTCACCTGGAACAGCCGCGGGGCGGTGGCGGCGATGTCCGCCCGCGGTTGCGTCAGCGCCTTCAGCATCTCGCGGAGGATCTTGATGCGGGCCGCCTTCGCCTGCTCCAGCGCCTCCTTGATGATGTCCTCGGTGACGCCGTCGATCTTGATGTCTAGTTGGATGCCGCACACCCCCTTCTGGGTGCCGGCCACCTTGAAGTCCATGTCCCCGTAGTGGTCCTCGTCCCCCTGGATGTCGGTCAGCAGCACGTACTCGTCGCCCTTGGTCACCAGCCCGATGCTGATGCCGGCCACCGGCCGCTTGATCGGCACCCCGGCGTCCATCAGGGCGAGCGTGCCGCCGCACACCGACGCCATGCTGCTGCTGCCGTTGCTCTCCAGGATTTCGCTCACCAGCCGGACGGTGTACGGGAACTTGTTCGGCGGCGGCATGACCGCCTTCAGGCTCCGCTCGGCCAGCATGCCGTGCCCGATCTCCCGGCGGCCCGGCCCGCGGATCGGCTTGCACTCGCCCACGCTGAACGGCGGGAAGTTGTAGTCCAGGTAGAACTTCTTGGTGTACTCCTCCTGCAGCCCGTCCACCTTCTGCTCGTCCTGCCCGGTGCCCAGGGTGGCGACCACCAGGGCCTGCGTCTCGCCCCGCTGGAACAGGGCCGACCCGTGCGTGCCCGGCAGCGTCTGCACCTCACACCCCAGGTCGCGGATCAGGTCGAGCGGGCGGCCGTCGATCCGCGTGCCGGTCATGGTGATCTCCTGGAACATCTTCTCCCGGAGGGTGCTGAACGCGCCGCTGAACTGCTCGGGGGTGTACTTCGTCTCGGTCGCCCCCTCGGGGAAGTACTCCTTCTTCGTCTGGTCCTTCAGCTCGTTCAGCGCGGCGTACCGGGCCAGCTTGCCCTGGGTCAGGTACCGCTTCTTGAACTCCGCCCCGATCTTCTTGTGCAGCTCGGCGACGAGCGGGTTCTCCGGTTGCGGCTCGGGCAGCTCCTTCGCGCCCAGCCCGGCCTTCGCCCGCAGCTCCTCGATGGCCTCGATGACTTGCACGCACCCCTGGTGGGCGAACCCGACGGCGGCCACCATCACGTCTTCCGGCAGCTCGCGGGCGAACCCCTCGATCATGCACACCGCGTCGCGGGTGGCGGCCACCACCAGGTCCAGGTCGCTCTCCTCCATCTGCTGGTGCGTCGGCATCAGGACGAGCTGCTCGCCGACGCGGCCGACCCGCACCGCCCCGACCGGCTTGAGGAACGGGATCGGCGACACGTGCAGGGCGGCGCTGGCGCCGATGATGCCCAGGATGTCCGGGTCGTTCTCCTTGTCCGCCTGCATGCAGGTGGCCATGATCTGCACTTCGTTCAGATAGCCCTGTGGGAACAGCGGGCGGATGGGGCGGTCGATGAACCGGGAGGTGAGAGTCTCCTTGGTGGACGGGCGGGTCTCCCGCTTGATGAACCCGCCGGGGAACTTGCCGGCGGCGTAGGTCCGCTCGCGGTACTCCACCTGGAGGGGGAAGAAGTCGCGGCCGGGGATGGGATTGCCGCCGGTGGCGGCGGTGAGGACGGCGGTGCCGCCGAGGGTGACGAGCACGGACCCGTGGGCCTGTTTCGCCAGTTTGCCGGTTTCGAGGACGAGGGTGGACGATCCGAGCGGACGTTCGACGCGGGTGTGAGGCACGTGAGGCTACCCTTTCGCAGCAGAGTGGCGGCGAGGGGGCGTGCGACGAGATCTGACCGACGTGGGAGTGATGCCTGGTGAACCGCGGGTGTCAGCCCGCGGGTTGAGCCACCCGGCGGCTGACGCCGCCGGTTCACCCGGTTACTTCCGCAGCCCGAGCTTCTGGATCACGTCCAGGTACTTGGCGCGGTCGGTCTTCCGCAGGTACTGCAGCAGACCGGACCGCTGGCTGACCATCTTCAACAGCCCGCGGCGGCTGGAGAAGTCCTTCTTGTGCGTTCGCATGTGGTCGGTCAGGTAGCTGATCCGCCCCGTGAGAAGTGCGATCTGCACCTCGGGCGAGCCGGTGTCCTGGCCGCCGCGCTTGAACTGGCCGATCAGCTCCGCCTTCTGTTCCTTCGTGGTCGCCATGCCAAGTGTTCCTGTTGCCTCGGGACTCGCGAGCCGCCCAGAGGACATCTCCGGGCCGGTCGTGGGGTCGGCGTCTCGCCGGGCGCACCCTGCCTACGGTTAAGCGATACCGATCTAAGATTGGTGCAGTGTAGGCGACCGCCGCCGGCCGGCAAGGGCGGGAGCGGAAAATGGGGGGATCGTCCGGGTTCTGGCAGCTAGAGAGAAGAAGGGGTTGTGTCGTCGCCGCGAGCCGGCGAGCAGTTCAGGGGTGGGGACTGGCTCCGATCCGCCGGCGAGTTCACACCCGCCGAGGCGGACGCCGGATCGGTGCCTGTCCCCTAGTCTCGGAAGTGGGACAGGCACCGGCCCGCACTTGTCCCCGTACAGCCGAGCGGGGCGACGGGCCGGAGCCAGTCCCCGAACAGTGCTGCCGCCAACGCCGTTCCGCCCCGGCGGGTTTGCCCCTATGATGACCCGACACCCTGTGTGGAGAGCGGCGATGCGCACCCGGTTCCGCTGGTCCGTCGGTCTGACGGCCGCTCTGCTCGCCGTCACCCCGGTGGCCGTCCTGCTCGTTCCCCCGGCCGAGGCGGTCGGGCAGCCGGCGAAGCGGGCGGCCGGGCTGGACCTGGTGCCCACCGAGGGGTTCGCCGTGCTGACGGTGAACGTGGCCGCCATCCACGACGCGGCCGTCACCCAGCCCATCCGCGAGGCGTTCCTGAAAGGCGACCGGGCGTTCCTCAAGCGGGCCGAGGCCGACTACGGGCTGACCCCGGACCAGCTCGACCGCGTCACCGTGTTCCTGCCGCAGGCGTCGTACACGCTGGCCGAGTCCCCGCTCGTGCTCATCACCACCCGCAAGCCCCTCGACCGGGCGAAGGTGCTGAAGGCGTGGAAGGCGACGGTCGAGCCGCCGCAGGGGGCGGCGTTCTGCGGCGGGCTGGGGCAACTCGGGTTCGGCGGCGGCGGGGTCGGCATCCTCGGGAACGCGCCGTTCGGCGTGCCGGTCGTCCCGCCCGCGGGGGCGGGTGCGGTGCCCGTGCCGGCGGACACGTCGAAAGTCAAGAAGGACAACAAGCCGCTCGACCTGAACGCCCCGCTGTACTACGTCGGCGGGCCGGCCGAGTCGTCGGTGCTGGTGCCGGTGGACGACCGCACGCTGGCGTTCCTGCCCGGCCAGGGGTTCGGCATGGCCTCCCCGCTGCTGGTGGCCGCCCTGCTGCGGAAGCGGGCGGACGGCCCGCTGGCCGAGGCGCTCGCCCTGGCCGACACGCACCACCTGACCGCGGCGGTGGACGGCAAGCACCTGCGGGACGCGTTCAAGCTGTGGCGGGAGGGGCCGGCGGTGGAGATGGTGCAGGCGTTCGACCCGGACGGCAACCCGATCAAGCCGCCGATGCCGGAGAAGGACCCGAACGCCGAGGACGAGTTCACCCCCTACGAGCCGCTGGTGCAGCTCGACCGGGCGGTGCTGACGTTCGACGTGGGCGAGCGGACGACGGCCAAGCTGGTCGCCCACTTCCCCACCGCCGAGGCGGCGAAGAAGGCCGAGGCGGGGGCGAAGGAGGGGCTGAAGGCGGTGGTCAAGCTGCTGGCCGACGGGCAGAAGAACACGAGCGACGAGGACAAGGAACTGCTGCCGGTGTACGACTTCGCCCTGGCCGGGCTGGAGAAGGCGGCGGTGGCGACCGACGGCAAGACGCTCACCGTCACCGCGACGGCGGATGTCGGGCCGGCGCTGAAGGCCGCGTTCGCCGCCCTGCCGACCAAGCTACAGGAGGCGGCCGACCGCATGAAGACGGCGAACAACCTGCGGCAGATCGGCCTGGCCATCCAGAACTACGAGAGCGAGATGGGCCACCTGCCGCAGGACGTGATCGATTCGGACGGCAAGGTGCTGCTCAGCTGGCGGGTGCACCTGCTGCCGTACCTGGACGCGAACGACCTGCACGAGAAGATCGACAAGAGCCGGGCGTGGGACGACCCGGTGAACAAGAAGGTGTGGGACAAGATGCCGGACGCGTTCCGGGTGGCCGGACGGGAGGCGACGGAGCCGGGGCACACGTTCCTCCAGGCGTTCCGCACGGTCAACTGGGTGGGCATGGAGGACGTGTGGATGGTGGACAACAAGAAGATGACCACCGCCGAGATCACCGACGGCACATCGCACACGGCGGCGGTGGTGGAGACGGAAGAGGCGGCGCACTGGATGAAGCCGGGCGAGATCCTGTTCGACCCGAAGAAGCTGCCGAAGGTGGGCAACCCGAAGACCGGGCGGGTGAACGTGGGGATGCTTGACGGCACCGCCCACACGTTCGACCGGAAGAAGCTGGCCGGGGAGAAGTTGAAGGCGATCCTCACCGCCAACGGCGGGGAGGACGTGAACGTGGACGAGCGGTGAGGCGAACGGCCGCCGGGTGGCCGACTCCCTCCGGGAGTCGGCGCCGACCGTCGGAGACGGTCGGCCACCCGAACGGCCGGCCGATACCATACCTCGGACGGTATTCGGCCCGAGGTTCTGTCCGCATGTTCCGCCGCTCCCGCGCCCGCGAAGTCGCCCTCCAACTCCTGTTCCAGTTCGACCAGAACAAGAAGCCGATGGCCGACGCGGCGGTGCGGCAGTTCGCCGCCGACCGGCTGCCGACCGATCCGGCCGGGGTGACGTTCTGCCTGGAACTGTTCGCCGGGGTGAACGCGAATCGGGCCGCCATCGACGCGGCCATCTCCGCCGCCGCCGAGAACTGGAAGATCGGGCGGATGCTGCCCACCGACCGCAACCTGCTCCGCCTGGGCACCTACGAGCTGCTGCACGCCCCCGCACCGCCGCCCGTACCCGTGGTGCTGAACGAGACGGTGGAGATGGCGAAACGGTTCGGCACCGCCGACTCGCCGGCGTTCGTCAACGGGGTGCTCGACCGGATTGCCCGGGTGAAAAGTAACAAGGAAGAAGTAACAGGGAACAAGGACGAGGGGGCGACGACCCCGACCGGCGACCCCCCGCCCGCGGCCACTTGACCATCTTCCTAGTTCCTTGTTCCTTCCCACTTTTTACTTGCTCCCGATGCCCCGCGGCGACCCGTTCACCGCCCTGTGCCGGCAGTCGGCCCGGCTCGCCCGGCCGGTGGTCGCCGACCTGCACCTGCACACCACCGCCAGCGACGGCGAGTTCACCCCGTCGCAGGTGGCCGCGTTCGCCCGCCAGGCCAGGCTGGACGCGATCGCCGTCACGGACCACGACACGCTCGCCGGGGTGAGTGAGGCGATCGACGCGGCCGACGGCGTGCGGGTGATTCCGGGGGTGGAACTGACCGCCGACTGGCACGGCCGCGAGGTGCATCTGTTGGGGTATTGGGGGAAGACCCCACCCCCCGGCCCCCTCCCCGAAACGGAGAGGGGGAGACATCTCGCCTCGCGACTCGACGAGTTGTGCCAACGTCGCCGGGAGCGGTTCCGCGACTTCGTCCGCCTCATCCGCGAGTCCGGTCAGCCGCTCGACGACGGGCTGGTGGCGGCGGTGGAAGCGGCGACCGTCAGCCTCGGGCGGCGGCACGTCGCCATGCTGCTGGTGCGAACCGGCATCGCCGCTACCCGCCGGGAGGCGTGGGGGCGGTTCGTCGGCCCGCTCGGGCCGCGGGTGGTGCCGAAGCTGCGGCTGCCGCTCGCCGAGGCGTGCGGGCTGGTCCGCGAATCCGGCGGGGTGAGCAGCCTGGCCCACCCGCCCGCGGAGTTCGCCGAAGCGGACTTGGCGGCGATGGCCGCCGCCGGGCTGACGGGGGCAGAGGTGAAGTTCCCGGCGGCTGGGGCGGGGCGTACGGCGGAACTGAAGGCGTGGGCGAACCGCCTCGGGCTGATGACGACGGGCGGGAGCGACTGCCACGGGCCGGACGGCCGCGGGGTCGGCTCGGTCGGCGTGTCGGCGGACGAGTACGAGCGGCTGTTTTCATGGTAGCAGGCACACTCCGTGTGCCGTCCGCGGACGGCACACGGAGTGTGCCTGCTACTTTGTCGCCTTCAGAATCGCCGCGGTGAACGCCGGCAGGTCGTCCGGCTTGCGGCTGGTGATGACGTGCCCGTCCACCACCACCTCGGCGTCCACCCACGTCGCCCCGGCGTTCACCACGTCGTCCATGATGGCGTAGAACCCGGTCGCCTTCCGCCCGCCCCGCAGCGCGTCGGTGCTGCACAGCACCCACGGGCCGTGGCAGATGGCCGCCAGAATTTTCCCCTGGGCGTGCGCGTCCCGTACCAGCTTCAGCATGTGGTGCGAGCGGCGGATGTAGTCCGGGCAGAACCCGCCGGGGATGATGACCGCGTCGAACTGGTCGGCCCGCACGTCCGCCGCCGCCGCGTCCGCCTTCGCCGGGTAGCCGAGCTTGCTCGGGTACGCCTTTCCGCCCTCCGGCCCGACCAGGGTGACGGTCGCGCCGGCCTCGCGGAAGCGGTACACCGGGTACCACAGCTCCAGCTCCTCGTACTTCTGCTCGACCAGCACGGCGATCCGCTTGCCCGCGTGCGTCATGACCGGCGCTCCTGAGTAGGTGCCGCGAGCCGAGCGGCACGGTCTTGGGTGCCG
>JALHQU010000219.1:0-7229 GCA_022841795.1 Fimbriiglobus sp.
CAGAAGGCCGCCGGCATGATCCTGGACTTCGAGAAGACCCGCCTGCGGCACGGCCGGCCGGTGGCCGGCACCGTCCCGCCGTCCCCGCTCGACCCGCTCCCGCAGCTCGACCCGCTGCCCGGGTGCGACGCCCGGCCGCGGCCGGCCACCGGCCCGGAGTTGGCCCGCGCCGTGTCCGCCGCCGATGCGGCGTTCCAGGAACTGGACGAGTTCGACGCGCCGGCGGACGACGAGGAGTTGGGTGAGGGACTGGATGAGGAGGGGGTGGAGCGGGTGCGGGTGTACCTACAGGGGTTGGCGGACGAGCAGGGCACCGGCGAGGTGGTGTCGCGGGCGAAGGCCGTCCGCCTGGCCAAACAGACCCTCGACTGGCAGCGGCGACGGCAGAACGCGCCGCCGGCCGGTCCGCCTGGACCGCCAACCGCTACGCTCGCCCCGGACAGAAAGGTCTCCCCCACCGGCAAAATCACCCATACACTAGGCGGGATGAACGGGTGACGGTTGGGGCCGTCGGCGCGGCTGAAACGACCGTGCCGACCCCGGCCGCACCCCTCGCCCTCTCCGACCCAGGAAACGACGGCAAGAACGGATTCGGCCGGACGATCCCTGAACACGGGCGGCTGTCGCCCGGTCCGCTCTGGGAGGATTCCGACATGAACCGCCGCATTGCCGTCGCGCTCGCCGCCGCGTCCGTCGCCGCCACCAGCTCGCCCGCCCCGGCCATCGACCTCGGCCTCGGCCTGTTCAAGAAGAAGAAGCCGCCGGAGGCCCAGCCGGCGCCGGCCAAGCCCGACCCGACCTCGCGGGTGAAGCAGCTCGTCGCCACCGTCCAGTCGGACCCGGACGTGGACCGGCGGAAGGGGGCGGTGGGCGAACTGCAGGGGTACGACCCGCGGACCAGCCCGGAGGTGGTGACCGCCCTGGTGAACAGCCTGCAGAAGGACCCGTCGCCGGACATCCGGGCGAAGGCGGCGGAGACGCTGGGCGGGTACCGCACCGTGTACACCACCGCCGCGGCCGCGCTGGAGGCGGCCGAGTCGAGCGACCCGGACAAGGCGGTGCGGGCGGCGGCCAAGTCGGCGTTGTGGCAGTACGGGCTGAACGGGTACAAGGCGTCGGCGGGGAACGCCAGCACGCAGACGGCCGAGCCGCCGCTGGCGAAAGCCCCGGCCAAGCCGACCGCCCCGCCGCCGTCGGTGTCCGCGAAGACGCCGGTGAACGGCGGCGACGCGGCGTTCCGCCCGATCACCCAGGGGCCGGCGGGCAAAGTCACCCCGTACCAGCAGTCGGCCGAGCCGCCGCTGGCGAAGACCGGCACGACAACTAGTCAGCCGACCCCGCCGGTGACGGTCGCCCCGCCGCCGGGGGTGCCGCAGCGGATGCCGAGCAAGATCGACACCCCGGTGAACCCGCCGAAGCTGGACGTGCCTGCACCGGCGCTTCCGAAGTCGGCCGACCCGGAGCCGAAGTTCCCGCTGCCGCTGCCGAACGTGCCGACCGTCACCCCGCCGGGGAAGTGACGACCTGACGAGAGCCGCGACCGCCAGGGAGCGGGGGTGTTGAACCCCGCTCCCTGGCGGTCGCGGCTCGTTATCCGCCCGCTTCCACTTGACGCCGCTTCCCGCCCTTCGCTATTACGCCGCCTCCACTGGCACGGACGCCAGGGAAGACGCCACGGCAGGAAGCACATGGCCCGCGGCCCGGCCCTCTCGCTGTCGAACGTCCGCGTGCGGTACGGCGACCACCTCGCCCTCGACCGGCTGAGCGTGGACGTGGACCGCGGGGAGATCGTCGCCCTGCTCGGGCCGAACGGGTCGGGCAAGAGTACCACTTTGGCGGTCGCCGCCGGCATCCTCGACCCGGTCGAGGGCACGGTGGTCGCCGGCGGCATCCGCCGGCAGGCCGACCCGGCCGGGTACGCCGCCCAGGTCGGGCTGGTGCCGCAAGAGCCGGCCGTCTACGACGAACTGACCGCCGAAGCCAACCTGCTGTTCTTCGGCCGGCTGTACGGGCTGGGCGGGTACGACCTCCGCTGCCGGGTGGCCGTCGCCCTCGACCGGGTGGGGCTGACCGCCCGCGGGCAGGAGCGGGTGAACACGTACTCCGGCGGGATGAAGCAGCGGGTGAACCTGGCCGCCGCCCTGCTGCACGACCCGCCGCTCTTGCTGCTGGACGAGCCGACCGCCTCCCTCGACCCCAAGTCTCGCGACGCCCTGTTCGCCGACCTGCACCGCCTCCGCGACGCCGGGCACGCGGTGCTGCTCACCACCCACCACCTGGACGAGGCCGAGACCGGGTGCGACCGCATCGTGGTGCTGGACCGCGGACGGGTGGCGGCGGACGGCCGGCCGAGCGACCTGGTGCGGTACCACTCCAGCGGGCGGGCGGTGCTGTACGGCCACCTGCGGGAGCCGCTGCCGCACTTCTTCGTGAAGGGCCTGCGGCGGCGACTCGGTTCGACGGTGGAAGTGGAAGTCACCGGCCGGCGGCTGCGGCTGGCGGCGGACACGCAGGAACACCTGGGGCGGGCGCTCGCTCTGGTGCTCACCGACGGCATCGTGCTGGACACGTTCCGCACCCCGCCCGGCCGGCTGGAGTCGCTGCTGCGGAACCCGACCTCCGAACCGCAGGACGCTCCCACGGTTTCCTAGAGAGCGGCCGGGTTTACCCCGGCCGATTTATACTCCGGACGGCCCGGGTAAACCCGGCCGCTCACAAAACTGAGGCTCTTGTGCGACGCCGCCTGAACCTGATCCTCGCCCTGGCCGTGAAAGACTGGTGCCAGTTCCTGGCCGACAAGCGGGGGGCGGCGCTGGCGTTCGTCGTGCCGGTGGTGCTGGCGTCCGCGTTCGGCCTCATCTTCGCCCGCCCGGCCGACAAGACGGCGGTGAAGCTGCCCCTGCTGGTGGTGATCGAGGACGACGGGCCGTTCACCCGCGGCGTGGCCGAGCGGTTCGCCGCCAGCGAGCGGGTGGAGGCGGAGGTCGTGACGCGAGCCGACGCCGAGCGGCGGATCGCGGATCGGCGGCCGGGGGTGGCGGTGGTGTTCCCGGCCGGGTTCGAGCGGCTGAAAGATTGGAAGCCGGGATCGGCGGCGGACCGGCCGGCGGTGCAGGTGCTGCACAACCCGCTGTGCGGGAGCGAGGGGCAGTGGGCGGCCGGGCTGGTGAGCGAGGCGGTGATGCGGAAGCTGGCCGACGACAAGCTCACCCCGCTGGTCGGCGACGCCGGACTGGCGATGCCGTTCGACGTTCACACGGCCGAAGCGGCCGGGTCGCACGCCGGGTTTAACGCCTACGCCCACAGCTTCAGCGGCATGACCCTGCAATACCTGCTGTTCTGGGGGATGGAGAGCGGGCTGCTGCTGCTCCGCGACCGCCAGCGGAGCGTGTGGGCGCGGATGCGGGCCGCCCCGGTGCCGCTCGGGTGCGTGCTGCTCGGCAAGGCCCTGTCCACCGCCGTCATCGCCTTCCTGATCGTCGGGGTGACGTTCGGGTTCGGGTACCTGGCGTTCGGGGTGAAGGTGGACGGGTCGGTGGCCGGGTTCGTGCTGCTGGCGGTGGCAGCCAGCGGGCTGGCGGCGGCCACCGGGCTGCTGGTGGCGGCGGTCGGCGGCACCGAGGCCCGCGCCCGCAGCGTGTGCATCCTGGTCATCCTGGGCGTGTCCATGCTCGGCGGGCTGTGGCTGCCGGCGTTCGTCCTGCCCGGCTGGGCCAGGGACCTGTCCCTCGCCCTGCCCACCACCTGGGCCATGCGGGGCTTAGACGCGGTGACGTGGCAGGGCCGCGGGTTCTGGGCCGTCCTGCCGAGCGTGGCGGTGGTGGCCGGGTTCACCGCCGTGTTCCTCACCCTGGCCGTCGCCCGACTGGTTTCCTCGGAGGCGCGCCGCCGGCGCGGACTGGCATGACGCACAACCCGAAAGACCCCACCCCCAACCCCCTCCCCGACGCAGGGAGGGGGCTTTTCTCCCCCTCTCCACTTTGGAGAGGGGGCTGGGGGGTGAGGTCCATTCTCGCCGTGTTGCTGGTGTGTGGTTCGGTCTTTGCCGTCCGTGCCGCCGACCCGCCGAAGGTGACGCTCAGCCTGGACGACCAGTTCGAGGCCAAGCACGCCGTCGCCGACCACAAGGGCAAGGTGCTGATCCTGGTGTACGGCGACCGCAAGGGGATCGACGCCAGCCGCGACCTGGGCACGAAGCTACATGTGCTGTTCCACCCGACGGCCGAGGGCAAGTCGCCGAAGGAAGCGAAGGCGGCGCCGGTCGCCCCGCTCGACGGGCTGCCGAAGGGCGCGGCCTCGCCGGACGTGGAGGTGGTGCCGGTGGCGTGCTGCGGCAGCGTGCCCGGGCCGGTGCGGGCGCTCATCCGCACCTCGCTCAAGAAGGACGCGGCCGACGTGCCCGTGTGGCTCGACTTCGGCACGGCGATGGCCGACGCCTTCGGCATGCGGGAGGGGGAGCCGAACGTGGCGGTGATCGACGCCCACGGGCGGCTGCGGCTGAAGGTGAACGGCACCCCAGACCGGGAGACGATGCAGAAGCTGCTCCAGACCGCCCAGAACCTGCGGGCCGAAGCCGCCGGGCTGCGGTGACGATGATACTTTCGCGGCGAGTGAAACGAGCCGGGTGGCCCGGCTCGTTTCACTCGCCGCGAACACTGGCAACAGCATTTCCCTTGCCTCCGCTCCCACTTCCGGTCATCATTTCTTCCGTCGATCCCACCCCGGCCCACCTCCCGCAGGCCGACCCATGCTCCGCGTCCTCGGCTCGCCGAAGCGACTGTGTACCGGCGTCACCCGCCGCGAGTCGCTCGTCGCCGGCGGGCTGTCCCTGTTCGGCCTGACGCTGGCCGACCAACTGCGGGCGAACTCTCCTGCCACGTCCGCCGACCGGCACTTCGGCCAGGCGAAGGCGTGCATCCTGCTGTACCTGTACGGGTCGCCCAGCCAGCTCGAACTGGCGGACATGAAGCCGGACGCGCCGGTGGAGATCCGTGGCGAGTTCCGCCCCGTCCGCTCGACCCTGCCGGGGTGCGACGTGTGCGAGCTGCTGCCGCACACGTCCCGCGTCATGCACAACGTGACGGTGGTGCGGTCGCTCACCCACAAGTACCCGATCCACGGCGTCGCCTACGCCACCACCGGCGTGCCCGACATCGACGTGGCGATGGAGCTGAACCCGCACGACGCCAAGCACTGGCCGTTCGTCGGGTCGGTGGTGGCGTACCTGGAAGCGCAGAAGCGGGCGACCAAGCCGGTGCCGGACAACGTCGCCCTGCCGTTCCCGTTCAGCAGCCGGCGGAAGGGCGAGGTGCCCCGCGCCGGCCCCTACGCCGCCTTCCTCGGGTCGAAGTACCACCCGCACTTCACCCGGTTCGAGGGCACCGCCGACCGCAAGATCACCAAGACCCTCCAGCAGGACACGATCGAGTTCGACGAACCCTACGTCGGCATCACCCCGGACTGCCGGTTCACCCTCGGCGACGCCGGCCAGTTGCCGGGCGACATCACCGTCGATCGGCTGAACACGCGGAAGTCGCTGTTGCACCAGTTCGAGGACGCCCGGCGGAATCACACCCCGACCGGCGATCCGTTCCGCGAGCAGGCCTACGCCCTGATCGGCAACGAAGTAGTGCGGCAGGCTTTGGACGTGCGGCGGGACGACCCGCGGCTGCGGGAGCGGTACGGGCACACGCTGTTCGGGCAGTCGTGCCTGGCGGCCCGCCGGCTGGTGGAAGCCGGGTCGCGGTTCGTCACCGTGTTCTGGGACGAGTTCGGGCTGGCCGGGTCCGGGTGGGACACGCACTGGGAACACTTCCCGCGGATGCGGAACGAGCTGATGCCGGGGTTCGACCGCGGGTTCGCCGGGCTGGTGTCGGACCTGGACGAGCGGGGGATGCTGGACGACACGCTGGTGGTGGTGCTGAGCGAACACGGCCGCACCCCGCGGATCGACGGCAGCAAGGGCGGCGGGCGGGACCACTGGTCGCAGGCGTACTCGGCGCTGTTCGCCGGCGGCGGGGCGGCCCGCGGCAAGGTGGTCGGGAAGACGGACAAGATCGGCGGGACGGTGACGGACACGCCGGTGTCGCCGAAGGACGTGCTGGCGACCGTATACCACCTGCTCGGGTACGACCCGCACACGACGCTGACCGACCGCACCGGCCGCCCGCAGGCGCTCGTGCCGACCGGCAGCGTCATTCGGGATTTGTTCGGGTGAGCCGAGTTGGATGGTTCGGAGTGTGGTCCGCACACGCCGTGTGCGGGTTCGAGAAGACCGCACACGGCGTGTGCGGACCACACTCGCAGGGGGCCGCTCGGCTCGCGGCACCTACTCCCGCCCGAGGAACGGTTCGACCGCCTCCGCGTCTTTCGCCACCGCCTTCACCCGCCGGAACAGTTCGACCGCCTCCGCCCGCTCGCCGGTGAACCAGCGGTGGTAGCCGACCAGGAACAGCAACGCCGGGTCGTCCGGGGTAGCGGCGAGCGCCGCCCGCAGGTCCGCCCAGTCTGTCGCCATCCGGCCCACGCCCGTTCCGTAGAACTCGGCCGGGGTGAACTTCGCGTCCGGCCAGTTCGGGTCGAGCTTTAGCCCGTCGCGAATCGCCGTCACCGCCTCGGAGTACCGCCCGCGGGCGGTCCACACCTGGGCGAGCAGAAAGTGTGGCCGGGGCAGGTCCGGCTTGGCGACGATGGCGGTTTGCAGGCGTTCGGTCGCCCGCCCGAGTTCGCCCGCCTCGAACGCCAGCCTCGCCCGGCCGACGTGGAACGCGGACAGGTCGGCGGGGTCGGTCGGAACACCCCCTCCCTTGCGGTCGGGGTTCACCGGAGCGGGAGGCGGGGCCGGCTTCGCCGCCGCGGCCATTTTGATCCCGCCGCCGTTCGGTTCGACCACCAGCAGGTCGCCCCGCTTCACCGCCGCGTCCACCCGCACCGCCGCCCACCGCTCGTCGTCCTCGGCGCGCGAAGCCGCAAGCGGCTCCGCAGGCGGGAACCCGAACACCGGCTGTGGTGCGAACAGCACCGGCGGGGGAACCACGATCACCGGCGGGCCCCACCACCACGGCGGGGCGACCGGCGGCCCCCACCAGCGGAACCCGACCGGGTGGCAGAACCCCTGGGCGAACAGCGGCGGGGCGGCCAGGATGCCGCACGTCACGAGCAGGCTGAGTCGCACGGGTCGCCCTCCTGAGCGGAGTGTGGTCCGCACCCCCCGGGGGCGGTCGCGGGGG
>JALHQU010000219.1:7239-11079 GCA_022841795.1 Fimbriiglobus sp.
GCGGTCTGTCGGAACCCGCACACGGCGTGTGCGGACCACACTCCGAACCGTCCTGCGGGTCCGTAAACTGATGGGCATCAGCCGGCCGCCTGGAGCGCCCAGTATGGCGGACGACGACGACAAACGGAAGCGGTTCCTGGAAGACGACGACGACGACGCCCCGCCGCCCCGCCCGAAGCGACGCGGCGGGGACGGCCCGCCGGTGCTGTTCCTGGTCGGGCTGGTGGCCGGCGTGCTGGCCGTCACCGGGTGCTGCGGGGCGGGCGGGTGGTGGGTGTTCGCCAACGTGCTACGGGGCGGGTCGGGCGGCGGGTGGTCGCTGTTCGGCGGGAACGACCTGGAAATCACCCAGGGCGGCCGAACCCCCGGATTCGGGTTCAACGCCGGCCCGCAGGTGTCGTGGACGGCGCGAATCAAATCCGCCCCGCCGAAAGGCTCCCACCACTACGTGGTGATGACGTGCGGCGGGGTGACGGACGTGACGCCGATCGAGGTGCCGCCGCTGCCGGGGGCGACCATCTCGCAGTCGATGGGGCACCCGGCGCTGCGGAACACGGCGGGGCCGATCGACATCTGGATCGAACGACGGGCGGACCCGAACAAGACCGGCACGCGGGTGTCGAACACGGTTACGATTCGCTGACCGGCGAGCCGGGAGCGTGAGCGACCGGAGGTCTGAAATCCTCCGGTCGCTCACGCTCCCGGCTCGCCAGTTACTTCTTCCCCCGCACCTCCAGCAGGTACGCGATCAGGTCGGCCATTTCCGCCTTCGGCACCTGCTGTTCCAGGCCGTCCGGCATGAGCGACTTGGTTCCGGCGGTCAGCCTGTCGATGTCCGCCCGCGGCACCGTCACCTCGCCCTTGTCCGGGATTTTCAGCGTCACCCCGGAGGCGGTTTCGCCCACCACCACGCCCACCAGCGTGCGGCCGTCGAGGGTGGTGAGGCTGTACTGCAAGAACCGCGGATCGACCTCGCGGCTGGGGTCGAGGACGTCGATGAGCAGCGCGACCGGCGTCTTGTTGCCGAGGGCGGCGACGAGGTTGGCGCCGATGTCGTTACCCGCGTCGCCGAGCTTGTGGCACTGGGCACACGTCTTGGCGAACACCGCCTTCCCCTTCGCCGCGTCGCCCTTCGCCTCCAGCGCCGATTTGTACTCGTCGATCACCTTCTGCCGGTCCTTGTTCGCCGCCGCCAGCACCTTGTTCGCCTTCTCGCGGATGGCGGTGTCCGGGTGCGCCTTCAGTGCCGCCGCCCGCGTCGCGTCGATCTGGCTCGGCGCCACCTTGCCCGCCTCCACCGCCGCCAACAGTTTCGTGACCGCCCCTTTGCGGGCGGTGAGCAGGTCGAGCGCGGCCGTCCGCACGTCCGGGCTGAGTTCCGGCCACGCGGCCAGGACGAGGTCAGAGGGGTCGGCGTAGGGATTACCGTGCTTCCCGATCGCTGTGATCGCGGCCAGTTGTACCTCCTTCGGCTGCTGCGGCTGAAGCAACTTCTTCGCCGCATCCTGGATCTCGGAGGACCGGCCGTACCCGAGCAGCCGGATCGCCGCGGCCCGCTCCGCCACCGCCGACCGGGCGTCGTGGGCGGTGACAAAGGCTCGATGGAGTTCGGCCGACAGCCGCGCGACCGCTGCGTCGTCGGCCAAGGTCAACTCACTCCACACGATGTCCGGCGAGCCGAGGGCGTCGAACAGTGGGGTGAGGCGGTCGAGCGGCTGGTCGGACTTCATCAGCACCTTCAACGTTCCGGTGCGATCGGCGCGGGCGGCTACTGCCGCCAGCTTCGCCACCGTGTCCCGCTTCCCGTCCTTCAGTTGCCCGGCGAGCATCCCGACGGCGGAAGACTTCACCGAACTCAGCACCGCCGTCGTCGTCCACGAGTCCGAACCCTTGCGGTCGAGGATGGCCGCCAGCGCCGCGGTTGCTTCGGGCTTGTCGCACTCGCCCAGGGTGAACGCCGCCTGGAACCGCACCGCCGCGTCCGCGTCCTCCGCCAACTTCACGGCGGCTTTGCGAATCGCTTCGTTCGCGTTCAAACGCGGCTCGGCCAGGATGAGCGCCTGAATCCGCACGCCGGGTTCCGTATCTTTCAGCGCCGCTTCGATGAGGTTGTCGTCCAGCGCACCCAACCCGTGAAGCGTCCATAAGGCGTGGACCCGGCCGGGGGCGAACGTCGCCTCCGCCGCCAGCTTCTTCAGCGGCTCGATCGCTTCCTTCGGCTGCCGTTCGACGAGCAACCGCTGGGCGGTCAGCCGCCGCCAACTGTTCTTGTGCGCCAACTCCGCCACCAACTCCGCCGTCGTCATCGCGACCGGCAGTTTGCCCGGCGTGTACTTGGCATCTTTCGCCGTGATCCGCCAGATGCGGCCCCGCCCGCGGGAGTTCAGGTTGTACCTCGCCTTGATGTCGTCCGGCAGCGACAGCGGGGTTTCGATCACCTCGCGGTAGAAGTCGGCGACGTACAACCCGCCGTCCGGCCCGACGGCCAGGCAGCACGGGCGGAACCAGTTGTCGGTGCTGGCCAGGAACTCGCGGTCGGGGTACACCCGCTTCGCCACGAACGTGCCGCCGCTGGGCGTGAGCCGCTCGCGGTGGATCAGGTTGTTCGCCGGGTCGCACACGAAGTTGTCGCCGTAGCAGTCGGCGGGTAGGGCGTCGGCCCGGTAGATGACCGGGCTGCACCCGCTGGTGATGTACCCGCCGGGCACCAGTTCGGTACTCGGCAGCCGCTTGCTGTAGCTCGGGTCGTTCTGCCGCCGGGTGGTGCGGTCCACCCGCCACGCCTCGAACTCGCTCATCCGGAACACCTTCGCCGCCGCCCCGTGTTCGGGGATGTCGAAAGTGGTGGTCGTCACCGGCAGGTGCGGGTTGCGGGCGAGGTAGCGGTCGGGCAGGACGATGTGCCGCAGGTGTTGGCTGTTGGTGGCGGTGAACCAGCGGCCGAAGTCGTCGGCGGTCAGGCCGAACTGCCCGCCGCCGGAGGTCGGTTCGAGCTCGCCCGGCCTGTCCGGGTGGAAGCGGAACCCGCGGTTCCGCAGGTTCGGGATCTTGGCCTCCGGCTTCGCGGGGCATTTCAGATCACCGCCGTTGCCGCCGAGCGCATACACCAAGTTGTCCAGCCCCCACTGCAATCCGTTCGGCAGCATCTGGATGTTCGACAGGTCGAACCCGGTGAGCAGCACCGTCGTCTTGTCGGCCGTGCCGTCGCCGTTCGTGTCTTCGAGGAACAGCACGTCCGGGGCGTCGGACACGAGCAGCCCGCCGCGGTACGGCATCACCGAGTTCGGCACCCGCAGTTTCTCGGCGAACACCGTAGACTTCTCGAACGTCCCGTCGCCGTCGGCGTCATCCAGCATCACGATGCGGCTGTTCGGCTTGGCCCCCTTCGCCACCCCGTCGTTCGGGTACACCCGCAACTCGGCGACGAACAGCCGGCCCTTCTCGTCGAACGCCATCGCCACCGGATCGACCACGTTCGGCTCGCTCGCCACCAACTCGACCTTGAACCCGTCGGGCATCTGGAAGGTGGCGCGCTCCTTCGCCGGCGAGAGCGGTTCGGAGGCCAGAGCGGTGGACCCAATCAACAGGAGGACTGCGAGCGGACGGGACACGAGCGGCTCCGGGATGTCGGAAACCCGCGCACAACGGACCGCGGGTCTGGGGAGCCTGTCGATACTACCACACCCGCCCAGGCCGGGATATCGCGCGGTCAAGGGTGCCAACTGAGCTCGACTGATGCCGATTTCCGGCCGTTGGTGGTGATAGGGTTGGGGTCCTCCCAGCCCGAGCCGCCGCGATGACGTTTCCGGTCGAAGCCCAACCGCTACTCGCCGTCTTGCT
>JALHQU010000220.1 GCA_022841795.1 Fimbriiglobus sp.
AACAGGTCGATCCGGGTGGCACCGTGGCGAAACTCCCACCCCACCTCCGCGAACTCTTGCTCTCCTCGCTCGCTCCCGCGCCGTGAGCCATCCCAAAATCGGCATCAGTCGAGCTCAGACACGTCCGGGTGAAACCGGCGGGTGTTGGAGTTCACGCTTCAGCGTGAGTGAGCCGTCCTCACGCTGAAGCGTGAACTCCAACACCAGTTGACATTTTTTGGGCACCGTATCAGTCCTCTTCCGCCTTCTCTGTGTCCCTGTGCCTCTGTGGTTAGGCCATTTCACCACCCTGGCCCGGCACAACCGCTACCGTCGGGCGCCGGCCCGGAATTCCGCGGCGGCGGGTGCCGGAAGGGCGTTGCCTTGCCCCGCCCCAATCGCCATATTTCCCCCATCCTCTCGACCCTCGCGCCCTACGCCCCATGCACCGCCAATACCACCGCTGGTGGAGTCCGACCCTCAACCGCGACATGGAACTGCTGGAGTTCGGCCACGGCGGGGCCACGGTGATCATCTTCCCCACCTCGTTCGGCACGTTCCACGAGTGGGAAGATCGCGGGATGATGAACGTGATCGGGCACGGGCTGCGGAACGGGTGGTGGCACGTGCTGTGTGTGAGCAGCGTGGACGACGAGGCGTGGTACTGCAAGTGGAAGCACCCCGGGGCGCGGGCGTGGCGGCAGCACGAGTACGAGGCGTACCTGCTGAACGAGGTGCTGCCGTTCGCCAAGTGGCGGAACCCGAACCCGTACACCATCACCGTCGGGGCCAGCTTCGGCGCGTACCACGCGCTCGACTTCGGCCTGCGGCACCCGGACCGGGTGAACCGCATCCTGTCCCTGTCCGGGCTGTGCGACATCCGCCGGTTCGCCGACGGGTTCTACAACGACACCGTGTACTTCCACAACCCGGTCGATTTCGTCGGCGGGGAGCACGACGGCTGGCGGCTGCACCACCTGCGGCAGCAGGACGTGATCCTGGCGGTGGGCAAGGACGACGGGCTGATCCACCAGAACCGCGAGCTGTCCGGCAAGCTGTGGGGGAAGGGCATCGGCAACGCCCTGCGGGAGTGGGACGGGTTCGCCCACGACTGGCCGGTGTGGGAGCGGCAGCTCCAGATGTACCTCGGCGGGCACGATTGAAAACCGATTTCACCGCTGAGGGCGCGGAGGACGCAGAGGAAAACAAGGACTAACCACAGAGGCACAGGGACACAGAGAAGGCAGGAGAATGGGATCAGAATAAACTCCCCTGCCTTCTCTGTGTCCCTGTGCCTCTGTGGTTCAAACTCTTCTTCTCTGCGTCCTCCTCGCCCTCTGCGGTGAATCCTTCTTCCGGATTCCAACATGAAAAAGGTCGGTCTCCTGTGCGGCCGCGAGTGGTCGTTCCCGCCCAAGTTCATCGAGGAGGTGAACCGGCGGAACGCCGGGGTGACGGCCGAGTTCGTCAAACTCGGCGGGACGGCGATGGGCGAGCCGAACCCGTACGCGGTCATCATCGACCGCATCTCGCACGAGGTGCCGTACTACCGCAGCTACCTGAAGCACGCGGTGCTGGAGGGCGTGCACGTCGTCAACAACCCGTTCATGTGGACGGCGGACGACAAGTTCTTTGGCGCCAGCCTGTGCGTGAAGCTCGGGCTGGCCCACCCGAAGACGCTGGTGCTGCCGAACAAGGACTACATCCCCGGCATCGTGCTGAACGAGAGCTTGCGGAACCTGATGTACCCGCTGAACTGGGAGTACGTGGCGGACTACGTCGGCATGCCGTGCATCCTGAAGGACGCGCACGGCGGCGGGTGGCGGGGGGTGTACAAGTGCGACAGCATCGACGAGCTGATCCGCAACTACAACGAGTCCGGCCTGCTGACCATGATCGCCCAGCAGTTCATCCCGTGGCAGCAGTACGTGCGGTGCATGTGCCTCGGCCGGGAAGAGGTGCTGGTGATGCCGTACGACACGCACAACCGCAAGTACATCCCGGACCCGAACTACCTGAGCGAGGAGCTGCACGCCCGCATCGTGAAGGACTGCCTGACGCTGGTGAAGGCCCTCGGGTACGACATGAACACGGTCGAGTGGGCGGTACTCGACGGCGTGCCCTACGCCATCGACTTCATGAACCCGGCCCCGGACATGGACGTGAACAGCCTGACGCCGGCGTACTTCGACTGGTGCGTGACGCACATGGCCGACATGGCCATCAAGCTGGCGAAGAACCCGAAGCCGCAACTGGGCGAACTGCGATGGGGGAAGCTGTTTTGATGTCTTTCGCCGCGGAGCGGCCGTCGGATGTAGCCCAGGGCGTCAGCCCTGGGTTGGGAGCGTAAAGCAGAATCGCCCCGGAGGGGCCGGCGTGATTAGTGCCGCCGGCCCCTCCGGGGCGGTTCGATTGGCGGCATGTGGTCCCAGGGCTTCCGCCCTGGGCTACGTCCGGCGGCCCCTCCGGGGCGTCAACAATCGCGCCATTTCGCTACAACGTACCCGGTCGCGCCCCGCCGCCGGAACCCGCCATGTCCGATGCCGTCTCGCGGTACCACGATCTGCTGTCGTCCGGCGGCCTGGCCGCCGACTCGCAGGGCCAGCTCGAGCGCCTCCAGGAGTCCCGCGGGCTGTTCTTCGGCACCCGCCCGGTGTGTACCGTCCTCCGCCCGCGGTTCCTCACCCCCGGCCAGTACGGGTTCCTCCGCGACCGGGTGAAGGTGCTGCTGCCGGCGTTCCAGACGGCCTACGACCGGGCGATGGCCGACCCGCACTTCCGCAAGCAGTTCCGCCTGCTCGACTGGGAAGACGAACTGCTGTCAGTCGAGCCGGGGTTCAACCACCCCAGCCCGACCAGCCGGTTCGACTCGTTCTTCGTGAGCGAGCAAGACCTGAAGTTCACCGAGTTCAACACCGAAACCCCCGCCGGGGCCGGGTACTCGGACGCGCTGAGCGACGTGTTCTACGGGCTGCCGGTGTTCCAGGAGTTCCAGCGGCAATACGACGTGAAGCCGATCCCGGACAAGCCGGGGGTGCTGCACGCCCTGCTGGACGCCTACGCCCAGTGGCGGGGGAACCGCACCGACCCGCCGCGGATCGCCATCCTGGACTGGCGGGAGGTGCCCACGTTCAGCGAGTTCGTCCTGTTCTACGACTACTTCCGCGGCATGGGCATCGAGGCCCGGAACGTGGACCCGCGGGAGGTGGAGTACACCGACGGCAAGCTGATGTGCGGGGACTATCACATCACGCTCATCTACAAGCGGGTGCTCATCTCGGAGTTGATCGAACGCGGTGGGCTGGACCACCCGGTGGTGCGGGCGGTGCGGGACGGGGCGGTGTGCATGGCGAACACGTTCCGGTGCAAGATCCTGTTCAAGAAGGCCAGCTTCGCCGTGCTCAGCGACGAGGCGAACGCCGACCTGTTCACGAAAGATCAGCTCGCCGCCATCCGCGACCACATCCCGTGGACCCGCGTGGTGGAGGAGCGGAAATCGACCATCGACGGAGGGCCCATCGACCTCATCCCGTATATAGCCGCGAACAAGGACCGGCTGGTGCTGAAGCCGAACGACGACTACGGCGGGAAGGGGATCGTCCTCGGGTGGACGGTGGACCAGCCGATCTGGGAACAAGCCGTGCGGCAGGCGGTCGAAACGCCGTATGTGGTGCAGCGGAAGGTGAACCTGCCCTACGAGCCGTTCGCCGGGTTCGAGAACGGCAAGCTCCAGGTCATCCCGCGGATGCTGGACACCAACCCGTTCGTGGCGTTCGGGGCGCACATGCACGGCTGCCTGACGCGGATCAGCACGGAGGCGCTGCTGAACGTCACCGCCGGCGGCGGGAGTACGGTGCCGACGTTTTTGATCGAGGAGCGGTGAGGGGGTTATGCCTCCCCGAACGCCTCCCGCACGTCCGCGCCGAGGTTCTCCCACGCCGCCAGGTACGTCGCTTCCAGCGGGAGCGGGACGTACACGCCCGGTTCGAGGAACAGGGGGGCGTCCGGCAGCGGGGCGCCTACCACGAGCGGGTCCGTGTAGGCGGTCAGCGGTTCGCCGGCGTCGTATGACACCACCACCGGCGGCAACTCGTCAGTCGGTGAAGTCTCGCCCAGCCACGACCGGCTGACCGCCCCGTGCAGCCCGGCCGGGTCGAACTCGCCGGGCGGGAACGGGTCGATGAGCAGCACGTTCACCCCGTCCCGAAGGAACTCGCGGACCTTGCCCACCAGCCGGTTGACCGAGTGGTCCCGGTCCCGGTTCCCCGGCGAGACGATCTCGATCACCGCCACCACCTCGCCCCGCGCGTGCCGCACGACGACGCGGTTCTTCCGACGGGCGAACGCCTCGGCCTCGGTTTCCAGTTTGGCAACCCGCTTGACGCCGGGCGGAGCCTGCGCGACCGCCAACCCCGACGGGGCGGCCGGCGTGCGGGTCGGCCGCGCGTGCGCCGACACGTCCGGCTCGAACCCGCTCACCCGCTGGTCGGTCGCCGCGACGAACCCGGCCGGCAGCACTCCGCGGTTCAGCGCGTTGCGGATCTCGACCGCCCACCCCTGGTGGAAATCGTGGAAGGTGCCGGCGTCCACCCGTGCCCAGTCGTGCAGTGGCATGACGGCGTGTCCTCAATTCTTGTCGGTTCCCGTCGCCATTCTATTCCCACTTCCGCCGTCTCCGGGTACAGTCTCCGGGACGCCTCTCAGCCGAACCGTCCGGAGTGCCCATGAAGCCCCCGTCGCTCACCATCGGGATCGAGGAAGAGTACCAGATCATCGACCCGGCCACCGGCGAGCTGAAGTCGTACATCACGCAGATTCTGGACGACGGCAAGCTACTCCTCCGCGAGCAGATCAAGGCGGAGATGCACCAGAGCATGGTGGAGGTGGGCACCGAGATCTGCAAGACGCCGGCGGAGGCGCGGGCCGAACTGGTGAAGCTGCGGAAGGCGATCACCGAACTGGCCGGCAAGCACGGGTTGGTCATCGCGGCGGCCGGCACCCACCCGTACAGCAAGTGGGAGACGCAGGAGATCACCCCGTTCGAGCGGTATCTCGGGGTGAAGCAGGACATGGGCGACCTCGCCCAACAGTTGCTCATCTTCGGCACCCACGTCCACATCGGCATCGAGGACCGCGACTTCCTCATCGACGCCATGAACGTGGCCCGGTACTTCGTCCCGCACGTCCTCTGCCTGTCCACCTCGTCGCCGTTCTGGACCGGGCGGAACACCGGGCTGAAGTCGTACCGATCGATCGTGTTCCGCCACTTCCCGCGGTCCGGCATCCCGCCGCAGTTCAAGGACTGGGCCGAGTACGAGGACATGGTGGACATCATGGTGCGGACGCGGTGCATCCCGGACGGCAGCAAGATCTGGTACGACGCCCGCCCGAACTGCCGGTACCCGACGCTCGAGTTCCGCGTGTGCGACGTGTGTACCCGCGTGGACGAGTGTATCTGCATCGCCGCCATCTTCCAGGCGATCATCGCCAAGCTGTGGAAGTTGCGGCGGGACAACCTGACGTTCCGCGTGTACCCGACCGAACTCATTGAAGAGAACAAGTGGCGGGCGGTGCGGTACGGGCTGGACGGCAAGCTGCTCGACCTGGGCAAGGAGATGGAGGTGCCGGCCCGCGACCTGATCCACGAGATGATCGACTGGTTCCTGCGAGACGTGATCGACGAACTCGGCACCCGCAAGGAGATCGAGTACGCGTACAAAATCCTGGAGCAGGGGAGCAGCGCCGACCGCCAACTGAAGGTGTTCGAGAAGAGCGGGGAGAACCCGCGGGCGGTGGTCGATCACCTGATCGCCGAGACGCGGGAAGGGGTATTTTGATCTGGTGAACCCCGACCGCCAGGGAGGGAGTGCGTGTGGGATACCCCCTCCCTGGCGGTCGGGGTTCACCCAGAGTGTTCGTGCCATGCAAACGTTCACCCGCGGCGGCGTCCGCTTCCAGTACCCGGCGAACTGGACCCTCGACACCGAGGAGGACGGGGCGGCGTGGACGGCGTCGGCGTTCAGCCCGGACACGGCGTTCGCGCTGGTCGCCCTGCGGCCGGACGCCGACACCCCGGCGGAGCTGGCCGACGAGACGCTGAGGGCGCTCAAGGCCGAGTACCGGGACCTCGACGCCGAGCCGGTGGTGGAGAGCGTGGGCGGGCAGCCGGCGGTCGGGTACGACGTGGACTTCCTGTCGGTGGACGTGGCGATCGTGTGCCTGATCCGCGCGGTGACCACCCCGGACGGCCCGCTGCTGTTCCTGGCCCAGGTGGGCGAGTTCGACCGCGAGGCCCACGAGCCGCTGCTGCGGGCGGTGCTGAAGTCCGTGCAAATCGCCGACGAATGAGACGCGGGCCGCCACAGAGGGCGGCCCCTACAAATCATGGCTCCGTAGGGGCCGCCCTCTGTGGCGGCCCGTCGAGGCTGCTCATGTTCGACCCGTTCGCCGCCAAGCGGTCCGCCATGCGGGACGAGTTCTTCGACAAGCTGTTCCTGCTCGGCGGGTGGATCGGCGGCACGGACACCTACAAGCGGACCATGTGGGCGGCGGTGCCGGATATTGCACTTCAACGGGCCGCGTACTCGCTCACCTTCCGCCGCTCGCTTCCCGAACCTGGCGCCGACGGGCAGATGGTGATGGCCGGGCACGAGGCCATGCTGGCACAGTGGTTCCGCCGCCCACTGAAACGTAGTGACATCGAGTTGTCACGCGAGTGGTACTCGCAGCGATCGAACGTGCGGGTGTTCCCGGCGGAGCTGTGGGAGGAGGTTTTCAGGGTGGGTCGCTCTCTCCGAGAGCGACATCCGAACCCCACTCTCGGAGAGAGTGGGCCACCCGATGAAGACATCCGCCTGCCCATCGACATCTGGGGTTTCCCCGGCGGGCAGACGTTCCTGGCCGGCGTGCCGCTGTTGGTGTTCGAAGGGCCGGGCGGGTTGGTGTCGTACCTCGAACCGGCCATGTGCCGGTACTTCGCCCCGGTCATCCAGGCGACGAAGGCCCGGCTGATGAAGCTGGCCACCCCGCGGGACGCCGAGTTCGGCCTGCGGTCCGCCCCGGTGGAGGTGTGCAACCTGATCCTGCTGCTCGCCCGGTACGTCGGCGGCGGCGGGCAGCTCACGTCCAACGACACGGCCGAGTTCCTGTACCCGGAGCTGTTCAAGTCCATCGGCACCATCGGGCACGAGATGATGTGCGCCGCCCAGAGCTTCGACCGCACGCTCGCCGAGGCCGAGTACGAGATGATGGACCGCTTCGTGTCGCGGATGGGCACGGCGTCGCTGCTGTGCGACCTGGTGGACGCCGAAACGGTCGGCCTGGAGAACGCCCTGCGGGTGATCCGCAACCACCCGGAGACGGACCGCGTCGGCGTGCGGGTGGACAGTGGCGACATCGCCGGCCAGTGCGTGCTGTACTTCGAGCAGATGACGCGGGCCGGCATCCCCCCGCGGATGATCGTGTTCGAGGACGAGGTGACGCCGGACCAGGTGAAGACGGTGTACGACACCTTCCGCGCGAAGACGGGCGAGGAGCCGACCATGCTGTTCCCCGGTGCGGGCGGGTACTGGTGGAAGCTGGTCCACCGCGACACGGTGAGCGCGGCGTTCAAGCGGACCGCCACCGGCGACCGGCCGAACGTGAAGTTCAGCAACTCGCCGGGCAAGGAGTCGATCCCCGGCTATTTACGGGTGTATGGCCGGAATGAGGTGATGCTGGTGGCCGACGCGAGCGAGACGATCGACGGCGACCCGCTGTTCGTGAAGCTGGTGGAGCAGGGGCGGGTCGTGTACGCCGAGAGCTTCCAGGAGCAGGCGGCGCGAGCCGACCGCACCTGGGGGCGGTTCATGCGGGTCGAGTTGTCCCCGCGGGTGAGCGAGTACATGGACCGCTTTCGTAAGATGCGCGCTAAGGAAGTGGCAGAGGCACGGAAGCGGCTGGGCGGATAAGATCACACTTGGAGGTGTGAAATGAGTACAACGTTCACGACCACCGGCGTGCTGACCGATGGGAAAACGCTCACCCTGGACACCGCCGCGCCGGTCGGCAGCGGGCGGGTGAAGGTGACGGTGGAGCCGTTGCCGCAGGACCAGCCGTTGAAGTTGTTGGAGTTCTTCGACGACCTGCGGAAGGACCAACAAGCCCGCGGGCATGTGCCGCTGACCCGCGACGAGATCGACGCCATGATGGCCGAAGAGCGGGCCGGGTGGGACCACCGCCCATGAAACTCTACCTGGACAGCGTTGTCGTCATCTATCTGGTGGAACAGCACCCGACGTTCGGGCCGCAGGCGGTCGCGACCGTGAACAGGTTGATCCCGACCGCCCTCGTCGGCACGGAACTCACTCGTATGGAATGCCTGATCATCCCGCGGCGGATGAAGGACGTGGGACGGGAGACCGATTTCGATCGCTTCTTCAGTCAGAAATACCTCCCGTTCGTGCCGATCGGCGGCGCGGAATTCCACCTCGCGACGGACCTGCGGGCGAAGTATCTCAAGCTGAAGACCCCCGACGCCCTACATCTCGCGGCTGCCATCATCTCGGGGTGTGATGCGTTCGTCACCAACGACGTTCAGTTGAAGGCCGTCACCGAAATCCGTGTGGAACTCATCTGACTCATGCCCACCCACGGTTTCCTTCGCGTTGCGGCCGCCACCCCCGAGATGCGGGTGGCCGACCCGGCGTTCAACGCCGAGCGGACGCTCGACCTGCTGCGGGCGGCCGAGGATCAGGCGGTCGATCTGGCCGTGTTCCCCGAGATGGGGCTGACCGGGTACACCTGCGGCGATCTGTTCCACCACCCGCCGCTGCTGAAGGCGGCGGAAGACGCGCTGAACACGCTGCTCGCGGCCGCCGAGATGACGTTCAGCGGGGTGGCGGTGGTCGGCCTGCCGGTGCGGCTCGACGGCATGGTGTTCAACGCCGCCGCCGTGTTCCGCGGCGGCAAGCTGCTCGGCGTCATCCCGAAGACGTACCTGCCGAACTACAAGGAGTTCTACGACGCCCGGTACTTCGCCCCGGCGCCGAACGCGGTGAGCCGCACCGTCACCCTGGCCGGGCAGACCGCCCCGTTCGGCACCGACCTGCTGTTCCCGTGCGGCACCTTCGACGGGTTCACCCTGGGCGTCGAAATCTGCGAAGACCTGTGGATGCCGGTGCCGCCGAGTTCGCTGCAAGCGATCGCCGGGGCGACGGTGCTGGTTAACCTGAGCGCGAGCAACGAGACGATCGGCAAGGTGGCGTACCGGCGGGAGCTGGTGGCGGCGCAGAGCGGGCGGTGCTTCGCCGGGTACGTGTACACGTCGAGCGGGGTGGGCGAGAGCAGCACCGACCTGCTGTTCGGCGGGCACGGGCTGATCGCCGAGAACGGGAACGTGATCGCCGAGTCGCCGCGGTTCCGCCGCGACGGCTGCCTGACCGTCGCCGACCTCGACCTCGACCGCCTGCTCCGCGACCGGGCGCTGACGAACAGCTTCAACGACGCCCGGCACGATGCGGGGCTGAAGCGGGAGTACCGCCGCGTCCCGTTCACCCTGGAAGCCCGTGAACGGACTCCGCCGCTGGCCCGGAAGGTGGACGCCCATCCGTTCGTGCCGTCCGACCCGGCCACGCGGGACGAGCGGTGCGGGGAGATTTTCTCGATCCAGGTGGCGGCGCTGGCGAAGCGGCTGGACCACATCGGCAAGCCGGCCGTCAGCATCGGCGTGTCCGGCGGGCTGGATTCGACGCTCGCCCTGCTGGTGGTGTGCAAGACGTTCGACCTGCTCGCGGTGCCGCGGGCGAAGATTCGGGCGCTGACCATGCCCGGCTTCGGGACCACCGGCCGCACCAAGGGGAACGCCCACGCCCTGATGCACGCCCTCGGCGTGTCGGTGAAGGAGATCGACATCCGCCCGCAGTGCTTCGAGCAGATGCGGGCGCTCGGCCACGCCCCGTTCGGCATTCCTCTGGAAGGGCACACCCTCGACACGCTCACCGCGGCGCTCGCGCACCTGCCGCCGGACAGGCGGAGCGACCTGACGTTCGAGAACGTCCAGGCCCGCGTCCGCACCAGCCTGCTCATGAACACGGCGTTCGTCGTCGGCACCGGCGACCTGTCCGAACTGGCGCTCGGCTGGTGTACGTACAACGCCGACCACATGAGCATGTACAACCCGAACGTGAGCATCCCGAAGACGCTGGTCAAGTTCCTCGTCCGCTGGGCGGCGGACCACGAGTTCGAGGGCGAGGCGAAGCGGACGCTGCACGATATCGCCGACACGGAAATCTCGCCGGAACTGCTGCCCACGAGTGCGGACGGCAAGGCGGGGCAGGCGACCGAAGCGAGCGTCGGGCCGTATGAACTGGTGGACTTCTTCCTGTACCACTTCCTGCGGTGGGCCGCCCCGCCGGAGAAAATCCTGTTCCTGGCGTCGCAAGCCAAGTTCGACCGCGGGTACACGCCGGCGGAACTGCGGCACTGGCTGCGGGTGTTCCTGACGCGGTTCTTCAACAACCAGTTCAAGCGGAGCTGCATCCCGGACGGGCCGAAGGTGGGCAGCGTCAGCCTGAGTCCGCGCGGCGACTGGCGGATGCCAAGTGATGCGGTGGCGAAGGCGTGGCTGGAAAACCTGTGAATGTAGTGCCGTCCGCGGAGGGGCCGCGATGGGAATGGACTTCGTCGCCCTGATCCGCTACCCCGGCCCGGCGGCGGTTGATGTGGGTATCCGCCGGTTGGAGGCTGGGGAACCACCTGATACCGAATCACATCGATTCGTTACCATGATCGGCGTTGCCGACGCGTGGAGGGCGAGCGATGCGACGGTTGCCGGTGGTCCGCCACCTCACCGCCCGGCGGGCGTGGGGGCGGTA
>JALHQU010000221.1 GCA_022841795.1 Fimbriiglobus sp.
CTCGGGGTGGAAGATCTCGCCGTCGCCGTCGAGCGCCCCGGCGAAGCAGGCGGCGAACTCGGCGAAGATGTCGTTGACGTTCGCCACCCCGCAAGCCCTCCGCCGCCGAACGAGTAATTGGGCTGCGAGTAAGTTCGCAGCCTATTTCGGCTTCGCAGCCTAACCCGGCCGCGAATCGGGGTGATCGTATCACCGTATCTTCCGACCCGTCAATCGTTTTCGCCCGGCGGTCGTCCGCCCCGGCTTCCGCCGCTCGCTGCCTAACGCGCTAAACCGGACCCTGCGGAGGGACGTCCAACGGACTCCGCACCCCGCGGCCGCCGGCCTGAAGGACGTGGGTGTAGATCATGGTGGTGGACACGTCGGCGTGCCCGAGCAGCTCCTGCACCGTGCGGATGTCGTACCCGGCTTCGATCAGGTGGGTGGCGAAGCTGTGCCGGAAGGTGTGACTCGTCACCCGTTTGCTCAGCCCGCTCGCCCGCGCCGCCCGTGTCACCTCTCGCCCCACGGCCGTCTCGTGCGCGTGGTGTCGCCCTTCCACCCCGGTGGTCCTGTTCCGCCACCGCCGGGACGCCGGGAACACCCACTGCCAGCCCCATTCGCGGTCGGCCGATGGGAACTTGCGGGCCAGCGCGTCGGGCAGCCACACCCGGCCCCAGCCGGCCGCCACGTCCGCCGCGTGCAGCACCCGCACCCGCTCCAGGTGGGCGGCGAGCGGCTCCCCTGCCGCCCGCGGGAGGATGGTCCGCCGGTCCACCCCGCCCTTGCCGTCCCGCACCACCAGCACCCCGGCGGGGAAGTCCACGTCCTTCACCCGCGGCCGCAGGCACTCGAGCAACCGCAGCCCGCCGCCGTAGAGCAGGTCGGCCATCAGCCGGTATGTCCCGTCCAGGTGCGACAAGACCAACCGCACCTCGTCCGGGGTCAGGACGTTCGGCAGGCGTTTCGGACGAGCGGCCCGGATCACCCCGTCCAGGCGGTCCAGCGGCTTGTTCAGCACGTGCTGGTACAGGAACAGCAGGGCCGAGAGCGCCTGGTTCTGGGTGCTGGCGGCGACGTGCCCGTCCACCGCCAGGTGGGTCAGGAAGGCGTTCACCTCCGGCTCGCTCATGGTGTCCGGGTGCCGCTTGTCGTGGAACAGGATGAACCGCCGGCACCAGTCGTGGTACGCGTCCTCGGTGCGCGGCGAGTAGTGTCGTACCCGGCAAGCGTGCCTCAGGCGGTCGAGCAGCTTCGGCGGCGGGGCGGTGGGAGTGGGCATGAGTGCGGCTCCGCAGGCGACGGTCAGTATGACCGGCGTGCGAGCCGATGTCGAGGAGCTACCGCCGGCTCCGGGCGAATTCGTCGGACGGACGGGACGAGTTCCCGCCGGTGGCCCCGCTTTCCGGTCGTTCCCCCGGTCCGCCGGCAGGGCCGAGTTGGCCGTAAGTCGTTGCCCGACCAGCTATGTTCCGAAACCAGGATCATCTTCCAGGATGGGGTGGGTACCAACTGCCCGAACGAACCGGACCGCGGTCACGTCAGCCCGAACAGCTTCCGCACGGCGTCGAGCAACCGCTTGCTGTCGCCGTCCGGGTCGGCCTCCTGCAGGGCGGCGATCGGCCCGTGCAGCAGCCGGTTCTGGAACAGCCGGAACGCCCCCTCGATGTACGCCCGGTCGGCGGCGGTCAGCTTGCCGTTCAGTTTGCCGAGCAGCGGGGCGACCACGTCCGCCCGCACCCGATCCACCTCCGTGCGGAGCTGGTGGATGACCGGCCCGCTCTTCCGCCGCTGCCAGTCGGCCACGAACCGCCGCACCTCCGCGTCTACGATCGCCTCGGCCGGGGCGACGTGCTTCCGCCGCCCGGCCAGGGTGTGCTCCCGCACCCGCGTCAGATCGTCGATGTTGAACACGCACACCGCATCGCCGTCGTGGATGGCCGGGTCGAAGTCGCGGGGGACGGCGATGTCCAGCACCACCAGCGTGCCGCCGGCCCGCTTCGGTGCGACGTGGCGGGCGAACCGCTCCCGCGGCATGATCGGCTCGGCGGCGCCGGTGGTGCTGAGCGCGATGTCGGCCCTCGCCAGCGCGTCGTCCAGTTGCTCCCACGGCACGGCCGCCCCGCCGCACTGCCCGGCCACCTCGGCCGCCTTCGCCGGGCTGCGGTTGGTCACCAGGATCCGCTTCGGCTTCAGCGCCGCCAGGTGCTTGAGCGTCAGCCGGGCCATCTTGCCGGCGCCGATCACCAGCACCGTCTTGTCGCCGAAGTGGTCGAACACCTGCCGCACGTAATCGACCGCCACGCTGGACACGGACACGTGCCCGCGGGCGATGCCGGTCTCGGTGCGGACCCGTTTGGCCGCCCGCAGCACGTGCGGGAACAGGGCGTTCAGCAGCGGGCCGGTGGTGCCGGCGGTCTTGGCGGCGTCGAACGTCTGCTTCACCTGCCCCGCGATCTGCCCCTCGCCGACGATCAGGCTGTCCAGGCTGGCGGCCACGCGGGTGAGGTGGCGGACGGCGTGGTCGTTGATGTGTTCGTACAGCAGCGGGCGGACGGCGGCGGCGGGCAGGCGGTGGACTTCCCCCAGGAACTCGGCGGCCAGTTCCAGGTCGAACGGCTGCTCGTGCGGCTGGCGGCCGACGTACAATTCGACCCGGTTGCATGTGGACAGAATGGCACATTCCGCGCCGTAGCGGGCGGACAGTTCGGTCAGCGCCGCCTGCCGCTTGGCGTCGTCGAACGCCAGCCGCTCGCGGAGGTCCACCGCCGCCGTGCGGAAGTTGCACCCGATCACCCGGAGGTTCATGGCGAAGCCTCCGTAGCCCCGCTCCCTGGCGGTCGCGGCTCGTTGGCGAACGGGTGGGCGGCCACCAGCGTGGCGAGCGTCAGCCCGAACGCGGCGATGGTCAGCCACGCCAGCCGGCGGCCGGGCACGTGGGCGGCGTACCGCAGGTACAGCAGCACGGCGAACACCGCCCACAGGCCGACCGTGCCCAGCACCTTCAGGCTGAACCAGTTGTCCGCCGCCGCGTGGTACTGCCGCAGCAGCACCGCCCCGAGCAGCAGGCCGGCCGTCAGCAGCGGGAAGGCGACGTTCACCGCCCGCCGGTTCATCGCTTCCAGCCGCTCCAGGCTGAGCATGGTCAGCCCGCCGAGCGGGTTCCGCTTCAGCCGCAGCCGCCGCGCCTGGATCAGGTACATGACGCTGGCGATGCACCCCACGCTCACCCCCACCGCCGCCAGCAGCACAAGCACGCCGTGGACCGCCCCCCACACGCGGGTGGGGTCGAACGCCAGCGAGACGTCGGTTGAAACGGCGAACACGGCCAGGCCGACGAGGACGAGGACGAGCGGCAGGACGAACACCGCCCACGCCTGGCGGCGGTGGTGGACGGCCCCGTACAGGTAGAACACGGCCAGCACCCAGGCGAGGGCGAGGGTGCCGCCGTAGGCGGCGGCCGGGGTGGGCTGGCGGACCACCAGGAACACGGTGTGGGCGAACAGCCCGGCCCCGCCGAGGATCAGGCCGACGGTGCGGAGCGGCGGCCGCGGCCAGCGGGCGCGGGCCAGCTCGACCAGGAACGCGAGCAGGTAGCTCAGCCCGAAGCAGGTGGTGGAGACGCGGCTCAGCGTGTCGGACATCGGCGGTGTGATCTCTGGCGGTGCCGGCAATTATACGGCGGCGACCCGTTGCAGCATCTCCGCCAGCACGACGTCCGGGCCGGCGGTGCGGATTCGGTCCAGCCACATCGGATCGGCGAACCCGCGGAGGAGTCGGCGACGTTCATCCGGATCGGGCACTGCCTGCATTACGGCCGGTCGCACCGCGGCCAGCACCCGCACCCACTCGGCGTAGGTGTCATCGTACCGTTCTGACACCTCGTCGGTGATGCGGGCGGCGAGCGCCGGCGCCGCCCCGCCGGTGGACACGGCGATCGTCAGATCACCGCGGCGGACCACCCCCGGCAGGTGGAAGTCACCGCGGGTCGCGTCCGCCGCGTCGCACACCCACACCCCGCGAGAGCGGGCGTCGGCCACGACAGTTGCATTCACCTCAACGGGGGCACACGCGAACGCAAGCGCGGCCCCATCCAGGTGAACGGCCGAGTACGACTCGACGACGCGGTCGATGAGCGGATGGGCGCTCAGTTCGCTCACCGGGTTCGGGTCCACCAGCCGCACCCGCCCGCCGGCGTCGGCCGCCGCGGTCGCCTTCCGACACCCCACCCGGCCGGCCCCGACGACCAGCACCGTCCGCCCGCGGAGGTCGTATACGAGTGGCAACATTGACAGCCCGGTGTCAGTGGAGTTCGGGTCGTGACCGAATTCGCGGTGGCGCCGCTCGTCCCGCCGCCCTCTTTCACGCAATTTTGTGCGAACACCCCGTGACAACACACGCGCGGAGGGCTACACTCCATGCTCCAATGTTTGTCAGCGATCAGAGTATCGCTCCCACCCCTCTCCCACCTCCGCACCATGAACTATCAAACCAGCCGCCGGGCTAACTTGCTTCGCACGCTGAAGGCGGACGGGGTGGACACCCTACTCGTCACCGCCCCGTCCAACGTGTTCTACCTGACCGGGTTCACCGGGTCGAGCGGGGCGCTGGTGCTCACCGCCAAGCACGCCGTGCTGGTGTCCGACGCGCGGTACGAGGAGCAGATCAAGGAGGAGTGCCCGGACCTGGACGCGCACATCCGCCCGCTCACCAAGACGGCCACCGAAGCCACCGCCGAGGTGCTCACCAAGGTGGGGGCGAAGGCGGTCGGGGTGGAGGCCGGGCACGTCACCCTGGCCACGCTGGAGGGGCTGAAAGAGAAGGCGGCGAAGGCGACGTTCACCGGGCTGGGCGAGCGGGTGGAGGCGCTGCGGGCGCTGAAGGACGCGAGCGAGGTGGAACACATCCGCACGGCCGTCGGGGTGGCCGAGCGGGCGTTCAAGATGTTCGTCGCCATGATCCGCGAGGCGGACACGGAGAAGGAGCTGGCGGACGAGCTGGAACACTTCATCCGCCGGGCCGGGGGGAAGCGGGCGGCGTTCCCGCCGATCGTGGCGGTGGGCGAGCGGGGGGCGCTGCCGCACGCCCCACCGACCGACCGGGCAATGATCGACGGCAGCAAGGTGCTGGTGGACTGGGGGGCGGACGTGGGGTACAAGTCGGACCTCACCCGCACGCTGAAAAGTCCGTTCGCGTCCGCCCCGTTCCGCAAGACCAAGCAGGAGCGGGTGGGGTACAACTTCGACCTGGTGTACGCGGCGGTGAAGGCGGCGCACGAGGCGGCGGTGGCCGAGCTGCGGGCCGGGGTGAAGGCGAAGGACGTGGACGCCGCCGCCCGCAAGGCGCTGGCCAAGAACACTCACAAGGGGGACGACCTGTCCGGGTTCTTCACCCACGGGCTGGGGCACGGCATCGGGCTGGACACGCACGAAGGGCCGTTCCTGCGGCCGAACACCGAGGCCACCCTGGAGGCCGGGAACGTGGTGACCATCGAGCCAGGGGTGTACATCCCGGGGTGGGGCGGGGTGCGACTGGAGGACGACTATCTGATCACGAAAGAGGGCGCGGTTCGGCTGACCACCCTGCCGCACGACCCGGCGGCCATAGGATGAGCGGATGACGCGCGGCGGTTCCTGCCCCCACCGGGTCCGGGCCGCCGTCGGCGTTCCCGGAATCCTTGCACCCACCCGGGGTCTGCCGTGGCAGCCGACAAGACTCTCCCCGCCCCGCACCCGTTCGACGTGAACACGGTCGAGCACCTCATCACCCTGATGGCCCAGCACGAGTTGAGCGAGATCTCGCTGGCCGACGGGGAGCAGCGGATCCGCCTGCGGAAGGGCGGGGCGGTGCCGACCGCTGCCTTCCTGCCAGGCCCGATGCCGTACCCGATGCCGGCTGCGGCTCCTGCTTCGTCGCCCGCCAACTCCGCCCCGGCCGACCCGCCGCAGCCGGCCAAGCAGTTGCTCGAAATCAAGTCGCCGATGGTGGGCACGTTCTACGCCAAGCCCAGCCCGGACAAGCCGGACTTCGTGTCCGTCGGCAGCAAGGTCGGGCCGACGACGGTGGTGTGCAAGCTGGAGGCGATGAAGATCTTCAACGACCTGACCGCCGACGTGTCCGGCACCGTCGCCGAGGTGTGCGTGAAGAACGCCCAGGCGGTGGAGTACGGCGAGGTGCTGTTCCGGGTCGATCCCGCATAACAAGTCCCAAGTCATAAAGTCGTCAGGTCGTAAAGTCCGGGGCAGTGAACCGGGGCCGACTTGACGACTTTCGACTTTTCGACCTTACGACTCACCATCATGTTTCAGCGCGTCCTTGTGGCCAACCGCGGCGAGATCGCCCTCCGGGTGATCCGCGCCTGCCGCGACCTGGGCATCGAGACGGCCGTGGTGTTCTCCGAGGCCGACCGCGGCGCCCCGTACCTGGGGCTGGCCGACCAGGCCATCTGCATCGGCCCCGGCCCGGCCGTCGACAGCTACCTGAAGATCGACCGGCTGATCGCCGCCGCCGAGATCGCCCAGGCGGACGCCATCCACCCCGGGTTCGGGTTCCTGTCCGAGAACTCGAAGTTCGCCCACATCGTCCGCGAGTGCGGGTTCGAGTTCATCGGCCCGTCCGAGCAGTCGATGGACGCGGTCGGGAACAAGGACAAGGCGAAGCAGCTGGCGA
This sequence comes from Fimbriiglobus sp., assembly GCA_022841795.1. GTDB lineage: Bacteria > Planctomycetota > Planctomycetia > Gemmatales > Gemmataceae > JALHQU01. The sequence goes on from JALHQU010000221.1 coordinate 6,649, forward strand.
AGAAGGCGAAGGTGCCGATCGTGCCCGGCAGCGACGGGTTGCTGGCGGACGAGCAGGAGGCGATGCGGTTCGCCAAACAGGTCGGGTACCCGGTGCTCATCAAGGCGGCGGCCGGCGGCGGCGGGCGGGGGATGCGAGTGGCCCGCGACGAGTCCGAACTGGTGAAGGGGTTCACCGCCGCCAAGCAGGAGGCGGAGGCGGCGTTCAAGGACGGGTCGGTGTACCTGGAGAAGTACATCGAGCAGCCGCGGCACATCGAGGTGCAACTGCTGGCCGACAAGCACGGGAACGTGGTCCACCTGTTCGAGCGGGACTGCAGCCTGCAACGCCGGCACCAGAAGCTGGTGGAGGAGTCGGCCGCGCCGAACCTGCCGGACAAGGTGCGGAACGCCATCTGCGACGCCGCCGTGCGGATGGCCAAGGCGGCCGAGTACTACAACGCCGGCACCTGCGAGTTCCTGCTGGACAAAGACAACAACTTCTACTTCATCGAGGTGAACGCCCGCATCCAGGTGGAACACCCGGTGACGGAACTGGTGACGGGGATCGACCTGATCAAAGCGCAGATCCGCATCGCGGCCGGGGAGGAACTGGGGTTCCGGCAACGCGACATCCAGCACCGCGGGTGCGCGATCGAGTGCCGCATCAACGCCGAGGACCCGGCCAAGGACTTCCGCCCGAGCGCCGGCACCATCACCCGCTGGCAGGTGCCCGGCGGGCCGGGCGTGCGGCTGGATACTCATGTCGTGCCCGGCTACCGGGTGCCGCCGAACTACGACAGCATGGTGGCGAAGCTGCTGGTGTTCCAGCCGACGCGGGCGGAGGCGCTCGCCACCATGCGGCGGGCGCTCCGCGAGTTCGTGGTCGAGGGCATCCAGACCACCATCCCCCTGCACCAGCAGATCTTCAACACCCAGGCGTTCATCGAGGGCAAGGTGGACACGTCGTTCATCGAGCGGACGTTCCTGCACCCGCAACCACAGGGGAAGTGATCCGCATCCCGGAAGTTGGTGGCCGGTGTTGGAGTTCACGCTTCAGCGTGAGTGAGCTTTCCTCCACGCTGAAGCGTGAACTCCAACACCGGCAGGTCTTTCCCGAAGGCCGCACGAGATCCGCCCCTTATCACTTCGTCAGCCCGGCTTTGAGCAGCGTGTCGCCGCGGAACTCCAGCGTCAGCCCGGCGGTGCCGGGCGCCTGGAGCGTCAACCGCCCCCACGCGTCCGCGGTGAAGTCCGCCCGGCCGTACTCCAGCTTCGTCGTTTCCGCCGGCGTCGCCGTTACGAACCCCGCCGCCTGGATCAGCCCCCACCCGGAGTTCGGGTTCGGCACCTTCGCGCGGGTGGAGCTGGTGGTCTCGATCCGCTTGCGGAAGTCGGCCGGCGTAGGCGTCCGCCCGTTCGCCCGGCAGTCGGCCACATACAGCGCCGCCACCCCCGCCGCCATCGGCGTCGCCATGCTCGTGCCGTCCCACTCGGCGAACTGCCCGTTCGGAATGCTGCTGACGACGTTGTCGCCGGGCGCCGCCACGTCCACCTCCGTGCCCCGGCTGCTGAAGTTGGTGACGTACCTGTTCACGTCCGACGCCGCCACCGTGATGACCTCCGCGTACCGGCCGGGGTAGCCGACGGTGTTCGCGCCGGGGCCGTCGTTCCCGGCCGCCGCCAGTACGATCACCCCGGCGTCGGTCGCCCGGCGGATGGCCGCCCGCAGGGTGGGCATGAACCGCTCCGGCGGGGTGCCGTCCGGCCCGCCGCCCAGGCTCATCGAGATCACGTCCGCCTTCTGTTCGACCGCCCAGTCGATACCCGCCGCCAGCCAGTTGAAGTCGCCGGTGCCGTCGTCCGCCAGCACCTTGCCGTTCAGGATGCCGCACTCCGGGGCCACCCCGACGTACCCCTTCCCGTCCTGCTTCATCGCCACGACGCCGGCGCAGTGGGTGCCGTGCCCGACCACGTCCTTCGCCCCGAACCGGCTGCCGGTGAAGTCCTTCGCCGCCAGGATTTGCCCCTTCAACTCCGGGTGGCCGGCGTCCACTCCCGTGTCCAGGATCGCCACCCGCACTCCTTTCCCCTTGGTGGCCGCCCACGCCGCATCCACCCGCACCCCGTTCTCGCCCAGGCCCCACCCCAGCCGCTCCTCCGGCACGGCCGCGGCGAACACCTTCTTCCGCGGGCGGAAATCGCCCTCCGGGATCCGCATCACCGCTTTCGTCCGCTCTACCTCGATCGCGGGCGGATCCTTCACCGGCCCGGCGACCAGCGGCACCCCGACCGCCAGGGCGATCAGCCCAATCCCGCACCCAATTCGTTTCCCGCTCATGACAATTCCCCCCGTGACACCGGACGAGCCGACAGGCTTGTCCCCACGGATTATCATTGTGAATTTTAGTACAGTAAATGTCAGCAAGGGCATTTTCTTCGCCGCGACCTTCGGGAGCGGTCGAGCTACCCCGCTCCCGCAGGTCGTGGCGAAGAGGCCGAGTGAGCCGGGTGCGGCCAGCCGGGGGAATCGCTATGATGGGGGGGGTCTGCCCTGCCGAGGTTCCGCCATGTCCGATCAGAAGACCATCCTCATCGTGGACGACGACCGCGACTTGGTGGACGGGCTGCGGCTGGTGCTCGAACGCCAGGGGTTCCGGGTGGTGACCGCGCACGACGGGGTGCAGGGGAAGAACACCATCCAGAGCCTGAAGCCGGACCTGGTGATTTTGGACATGATGATGCACCGGATGGGCGGGTACCCGGTGCTGGAGCACTTCAAGGACAAGCCGGACGCCCCGCCGTTCATCATGATCACGGCGAACGAGGGCAGCCGGCACAAGGCGTACGCCGAGTTCCTGGGGGTGGTGGACTACCTGCGGAAGCCGTTCGCCACCGAGCGGCTGCTGGAGGCGGTGGCGAAGGTGTTCGGCGGGCCGAACCCGCCCGCCGCGGGGTGATCAATCAGACCGCCTGTCCGCACTGCTGGCAGAACGCCGCATACTCCTGGTTCAACTGACGGCAGGTCAGACACCGGATTTTGATCACGACGTTCGCCGCGGCGGCCGGCTCGGTCGGCTTCGCTTTCACCTTCGGGGTGCGGGTGAGGCAGTAGAACAGGTACGAGCCGGTGGCGTACAGGGCGTACCCGCCGAGCAGAAAGTACGCCGCCCGGATCGCGTCCGCCAACAGCGTGAGTCGCTCGACGGAGTTCGACCGATACACCGTCAGCGGCGTCACCCCGAACGCCATCCAGTAGCCGAACGTGAACAGCCCGATGCCGAATAGCACGGCGATTAAGCCCAGCACCTGCCGCGCGAGCTTCCGGCTGATGGCCCCGCCCATGTCGCGCCCCTCCGCGAGTGATCGACCTCACCCCGATGGTAACATGTGTTCTGCTCGCTCCGCGAGCGGATTCACAAGACCGCTCGCGGAGCGAGCAGAACACGATCTACTTCCGGAACTCGATCACCAGCGGGTGGCCGTCCACCTTCACCTCGCTGCGGAAGGCGCCGTCGCCGAGCGGCGTCTCGCTCCACGCGGACGCCTGCGCTTCGGTGGCGATGGTGTCGCGGTGGGCGGCGATCGCCTTCGCCAGCAACTCGGCCGACGTGCCCAGGTGCAGGGTGATGGCGTCGGCGATGTCCAGGTTCGCCTCCTTGCGGGCGGTGTTCACCAGCCGCACGACGTTCCGGGCGATGCCCTCCAGCTTCAACTCCTCGGTGATGGTGGTGGCGACGACGCCTTCCCGCCCGCGGCCGTCGGCAGTGCCGGCGTAGCCCGGCTGGGCGGCGTACTCGATCAGCACGTCGTTCGCGTCCAGCGGCACTCCGGCGAACTCGACCGCCCCGGCGCGGAGCTGCTTCGCCAACTCGCGGGCGTCCCGCTTCGCCAACTCCGCCTCGGCGTCTTTCTTCTTCGCGCCGAGCTTGGCGTTCGCCGTCTTGCCGTTGAACTTGGCGGTGGCGGACAGCAGTGGGGAGGCCGCCGGCGGGTGAACCGTCACCGTCTTCACGTTCAACTCGTCGCGGATGAGCTGGTCGAACCGCTTCACGGTCGCCACTTCCTCGTCCATCGCCACCCGCACCGCCAGTTCCGCCAGCGGTTGCCGCACGCTCTGCTTCGCCACGTTCCGTGCCGCCCCGCC
>JALHQU010000222.1 GCA_022841795.1 Fimbriiglobus sp.
AGGTCGTACTCCGGCAGGGGCACGTCGAGGTCGCCGGCCACCCGGCTGTAAGGCAGGTCGTCCACCCCGACGCTCGCGGCCAGCCGGCGGAACGCGGCGGGGATGGTACGGGTGGTGGCGTCGAGGTCGGCCCGGTAGCGTTCGAGATCGACCTCCAGTTGCACCACGTCGAGTTGGCTCCCCTCCTTCGCTTTCAGCAACTTGTTGGCGTTCTCGACCGACTGCTCGGCCAGGCCGATGAGTTGCTTGAGGATGTCGGCCCGCCGCTGGAGGGTGAGCACCTCGTAGTAGTTCTGCCGCACGTCGGTGAACAGGCGGTATCGCTCGGACGCCACCTTCAGGGCGGCTTGGTCCACCTCCTTCAACGCGGCGGCTCTGCTCAGGCCGAGTTTGTTCCCGGTGACGATCTCCTGCTGGAAGTACGGGGCCGTCCAGATGCCGCCCGGCCCGGTGCGGTCGCCCAACTCGTCGCCCGTGACGGAGAGAGTGGGGTTCGGGTACAACCCGGCCTGCACCGCCCGCCCGCGGGCCGTCTCGACCGCCCACCCGACTTGCCCCAGCCGGGGGTTCCGCTCGACGGTTAGGGCGATGAGGTCCGCCAGCGTTAGTTCGGTCGCGGGCGGCGGCTTCACCCCGGCCTTCTCGCCCGCCACCGGCGTCGGCGTCGGCAACTTGGCGGCGGGCGGATCGGCGGACGTGTACCCGGCCCGCACCACGCCGGACGCCGGGGCGACCGATACCGGGTACGAGCCGGGCCGCGTTCCGCCGGAAACGGGCACCGGGGTGAACACCGTCGGGCCGTCCCGCGGCGACGGGGGGCCGGACACGCAGCCGGCCAGCCCGAACAGTGCGAGCCACGCCGCGACCGAGAGTATCGTTTTCCTCATGTCCTACCTCCCTGCCGCCGGAACGGTCCGCAGTCCGGCGGGCGGTACGACCGCCAGTGTGACTGTGCTGGATGGTGAATGGCGTAGCCGATGAAAGCGGACGGCATGATCGACCGCCGCACGCCGGCTAGATGAGCCGGCTAGATGAGCAGGGAGCGGGTGAGGAGGTAGAGCGGTCGGCTGGGACGGGGATGAGGCGACGGGAGCGGCTCGATGGCGACCGGGGCGTGCCGGTGGTCCGCGGCTTGTGGAAGTGCGGGCAGCCCCAACGGTTCGCCGCCGACACCCTCGGCCCCGCCGACCGGGGGAAGGCCGACGCTCGAATCGAAGGACAGGTACAGTACCCCTTCGTCCGGTTCCCGGTCGGGCACCGTGCCCGACGCGGCGGATCGGCTGCCGGGACCGTCTTGGGCGTCGTCAGCCGGTTCGGGCCGGGCGGTGGCCGCGTGTCGGCACGAACACCCGCCGGCAGATCGCTCCGGGGGGCCGGGCAGCACGGCACCCAGGTGGACGTGCGGCCTGTTTTCCGGCCCGCCCGCCTCGCACCCGCCGACGCAGCGGTTCACGCACAACCACTGCGAGAGCAGAGTTGCCGTGAGCAGCAGGAGCGTAATGATTCGGCGGAACATAATCATCTTTTCGGTACGACCGTGCCCTCCAGTCCAATCAAACTGGCCCATCCCACCAGGCCGCACGACACGCCCTTGAGAATCCCGATATTGAGCAACAACCTGTGTTGACTGATCCCCACGGCTGGGGAGGTGTCCGCCCTCACCTCCCGCTCGGTGTGCCAGCACTCGCAAACCGGCTCGCCGTCACCGCAGCCATCCGGTGTCGTCCGAGTGGGTGTTGACGGACGCCGGCGGTCGGGCCGCGGACGTGCCGTCGGTCAGGGCAGTTCGACGCCGAAGACGACGTTGAACCGGCTCGTGAAGTTCGCCTGCCCCACCGTCGCCGCCAGGATGACGACGTGTTCCGTCGTGAGGGCGGCTGCCAGCCGTTCCAACACGTCCCCGTCCACCCGCCCGCGGCTGGTCCACTGCTCGGTGAACCGCAGCACGTCTTTCTCGACCGGCGAGTACGCACCGCTGGCCTCGAAGTGGTCGAGGTCAGCGACCTGCCGGTCCGAGAGTCCGGCCCTCCGACCGAGGGCCAAGTGGTAGTGCAGTCAGTAGTGGCAGTCGGTGAGCCGGGTCGTCTTGAGGTACGCCAGTTCCCGCAGCTTCGGGTCGAGGCCGCTGCGGATCGCCTGCCCGGTCGTCATCACGGCGTCCAAGACCGCGGGGGCGTGGGCCAGCGTCCGGTACATATTCGGGACCGCCCCGACGCGGGAGCGGAGCACGCCGAAGGCCGTCCGAGCGGCCTCGCCCGCTTCGGCATCAGGGATCGGGCTGATCGTCGGCACTACTTGTTTCCTCCAGTCAGGACGCAGGGGCAAATCCGGTCCCGGCGAGCCGAAGCCGACCGCCGTCAGGTCGGCCCGCCGTCCCCGCGGACGGGTTCGACGCCCGGCTTACGGGCCGTGACCAACCCGCCCTGCGTGGTGGACGACGTGACGTAGCCCGTCCAGCCGTGAAACGTGGCGTCGGTGAACCCGGCGTCGGCGAGCATCCGAAGGAGCGACCGCCCCTTGACCGCACCGCCGATTCAGTCGGACCACGCCCCCTTCGCCTCCACCGCATCGTCCGTCACCGTCTCGCCCAGCAGGATGTCGGCCATCTGCAACCGGCCACCCGGACGCAGCACCCGGTAGACCTCGGCCAGCACCTTCGGCTTGTCCAGGCAGAGGTTGAACACCCCGTTCGAGATTACCACGTCCGCCGTCCCGTCGCCCACCGGCAGGTGGTCGGCCTCGCCCTGGTGAAACTCGGCGTTCGGCACACCTGCGACCCTGGCGTTGGCGGTGGCCTTCTCGACCATCTCGGCGGTCATGTCCACGCCGACCACCCGACCGGACGGCCCGACCTTGTGGGCGGCGAGGATGCTGTCCACCCCGGCCCCGCAGCCGATGTCCACCACCGTGTCGCCGGGGCGAACGGGGTGCAGGCCGAGCGGGTTCCCGACCCCGGCGAAGGACTCCACGACCACCGCGGGCAGGCCGTCGATCTCGGCGGGATCGTAGCCGAGCTTCTTCGCACTGGCCGGGCCGTGCGGGTGCCGCTGCGGGGCGGTCGGGCAGGTGGCGACTTTGACGAACCGCCGCCTGATCTTGTCTTTGATCTCGTTCACGCTCTCCACGGCGGCGTCCTCACTTCTTGTCCGAGGTTTTCGGGGCGGGTTCGAGCCACACGTTGTTCGCCGGGTTGATCGGCGGCGTGTCCACCGTCACGAAGTACGCCTTGCCCTCGCCCACCTTCTCGAACTTGTGCCGGACGCCCTTCGGGATGAGCATGTAGTCCCCCGGCCCCATCTCCATCGTCTCCTTGCCCACGGTGCATTTCAGCTTGCCTTCGAGGACGTACATGCGGTGAACGCCGTCCGGGTGGAAGTGCAGCGGGATCGTCCCGTTGACCTCGACCAGCAGCGACCACACGTCCTTGCCCTTCTCGACCGCCCAGTACCGGGCCACGCCGAGGTCGGCCACCGGGTCTTTCTTCATCGCCTCCGACCGGCTGACCATCAGCCCCGGCTCCTCGACCTCCTTCTCGTGCTTCGGCGGCTGGCCCGACGCCTTCTCGTGCTTCGGCGGGTCGGCCACAGCCGCCATCAACGGCAACAAGGCAATCAACCCTGCGACGACCAACAGCGGCTTCATGGCGGTCCCCTCCGCGAACGACGATCCACTCGCACGATAGGGGTGCGGCTCGGAGAGTGTTACGGGCGACGGGTGATACCCCGGAGAAAGGCCATAAGCCGTGCTTATGAGGTCAATTCGGGGATGGGATTGGCGTCGAGGAAGTTCAGGAACAGCCGGGCCGGGAGGGGCGGCACCCGCCTGCGGTCCTGCACCACAAAAATGTCCCGGTCGCAGCGAATGTCCCGGACCCCGATGGCGTGAAGTGTGCGGGACTTGATCTCCTTTTGGACGGCGAGCACGGACATGACCGCCACGCCGACGCCCCGGTGGAGGGCCTCCTTGATAGCTTCGTTGCTGCCGAGTTCGAGGGCGACCCGCAGTTCGGTCAGCGACCGCCCGGCCCGGTCCAACGCCTTCTCGAAGCAGTGCCGCAGGCCGGACCCGGCCTCCCGCAAGACGAGCGGGTGGGCGGCGAGCTGGTCCACCGTGACCGCCTTGAGCTTGGCGAGGGGGTGGCCGGGCGGGGCCACCAGCACCATGCGGTCGCTGGCGAGATACTTGAACTCGAAGTTCGGGCCATCAGCCTTCCGCCCCACCAGACCGACGCTGACCTCGCCCCGCTCCACCTGCCCCATCACGGCCATACTGTCGCTGACGGCGGCACGAACCCGGACGTGCGGGTACTTCTGGCCGAACACGGACAACAGGGCCGGGAGCAGGTGCTCGCCGGGGATCGAACTGGCGGCGATCTCCAGTTCCCCGGCGAGCGGGGGTTCGTGGCCGGTGATCTCCCGGCGGGCGTCCCGGTGCAGGTCGATGATCCGCTGGGCGTAGGCGTAGAGCGTCTGCCCGGCCTCGGTCAACAGCACCCGCCCGCCCTTGCGGTCGAACAGGCTCTTGCCGAGTGACTTTTCGAGGATTTGGATTCGTTGGCTGACCGCCGCCTGTGTCAAGCCGAGAGCCTTCGCCGCTCCCGTGAAACTGTTCAACTCCGCAGCCTTCGAGAAGGTTTCCAGATTCGGCAGTTGAGCAAACCCGTCATCCACGTTCTCACCGCACGAAAGGTAGGACGCGACCCAAGTGACTATCAACTTACGGGTTGGGAACCGCCTGTGTCCATCCGAGCGGTGGCGTGATCGAGTTGACGCCGGTTGCACGGCCCGGTACGCTATGCTTGTTCGGACCCAAAAGTTGGCCGAAGGTCATTCATGCTCCGGGCGGTGCTCACCATCCTGATCGCCTTGCCGATGCTCGTGCCCCAGGGCATGTGCCTCCGCAAGTTCGACTGCATGGGGTGGCTCCTCCGAACCCCGGCCCCAGCCAACTCGCCCGTCCGCACCGAGCGGGCCGACGAGGGGCACCCGCGGAGTTGCCGGTGCGGGTGCCAAGAGCGGGCCGGACAGGAAGTTGATGCCAGCACCCGCTCGGCGGACGACCTGCGAGTCAGGCACACACCGCCGCCCTCGCAGGAGCCGTGCTGCCCGGCCATTTGCAAGACGAAGCTCGACAAGATCGTGCAGGTCGAAACCCCGCAGCCGGTCGCGGTGGCCGAGTTCGTCGGTTTTGCACCCGCCCCGGCCACCCAAGTCTGCACGCCCCCGCCGGTCCACGTTCACCCCACCTCGCACGCCCCACCGCTGTACATCTCGTTCTGCAAGTTCACGATCTGATCCCGCCGATCCCGTCGCTCGCGGTGGCGATCCGTCGAGGTCGCCCCACACCGCCGTAACCACACGTACTACCCGCTCTCGCCCTCCCCGTTCAACCGGGTCGATGTGGGCGTGCGGCTGAACCTGAACCCTACCGGGAGATCGTCCGGTGATTGATACTTTACCCCCGCCGCACGCTCACCGTGAGCCGGTTGTACCCCTCACCCCGGCTCGCCCGTCCCGTGCGATGGCGGTGGTGCGACGGGTGGCACGGGCCATTCCGCCCTTGCTCGTCTTCTCGGCTCTCGCCGGCCTGCTGGTGTGGGGCCACAAGACGGGCTGGGCGATCCCCAAATTTTCCTCGCTGGCCGGGGCGAAGGCCGCGGACAAGGCGGACTGGTGCGACGAGCACAGCGTCCCGGAGTCCGCGTGCGTCGAGTGCAATCCCAGCCTGCTGCCCCGCCCGAAGGCGTTCGGCTGGTGCAAGACGCACGGGGTCCACGACTGCCCGCTCTGCCACCCGGAGGTCGCCCAGGTGGATAAGCGGCCCGCGGTGACGGACGCCGACCTGGACCGGGCCAAGCGGTCGCTCGCGTTCACCGACCGCACCGAGAACGCCAGCCGGTGCGGCCAACACAAACGCCGCATCCAGTACGCCAGCACGGAGGCGGTCGAGAAGGCCGGGATCGAGGTCGAGCCGGTGTGGACGGGGCCGGTGGTCGAGGCCGTCGGCGGCACCGGCGAGATCGTCTACGACCAGGCCCGCACCGCCCGGCTCTCGACCCGCGTTCCCGGCACCGTGTTCCGGGCGTACAAGCAGGTGGGCGACCGGGTGCGGGAGGGGGAGGTCGTCGGGCTGGTGGACGCCGCCGAGGTAGGCCGGACCAAGGCCGACCTGCTACACGCTCTCGTCCAGGTCCGTCTCAAGCAGCGGGTCGTGGAGGGGCTGAAGTCGTCCGGCGGGGCGATCCCCGGTCGGACCGTCACCGAGGCCGAGGCGGGGGTCAGCGAGGCCCGCATCCGGCTGACGAGTGCCCAGCAAGCCCTGACCAACCTGGGGCTGCCGGTCGCCCTCGAAGACTTGGAGAAGGTGCCGGAAGACCAACTCGCCGCGAAGCTCCACTTCCTCGGCCTGCCGAAGTCGCTGGTCAGCACCCTCGACGCCAAGGCCACCACCGGCAACCTGCTGCCCCTCGTCGCCCCGTTCGACGGCGTGGTGGTGTCCCGCGACGTGGTGGCCGGGGAGGTGGTGGAGATGACCAAGGTGCTGTTCGTCGTGGTGGACGCCCGGAAGATGTGGGCCAACCTCGACCTGCGGCTGGAGGACGTGCGGGCGGTGGCCCTCGGATTGCCCGTCCGGTTCCTGCCCGACGGAGCCAAGTCGGAGGTCGTCGGGGCTGTGAGTTGGATCAGCGGCGAGGCGGATCACAAGACCCGGACGGTTCGGGTCCGGGCCGTACTGGACAACGCCGACGGGCGGCTGCGGGCTAACACCTTCGGGGCCGGGCGGGTGATCTTGCGGGACGAGAAGGAGGCCGTCGTGGTCCCCGCCGCCGCGGTCCATTGGGAGGGCTGCTGCCACGTCGTCTTCGTGCGGGACAAGAACTACCTGGCGGACGGGTCGCCCAAGGTGTTCCACGTCCGCACGGTGCGGGTCGGGGCCAGGACCGACAAGCAGACGGAGATCATCGCCGGGGTGCTGCCGGGCGAAGTCGTGGCGGTGAAGGGGAGTGCCGCCATGCGGGCCGAACTGCTGAAGAACAACCTGGGCGAAGGCTGCGACTGCTGCAAGAAGTGAGGCCCGACTCGTGCTCAACTGGATCATCGAAACGTCGCTGCGGCACCGGCTCGCCGTCGTCCTCGGCACGCTGGCGTTCGCCGTCGTCGGCGTTTGGTCGGTGCGGCACCTGGACATCGACGCCTTCCCGGACACGACCCCGGTGCAGGTGCAGGTCAACACCGTGGCCCCGGCCCTCGGACCCGAAGAGGTCGAGCAGCAGATCACGTTCCCGGTCGAGCAGGCGTTGAGCGGCCTGCCCCGACTGCGGACGCTCCGGTCGGTGTCCAAGTTCGGGTTCTCGCAGGTGGTGCTAGTGTTCGAGGACGGCACCGACATCTACTTCGCCCGGCAGGTGGTGAACGAGCGGCTCGGCGGCGTCCACCTGCCGGTCGGAATCGACCGCCCGAAGATGGGGCCGACCAGCACCGGGCTGGGCGAGGTGTTCCACTACGTCGTCACCGGCAAGGGGGACGACGCGACCCACCTCCGCACCGTCCACGACTGGATCGTCAAGCCGCAGATGCGGACGGTTCCGGGGACCGCCGAGGTCAACTCCTGGGGCGGGTTCGAGAAGCAGTACCAGGTCCGCATCGACCCCGACCGGCTGGTCAAGTACGGGCTGACCTTCGACCAGGTGGTCGAGGCCCTCCAGAAGAACAACCGCAACGTCGGCGGCGGCACCGTCCGCCGGGGCGGGACGATGCTCGTCGTCCACGGGCTGGGACGGACCGCGACCGTCGAGCAGATCAGGAACATCGTCGTCACCGCCCACGACGGCGTTCCCGTCCGGGTGCGGGACGTGGCCGAGGTCGAGGTCGGCAGCGAGGTCCGGCGGGGGGCGGTCACGGCGGACGGCAAGGGGGAGGTGGTCCTGGGCCTCGGCTTCATGACGATGGGGGAGAACACGCACGAAGTCACCTGGGCGATGAAGCACAAGTTGGACGAGGTGCGGCCCACCCTGCCGCCGGGGGTGGAGGCGAAGCCGGTGTACGACCGGACGGAACTGGTCGATCACGTCATCCGAACCGTGCGGAACAACCTGCTCGAAGGCGGGCTGCTGGTCGTCGCCGTCCTGTTCGCCTTCCTCGGCAACCTGCGGGCGGCGGGGATCGTCGCCCTCGCCATCCCCCTGTCCATGCTGTTCGCGTTCAGCGGGATGCTCCGGTTCGGGGTCGCCGCCAGCCTGCTCAGCCTGGGGGCCATCGACTTCGGGCTGGTGGTGGACAGCAGCGTCGTCATGGTCGAGAACTGCGTCCGGCACCTCGCCCACAACCCGGACGGCAAGAGCAAGCGGGAGGTGGTCCGGGCCGCCGCCCTGGAGGTCCGCAGGCCGACGCTGTTCGGGGAACTCATCATCATGATCGTCTACCTCCCGATCCTGACGCTCGAAGGGGTCGAGGGGAAGCTATTCCGCCCGATGGCCCTGACCGTGATCTTCGCCCTGATCGGCTCGATGGTGCTGTCGCTCACCCTCATGCCGGTGCTGGCAAGCCTGCTACTACCGAAGAAGGTCGCGGACCGGGAGCCGCTGCTGATGCGGCTGGCCCACGCGATCCACGCCCCGATCCTGCGGCTGTGCATGAACCACAAGCTGGCCGTGGTCGGGTTCGCCCTGTGCCTGCTGGTGGTGGCGTTCGGGATGATCGCCCCGAACCTCGGCTCGGAGTTCGTCCCCCGGCTGTCCGAGGGGGCGGTGGTGGTGAACGTGGTGCGGCTCGCCGGCACTGACCTGGACGAGTCGATCCGGTCGAACACGGAGATGGAGCGGGCGATCCTCGCGGCCTTCCCGGACGAGGTGGAGCACGTCTGGAGCCGGATCGGGTCTGCCGAGGTCGCCACCGACCCGATGGGGCTGGAACTGACCGACATCTTCATCACGTTCAAGCCCCGCGAGCGGTGGACGAGGGCCACGACCCAGGACGACCTCACGGCCAAGATCGACCGGGAGTTGAAGAACCACCTGGGCCAGCGGCTCGCCTACATGCAGCCCATCGAGATGCGGCTGAACGAGATGACTTCGGGCGTCCGGGCCGACGTGGGGGTGAAGCTGTACGGCGACGACTTCGCCGTGCTGACGGCCAAGGCGAAGGAGATCGAGGCGGTGCTGCGGACGGTCCCCGGCGTGGCCGACCTCGCCGTCGAGCAGGTGACGGGCCAGCCGGTGTTGCAGGTGAAGATCAAGCAGGACGAGATCGCCCGCTACGGCGTCCCCGCCCAGGCCGTCCTCGACCTCGTGGAGTGCATCGGGTCGAAGCCCGTGGGCGAGGTGGTGGAGGGCCAGTACCGCTTCCCGCTGGCCCTCCGGCTCCCCGACCGCCACCGGGCCGACCCGGAGGCCATCGGCAAGATGCTGGTCGCGGCCCCGTCCGGCGAACGCATCCCGCTGTCCCGGCTGGCGACCGTCGAGTTGACCGAGGGGCCGTCCACCATTACGCGGGAGTGGGGCCAGCGGCGGATCACCGTCACCTGCAACGTGCGGGACCGCGACCTGGGCGGGTTCGTGGCCGAGGCCCAGAGGCGGGTGGCCGCGGAAGTGGGGCTGCCGCCGGGCCGCTACCACGTCGCCTGGGGCGGGCAGTTCGAGCACCTCCGGCGGGCGAACGCCCGGCTGCTGATCGTCGTGCCGGTGGCGTTCGTGCTGATCTTCGGGCTGCTGTACATGACCTACGGCAGCGTCCTCGACGCCCTCCGGGTGTTCACCGGCGTGCCGTTCGCCTGGGTGGGCGGCGTCGTCGCCCTGTGGCTGCGGGACATGCCGTTCTCGGTGTCCGCGGCGGTGGGGTTCGTCGCCCTGTCCGGGGTGGCCGTGATGGACGACATGATCCTCGTGTCCTACGTCCGGCAACTCCGGGCGAAGGGGGTGCCGCTGGACGAGGCGGTGCGGCGGGCCGCGACCACCCGGCTGCGGCCCGTGCTGATGACGACGCTGGTGGCGTGCCTCGGCTTCCTGCCGATGGCGTTCGGCACCGGCGTCGGGGCCGAAGTGCAGCGGCCCCTCGCCACGGTCGTCATCGGCGGCGTGATCGGGGCGATGGTGATGTCGCTGCTGGTGCTGCGGGTGTTGTATTCCGTTTTCCAGATGCCCTTCCGGGGCAATCCCGACCGTCCGGCGGCTGCCGCCCCGGAGCCGGCGGGCGAGCCAGCCCCGGAGGGCGGTTCCACTCTTCAGGAGGTAGTGCGATGACGAAGACGACGTTCCGGGCGTGGGCCTGCGGCCTGCTGGTTCCGGTGCTCATGGTCCTGACCGGGTGCGGTCAGGAGCCGGCGAAGACCGAACAGGCCAAGGCCACCACGCCCGACAAGGCGGCGGCGAAGAAGGCCGACGACCACAGCCATTGGTGGTGCGGCGAGCACGGCATCCCGGAGGAGGAGTGCAGCATGTGCTCGGCCAAGCACGCCAAGGCGTGCAAGGCGAACGGCGACTGGTGCGACAAGCACGACCGGGCGAAGTCGCAGTGCTTCATCTGCGACCCGTCCCTGAAGGAGAAGTTCGCCGCCAAGTACCGGGCCAAGTACGGCAAGGAGCCGCCGCCCATCGAGGAGGAAGACGCCAAGAAGTGAGTCCGCCCTCCCCGGCACGCCCGCGGGCCGACAA